>DHQK01000204.1 GCA_002411085.1 Marinilabilia sp. UBA5340 | reverse complement strand
CGGGTAAAATGTCAAGGGTGTTCTGGGTTTCGGGTAGCAGGTCGTGGCCCACGGACTTGGGCCTTCATCTGAGAAGGATCCCTGGGGCCTGGCTTCACAACAACATCGTACCTATATAGTATAAAATCACACTAAACTCACCTTTCTTTTTATTGCCCTCTCCCTCCGGTTAAATTTCCAACGCCAGCCAATAAAAGAAAGCTGACACCATCAGCCGAAAAAAGGAAGACAAAAGATTCCAAATACTATAAGGTTTACCGTCCTTTGCCTAAAAAACATTGAAAGGAGGGGCAATAGCAATATCTTATTTTGTAAATTCGCCAAAACATATCGCAATTAAAATACACCTGCAAGCCGATGACAGCAATAAAAACCCTGGTAGTTATACCAACATACAACGAGAAGGAAAATATCGAAGCCATTGTAAAGGCCGTTTTTGCCCAACCAACCTTTTTCGAGGTTCTCATTATTGACGATGGCTCCCCGGATGGAACAGCTTCCATCGTGAAAAAGATGCAACAGGAGTATCCTGAACGATTGCATCTATTGGAAAGAGCAGGCAAATTAGGACTGGGAACAGCTTATATCACAGGTTTTAAATGGGCACTCAGTCATGGATATGACTATATATGTGAGATGGATGCTGATTTCTCTCACAACCCGGAGGATTTGAACCGACTTTACAACGCCTGTACAATAGATGGAGCTGATTTGGCCATCGGATCAAGGTACAAGTCAGGTGTTAACGTAGTAAACTGGCCCATGGGAAGAGTGCTCATGTCTTACTTTGCTTCCACCTACGTACGTTTGGTGACAGGCATGAAAATCATGGATACCACTGCAGGTTTCAAATGCTATCACCGCAAAGTTCTGGATACAATCAAGCTGGATAATATTCGACTTAAGGGATATGGTTTTCAGATAGAAATGAAATTCTCTACCTGGAAATACGGCTTTAAGATTATTGAGGTTCCTATTATATTTACCGACCGGCAGCAGGGAGCATCCAAAATGAGCGGAGGAATTTTTAACGAAGCCCTTTGGGGTGTCATCAAAATGAAGATCAGTAGTTTCTTCAAAAAATATGAAGTCTGAATACTGAGCTTAATAATACTACTGGACGTTAGGTCGGTTAATTCATAAATTTAATATTGACAAGCGGTTCTTTATTCCGCATTTTATTAATAAAGAAGCAAGCCATGCAAACACTTATCAAAAACGCCACCATAATCAATCAGGGAGAGACCTTCAACGGAAGTATTTTGATAAAAGATCAACTGATTGACAAAATACTCCGAAAATCAGACCAACTCCCTCCTGCTGACAAAATTATTGATGCAACCGACCATTATCTGATCCCGGGAGTTATTGATGACCAGGTGCATTTTAGGGAACCAGGTTTAACACACAAGGCGGATATCTTCACCGAGTCGGGAGCCGCGGTGGCAGGGGGAGTCACCTCTTTCATGGAGATGCCCAATACCAATCCTCAAACAACAACTATTGAAGCCCTGAATCAGAAATTTGAAACGGGTAGCCGGAAGTCCGTGGCCAATTACTCCTTTTATATAGGAGCTACCAACGACAATCTGACAGAAGTTTTAAAGGCCGACCCTGGCAAGGTATGTGGAGTAAAAGTATTTATGGGCTCATCCACCGGCAATATGCTTGTAGACAAGCAGGAAGCCCTGGAAAACATATTTCGGGAAGTACCCATGCTAATTGCCACGCATTGCGAAGATGAAGCTACTATCCGGCGCAACACAAAAGAATTTAAAGCTCAATATGGGGAGGACATGCCTTTCCGGTATCATCCCCTAATCAGAAGTGCGGAAGCTTGCTATAAGTCATCCTCAATGGCAGTGGAGCTGGCAACAAAATTCAACACCCGCCTGCACATACTTCATTTGTCCACAGCACGGGAAATGTCACTTTTCAATGCTTCACTCCCAATAGAAGAAAAAAGAATAACTGCCGAAGTTTGCGTTCATCACTTATGGTTTTCCGACCAAGACTATGACAAATACGGGGCACGCATCAAATGGAATCCCGCAGTAAAAACAGCTGATGATCGCGAAGCCCTGCGTGAAGCACTCAAGAACAACATTGTTGACGTTGTGGCCACCGATCACGCCCCGCACGCATTAGATGAAAAAAACAACAGTTATTTCCATGCCCCATCCGGAGGGCCGCTGGTTCAACACTCCCTCCAGGCTATGCTGGAATTATCAGCAAAAGGCGTTTTTACGAAAGAAATGGTGGTAGACAAAATGTGTCATGCCCCGGCCCGTCTTTTCGGAATAGAGAAAAGAGGATTTATCAGGGAAGGTTATTTTGCCGACCTGGTACTTGTGGCTCCTGATCAGCAAGAACTGGTTGAAGATGCTTCTGTGCATTACAAGTGTGGCTGGAGTCCGTTTTCAGGAACTTCCTTTTCGCACCGGATTACCCACACTTTTGTCAACGGTTACCCGGTTTATGCTGATGGCACCATCAATCGGAACCAGCAAGGAATGATGTTAACATTCAATCGATAATTGTTATGCACAACAAGACTCTATATTTTTTATTTTTTCCACTGATTGCGTTTTCAGCATGTAACACTCCCTCTTCACCCAATGCCCCATCAACCTCATCATCAGAAGGAAATGTGGTGGTTGCCGACACCATTCTGTATCCCGTTGATGTAATCAATCTGGATACCATTAACACTTGGGCCACCCGACGCATCAGAAACCTGAACCACAAGAAAATGACAGATTTGTTGTTTGAAGCTGTCTACAGCGGAAAGGCAACAGCAATGGACTACTACAACGACGACACCATCCCGGCAGAAAAGCTGAGAGAAATGGAAGCATCAGGAAAATTCAACCGTAATCAACTGGCCCAGTTACAATTTGAAGAAACCTGGCAGATTGCGCCAAATGAGGGAACAATGACCAAGAAGGTCAATTCAGTGCTTCTGGCCTGGCCTGTGTTTGACAGCAAGGGAAACTTCCAGGCCTATCAGGCAGGATTTGTTATAGAATTTAAGCCGTAAAAAATGAATGCATTACAATCAACATACCAAAACTCTCTGACACTACTGACTGACTTTTATGAAATTACGATGGCTTATGCCTTCTGGAAGAACAACATGCATGAGCAACAAGCGGTATTCAACCTCTTTTTCAGGAACAATCCGTTCGGGGGTGGATTTACTATAGCTGCCGGGCTGGAATATGCCATTGATTTTCTGGACAGATTCCGGTTTTCCCAATCAGACATTGAATATTTGCAAAAACAAACCGGTAACGACTCGCGACCGCTTTTCGACAAAGAATTTCTGAATTATCTCCGAAATCTGGAGTTTGAATGTGACATTGAGGGGGTACCAGAAGGCACTGTGGTATTCCCCAATGAGCCACTACTGCGAGTTAAAGGCCCTATTTTGCAATGTCAGCTGATTGAATCAGCTCTGCTGAATATCCTGAATTTTCAGACACTCATCGCCACCAAGTCTGCCAGAATCAATCTGGCAGCCAAAGGAGACCCGGTAATGGAATTCGGATTACGCAGAGCACAGGGAATAGATGGCTCTATCTCAGCAGCCAGAGCAGCTTTTATTGGCGGATGTGACGGTACATCCAACGTATTAGCAGCCAAAAAACTTGGCATTCCTGCCCTTGGGACACATGCCCACAGTTGGGTACAGGCCTTTGAGGATGAAAAAAAAGCATTTGATGCCTTTGCGCATGCATTGCCCAATAATACCATTTTTCTGGTAGATACCTATGACACTCCCGCGGGAATTGATCATGCCATAGAAACCACAAAGAAAGCGGAGGCCGAAGGACATCAGATCAATGGAATCCGCCTGGACTCGGGCGACCTTGCATACTTCAGTCAACTTGCCCGTAAAAAACTCAACGAGGCGGGACTTTCTCACCTCAAAATAGTGGCCAGCAACGATTTGGACGAACACTTGATTGCCAGTCTGAAACAACAGGATGCCGCAATTGATTCCTGGGGAATCGGCACAAAATTGGTAACTGCTTTTGAACAACCGGCTCTGGGCGGGGTCTACAAACTCTCAGCTATTCAGACGAAAAATGGCGAGTGGCAGGATCGCATTAAGCTATCTGAACAGTCAGTAAAAGTTAATATTCCGGGAATTCAGCAGGTAAAAAGATTTTACAGAGACGGCGTGATGGCGGGAGATATGATTTTCGATCAGCGCAAAGACCTGTCGGGTGCTGTAAAAATGATTGATCCGGCTGATCCTACACGCTCCAAAACACTTGACAAGACAAAACTGGAATGCAAAGATCTCCTTGTTCCTGTTTTTAGAAGCGGGAAATCAGTATATCGCAAAGAGCCAATTTCCGAACTTCAACAACGAACATCCGCACAGCTTAGTTTGTTAGATAAAACGATCAAAAGATTTGTCAACCCACACATTTATCCAGTGGGAATAGAAGAATCGCTCTATCACAAAAGGCTGAACCTGATTGTAAAATACAAACAACAATCACATAAATAAGCTGATATTAATTGATCAGGCCCCAACATTCCGCAAGGCGGAATACCCTGACAATGATTTGTGCGAATTAATAAAAAGGTTGAAAATATGGATGCATTACTGATAGTTGACGTACAGAATGACTTTTTACCCGGCGGCAATCTGGCCGTTCCGGATGGCGACCAGATAATCCCTGTCATCAATAACCTCCAGAAAAAATTCCGGATCCTTGTGGCATCGCGCGACTGGCACCCCGCCAATCATGGAAGTTTTGCTTCCAATCATCCAGGACATATACCGGGAGATGTCATTCAGCTTAACAGGCTGGAGCAAATTCTCTGGCCCGACCATTGTATTCAGGGCAGCCCCGGAGCGGAATTGTCTCCTTTGCTGAACAGAAATTTGATTCAACGCATAATTTTTAAAGGAACCGATCCGGAGGTGGATTCCTACAGTGCTTTTTTTGATAATGGACATAAAATAGAAACGGAGCTGCACAAATATCTTCAGAAAAAGAATGTCAACAGGCTCTTCATTACAGGACTGGCCGCCGATGTCTGCGTTTATTTCACCGTCAAGGATGCGCTTCAACTGGGATACAAGACATTTCTAATTACCGATGCCACCAAAGGGGTAAATATGAAGTCTGATGACACCTCGAATGCATTGACTGATATGAAACAAAAAGGAGCCCAACTCATCACATCGGGCCAGGTTCCTGACTTCCTTACAAAATAGAATCAGGAACCCTGTAACACAAAACGTGCATTTTTGCGTGTGACTTGTGAGTCAATCACAACTCTGTTTTTCACTTTCTCATCAATCACCTGTTGTGTGTAATACCTTATGGTCAGAAGTTCGACCTGATCGTTGTATCTGACATTGTAGAAATCTTTCAAACCTTCCATCAGGGATTGTAAATGTTCTTTACGATCCACACATACCGTAAAATTAAGGGCAGATGTTTGCAGAAGATTAATGCGCACATGATGCTGGCTGAACAATCCCAGAATGTTACTCAGGTTGTCCTCCGTAATAAAGGAAAAATCCAACGGTGAAAGGGTCAACAACAACTGATCTTTTTTAAGAATAAAAACCGGAATAGGTATCCTTTGGCTTTCCTGACGAATAACTGTCCCGGGCAGATTCATATCCACAAACGACTTCACATACAGTGGAATTTGCTTATTCTGAAGCGGCTTCAGGGTCTTAGGATGAATTACCTGGGCACCATAATAGGCCAATTCAATGGTTTCGGCATAGGAGAGCGAGTCAATTTTCTCAGCATCAGGAAAGATCCTTGGATCAGCATTCAAAATACCGGGAACATCTTTCCACACAGTTACTTTTTCGGCATTCATCACATTACCAATAATGGCAGCAGTATAGTCCGATCCCTCCCGTCCAAGAGTTGTGCATATATTGCTGAGGGTTCCCCCCAGGAATCCCTGGGTTACATACAACTGGTATTCATCAAAAACGAATGTCTCACCCATCAATTGAGCTGTCAGCTCCCAGTTGACATTGGCATCGCGGTAAAGATCATCGGTCTTCAACACCTGACGAACATCCACCCATTTATTCTTCAGCCCCTGGCTGTTCAGAAAAGCACTGACAATCTGTGTAGACAGAAGTTCGCCAAAAGAGACCAGTTGATCATACTCGTAATCGAAATGCATGGAAGGCTGATGTTTCAACCTGTCTTCCAACGATTTAATACAGGCATTGTAAGGAATCAGCAAAGAGGTGTCCGAATCATCGAACAACCCACTAATAATAGTATCATGGAAGTCTTTAATAGTCTTTAGTCTGGATTCTGCCCCCTTTATGTTTCCCTGGAAATAGTCCTTAACCAACTCTTCCAGTGCATTGGTTGTCTTGCCCATGGCAGAAACAACGATCACCTGAGGCTTGTCCATCGATTCCACTATTTTCGAAAGATTTTTCACCGCATTCGCATCCTTTACCGACGCACCGCCAAATTTTGATACCTGCATGCTTTTATTTTAAATGTATATACTAAGTTTTCGAAAAATCGGTATCCGGTGTAAAATGCAATTAGTTGCTCCGGACAATTGTTTTTTCGAAACTACAAAAATAAAAGATTCTTCATTGAGAAACTCTTTAAATTTTACACAGAAAATAAAATCATAGTACTTATATATCAATAGTCCGTTAAACTTTTTCAAAACTCTGGAAATTAAATCTTTAAGTTCAAATGAGTTTTTTGATAAAATTCAGAATATCAATGTCTTACGATTTTCTCTAATTTCTAACTTCTAAAAACTAACGATCTATTGATTATGAGACTGAGTAAAAAACTTTTCTTTTTGATAATACCCATGATGATATTTGGATTTTTTTCATGTCGCACCATTCCCCGGGGGGCAACGGCTGTTAAGCCTTTTTACATAGAAAAGTACCTGGATAAATGGTACGAGATTGCCCGTCTGGACTTTAAATACGAGCGGAACCTCAACAATGTCACCGCAGAATATTCCTGGAATGAGGACGGAACCATCAGGGTAGCCAACAGGGGTTACAATACCGTTGAAAAGGAATGGCAGGAGGCAATAGGTAAAGCAAAATTTGTGGGCGAAAAAGATGTGGCCAAATTGAAGGTGTCCTTTTTTGGCCCGTTTTATTCCGGCTACAACGTCATTGCCATTGATGAAAACTACCAATATGGGCTGGTTGCCGGAAAAAACTTTGACTATCTCTGGATTTTGTCCAGAAAA
>DHQK01000153.1 GCA_002411085.1 Marinilabilia sp. UBA5340 | reverse complement strand
GAGCGTGCTATGAATGGAGGATTCAATTCTTCATATTTCTTTTCTGCTGATCGTGCGTAATTTCTGGCTACAGCTTTTTGATTTAGGGCATGAAAGACTGAATCTCTTGGCAATTCAGGCAGACCGGTAATACGAGCTACATCCTGCAGCTCATCCACCACAACCGGATCGGCAATAAACGCCCTTGCTCCGGGAATGGTACGAGCAATATCATCAGCAATCAATCCCCCCAGATTACTCGCATGTTGTTGCTTTCCACTTCGGTTTTTCAAATCACTCTTCATGGCGTCATTCACTTCATAAACGCCGGATGGAATAGGTCGCAGAAGACCACCACGCCCCACTACAGCATTGATTTCTTCCACAGCAATGCCTGCAGCCACCAGTTCATCCAAAACAGCTTTCTTGCGAAATTCATATTGACTGGGAATATCTTCAAACCCTGCCAGTTCTTCAGGAGAATGTCTCAGGGTTTTTAACAGCAATGATTTAATATTTTCAAAAACAGCAATTTTTGTAGATGTAGATCCCGGATTAATCACAAGGATTTTAAATTTTTCCATAGATAGAGATTGGTTTTTTGTGGTTTACTAATAATTGAAGAATGCTATTTTGCAAGAGCAGCCAATAAAATACTGTTGAATTTGCTCTCTTCGGAATCACTTCTCGAGGTAAGAACAATTGGAGCAGATGCACCAAGAATAACAGATGCGACCTTAGCCTGGGCAAAAAACACCAGACTCTTATACAACACATTACCCACCTCAATATCAGGCATCAGGAGCAAATCGGTATCCCCTGCTACCTCACTTTTTATATTTTTATGATGCGCACTCTCAAAACTCACCGCATTGTCAAAAGCCAACGGGCCGTCAATCAGACAGTTTTTGATCTGGTCACGCTGATTCATTTTACTCAACAATGCCGCATCGGTAGTGGCCTGCATACTCTCATTCACCATTTCTATAGCCCCAAGAACCGCAACCTTAGGCTTTTCAATGCCCAAAGCATTCAGATACTTTACGGAGTTATTTATGATCGCAATTTTGTCCTTCAGAGAAGGCGCAATATTCATAGCCACATCCGTAACAGCAATAAGCTTGTGGTAAGTAGCCACTTCGAAAAAAGCTAGATGTGACAGCAAGCTACCGGTACGTAATCCCCATTCCTTGTTCAATACTCCTTTTAATAACACAGGGGTGGGCACTTTGCCTTTCATGAGAATATCCGCTTCCCCACTATTTACCTTGCGAACAGCAATTTCCACACATTTCTCAGGATCTGATTCATCAATCAATTCAACACCCTCGAAGTCATAGTCTTTTTCATTGATTATGTGAACGGTTTCTTCACGATCGCCAATAAGTATAGGCTGTATAAAACCGGCATGATAAGCCTCATGAAGCGCACTTAAGGAAAAGCTGTCCTGAGAAACAGCTAATACCAGTCTTTTAGGAGTTGCATTGGAATCAACCAGATTCCGAAGATCAGACAGACGTTTGAACATACTTTTTGATTAAAAACAACCTGGATTTAAACCACAGAAAGAAATAACTACAAGAGACTGTTCCAAAAGCCCGACAATGATGTCATTCTGGGCATGTCGAAGAATCTGTTCATTTGAAAGAAAAATGTTTCGACTACGCTCAATATGACACTTTTTTTTGTGCTTCGTACTTTGGGGCCAGCCTCAAAACCTTGAAAATATCATTCATTAATTCCTGTTTAGACAAAAAAAAAGCAGAAGCTGGAAAATTCCAATGACTTCTGCTTTGTTTTTCATTTTATCTGTTGGCTAACCCTTCAACAATTTCTCTGGTATCCTGAGCAATAACAAGCTCTTCATTTGTCGGAACTACCATTACCCGAACCTTGCTTTCAGAAGTGCTAATATCCATCTCTTTTCCGCGTAGTCCTTTGTTTTTGGATTCATTGATATCTACTCCCAAAAATCCGAGTCCCTTGCAAACTCCACTGCGGGTAATATCTCCGTTTTCACCAATACCTCCGGTGAAAATAAGAATGTCTATCCCCCCCATGGCAGCTGCATAGGATCCGATGTATTTCTTGATACGATAATCATACATATCCATAGCCATGCGGGCATTCTCATCCCCTTTTTCGGCAGCCTCTTCCACTTCTCTCATATCTGAGGAGATACCTGTGATTCCCAGCATTCCACTGTGTTTGTTGAACAAAGTAGAGGCAGAGCGGGTTCCAATGGTTTCTTTATCCATAATATAGGTTACAGCCCCCACATCCAAATCGCCACAACGAGTACCCATCATCAGTCCCTCAATAGGAGTGAATCCCATCGAAGTATCAACCGATTCTCCATTTTTAATAGCAGCAACAGAAGCTCCGTTGCCCAAATGACAAGAAACAATTTTCTGGGTACCGTAATCCACGCCCAATACTTCACAGGCACGGGCACTTACATAACGATGGCTGGTTCCGTGAAATCCATAACGACGAATCCCGTATTTCTTATACAGCGCCTGTGGTAATGCATACATATATGCATGACGGGGCATTGTCTGATGAAAAGCAGTATCGAAAACGCCCACCTGGGGAACATCCGGAAGCAATGAAGATATCGCACTGATTCCTTTTAGGTTTGGTGGATTATGGAGGGGGGCAAGATCGATACAATCTTCCATTTTTTTGATCACTTCATCGGTGATAAAAACACTGGAATTAAACATCTCACCTCCATGAACCACGCGATGTCCTACCGCATCAATCTCATTCAAATCATTGATACAGCCATGTTTTTCGCTGTTCAGCACTCCGAGGATATAATCTATCCCGGTTTGATGATCCAGTATTTCTCCTTCGAGCAATACTTTCTCACCGGTTTCTTTTTCATGTTTCAGAAAGGAGCCTTTGAGACCTACTTTCTCTACTCCGCCTTTGGCCATTACGTCCCAGTTGGAGTCTATCATATTAAACAACTGATATTTGATAGATGAACTACCACAGTTGAGTACCAGTATCTTCATTGGTAAAATTTTTATTTGATGTTTCCTGCAAACAGCAGGAACCTCTATTGTCTTAAAATATCCTATTGGACGGTGCGATCAGGAACCTAAAAAGTGCAGAAATTACTCTGCGACTTTATTCCCGTTGACATCGTATTTAAAAAAGCCTTGTCCGGTCTGAACCCCCAGGCGCTTGGCACGCACAAGACGCTTAATCAGTGGTGATGGTTTGTACTTGGGCCCTCCGAACTCTTCGTAAAGGTTCTCCATCCACTTTTCCACCTTATTGAGTCCCACAATGTCGGCCATCTGGAATGGGCCAAAACGCATTCCCATGCCAATAATCATGGTTTTGTCAATATTTTCAGCAGTCGCTACGCCTTCCATCAAAGCTTCACAGGCTTCATTCAGCAGCGTCACAAACAGTCGGATACTCACCAGGCCTGCCGATTCCTCCACAGGGATTACTTCCCTGTTAATAAGCTTCACAAAAGTCGTCACTTTATTATACACTTCATCGGTAGTGTAAAGCCCTTTAACCACTTCTATAATTCGGGCTTCCGGGGAGGTGACAAAGAAGTGAAGGCTCACGCATCGATGCGGAAACTGAAGCTCACTGGCAAGTTCCGTAATAATAATAGTGGTAGCATTGGTTGCAATGATTGCATCATTGTCGACCACCTGCTCAATCTTATGAAAAACATCCTTACGGGCATCGATACTGCGCAGACCGGTTTTTTCGTCGGCTCTCACCGCTTCAATTACGAAATCGCAACCGGAAAGATCCTGAAAGTTCAGGGATCCTTTGATACGTCCCATAATGGCACGTTTCTCTCCTGAAGTCAATCCCCACGTCTCAATACGGTTATCCAGCTCTTTACTGATGTTGTCAAGTGAATGCTGAATTTTCTCTTCGCTCAGTTCAATAAAAACCACTTCTATGCCATGCCATGCAGCAATTCTGACAATATTCTGTCCTTCTTTGCCGCAGCCGACAACTCCAATTTTGGAGAAAAGCGTTTTTACGCGTGTTTTTGCATTTAATGCATACCTTTCAATAGGTTCTACAAGAATTTCTGCCATTTTTATTTTTAGTTTTTACCTGCCTGAAACTATTCAGGCAAAAAAAGGCCGGAAACCGGCCTTTTAAATCATTTTATTGTGCAATAGCCTGATTGGCTGTTATAGCTGCTAAACTAACAATATCACTCACCGAGCAACCTCGTGAAAGATCGTTAATGGGAGCTGCCATTCCCTGCAAAACAGGTCCGATAGCTTCTGCATGTGCCAGGCGTTGAACCAGCTTGTAAGCGATATTTCCTGTTTCCAGTGACGGGAATATAAAAACATTGGCCTGACCGGCAATCTCGCTGTCCGGTGCCTTTTTTCTGGCAATTTCCGGAATGATGGCTGCATCCACCTGTAGTTCACCGTCAATTTTCAACGTAGGATCTTTCTCTCTCGCAATTTCAGTGGCTTTTACCACTTTATCTACCATTTCATGCTTTGCACTTCCCTTGGTTGAAAAGCTAAGCATCGCAACACGAGGCTCGATCCCAAGGAGGCTCCGGGTAGTTTGACCTGTTGATACAGCTATTTCTGCCAGTTCTTCGGTAGTTGGAAAAGGGTGAACCGCTCCATCAGCAAAAACAATGATGCCATCTTCGCCAAATTCTTTGTCTTTCAAAGCCATTATAAAAGCACCAGAAACAACACTGATACCCGGTTTGGTTTTAACAATCTGGAAAGCAGGGCGCAAAACATCTCCTGTGGCATTGTCAGCCCCTGCTACTTCGCCATCGGCATCGCCGTTTTTGATCATCAAAACAGCAAGATAAAGGGGATTCTCAACCAGCTCAGCGGCCTGTTCTCTGGTCATCCCTTTTTTCTTTCGTAAATTAAAAAGAAGATCGATATATTCTTCCTTTTTTTCATGCGCCTTGGGATCCACGATAGTGGCTCTGGAAATATTCTTAAGCACAAGCCTCCGGGTCTCCTCTGCAATAGCATCCGGATTACCGATGAGGATTACATCAGCAAAACCTTCTTCCAAAATGACATCTGCGGCTTTGAGTGTTCTCTCCTCAAGACCTTCGGGTAAAACGATCCGTTTTTTATTTTGAGCGGCACGCTTTTTTAATTGATTGACAAAATCCATAATTGTGAAGTATTTTTATTTATGCAAAATTAGTGGATTTACCTCGATTTAGCCTGCTTTTTATCATTATTTAAGATGTTTGATAACAGGAACAAACAGGAGACCAGAAAAATACACCCTCCGAACTTATACTTTGGAAGTTACACTTTTTTAGATTATAAAACAACCTGCTTTGATCATTAAAACCTCCACCCTAAAAAAACCAATAGTTCCACCATTGTTTGTTAACTTTGCCAAAAAAGAAACAGAAAATATGAGTGGTTACCCCCCCCTGGCAGAAAGAATGCGACCTCAAAAGCTGGATCATTATATCGGTCAAAAGCATCTGATCGGACAAGGTGCCGTATTACATCAGATGGTCTCATCAGGCAGAATCTCCAGCATTATCCTCTGGGGCCCTCCCGGTGTTGGAAAAACCACACTGGCCCGGATCATAGCCAATCAGCTGGAACGGCCCTTCTACGTCCTGTCAGCCATCAATTCGGGCGTTAAGGATGTACGGGAAGCCATAGAAAAAGCCCGCAAATCCAGATTTTTTAATTCCGCAGCTCCCATTCTCTTTATTGATGAGATTCACCGCTTCAGTAAATCACAACAAGACAGCCTGTTAGGAGCGGTAGAAGAAGGTGTGGTAACCCTGATAGGTGCAACTACCGAAAACCCGTCATTCGAGGTGATTTCCCCCTTGCTTTCGCGCTGTCAGGTATATGTCTTAAATCCACTGGAAAATGAAGACCTGATGGTGCTCTTCGACCGCATATTGAAGGAAGACACCGTGCTGAAAACCCGAAAAATCGAACTTATAGAAGACGAAGCCCTCATGCGATTTGCCGGTGGGGATGCCCGTAAGTTCCTTAACATTATAGAACTGATCACCAACTCGTATGAGAGCGATCAGACCATTGAGATCACCAACGAAAACGTAACCAGACACCTGCAACAGAATCCGGCACAATACGACAAAAACGGAGAGATGCATTATGACATTATTTCTGCTTTTATCAAATCCATCAGAGGGAGCGACCCTGATGCCGCGGTTTACTGGCTCGCCCGAATGGTTGAAGGTGGTGAGGATCCTAAATTCATTGCCCGAAGATTAATCATTTCTGCTTCGGAAGATGTCGGCCTGGCCAATCCTAATGCCCTTTTGCTGGCCACCAATGCCTTTGAGGCCATCAAAATGGTAGGGTGGCCCGAAGCACGTATTATCCTGAGTGAAGTAACCATCTATCTGGCAACAAGTCCCAAAAGTAATTCAGCCTATATGGCCATAAACCAGGCCCAGGAAGTTGTCAGAAAGACCGGAAATCTACCTGTACCTTTACATCTTCGCAATGCCCCCACCAAACTCATGAAAAAGATGGATTACGGAAAGGAATACAAATATCCACACAGTTATGATCACAATTTTGTAAAACAGGATTACCTCCCCGATGAACTGAAAAAAACCCAATTGTTTTCTCCTCAAAACAATCCGCAGGAAAACAAAATTGGAGAACGGATAAATAAGCTTTGGGGGAAATAGCTGGTAGCTCTTAGCTCTTGGCTGGTTGATTTTAGCTTGATGTATTATCTTTACGAAGTAAAACAGAAACATAGGAAACCAATATGAATATACAAGACATTCCCCGAATAAAACATACCGACAGCGGACAGTTTTTCCTGCTGGCAGGGCCCTGTGCCATTGAAAGTGAAGATATGGCCCTCAGAATTGCGAGCCCTTGAATACATAAG
>DHQK01000207.1 GCA_002411085.1 Marinilabilia sp. UBA5340 | reverse complement strand
TATCGGGCTTTATTTGAATTAAAGTCCAAAGGAGAAGTGAAAGCCATAGGCATCGGTGCCAAGGATTGGCAGGTAATAAAAGAACTTTATGACCAGATAAAATTTGACTGGGTAATGCTGGCCAATAAATTCACCATTTTCACGCATGCACATGATGTATTTGAATTCATGGGAAAACTTCACCAAAACGGCATAGAGATTATCAATTCAGCCATATTCAATGCAGGTTTTATAACCGGAGGAGAATATTTTGATTACAGAATTCCTCAAAGGAACACTCCTGATGATGAACTCCTCTTCCAATGGAGAGAGAAGTTCTTCAACATCTGTGATCGATATAATATCTCCCCGGGAGACGCTTGTCTGAAGTTTGCTTTGTCTGTTCCCGAAGTAACAGCAGTAGCACTCAATCCAAGCAAACCCAAAAGAATCAGCCACAACAAAGAAATTCTCACAAAGGATTTTCCAAAAGAATTTTGGAATGCTATGAAAGATGAAGGATTAATAGCAGATTATATACCCCTGCCCTAGACGATGTATAAGAAAATGGCTTACGGAAAGCTACTACACTTTTTAAAAGGCAAATTAAAACTAAATCGGAAATTTAAATATTCAAAAAATGATTATTGATTCACACCAGCATTTCTGGAATTTTAATCAGAAAGAATTTGATTGGATTAATGACGAAATGGGACTTATCAAAAGATCCTTTTTGCCAAAAGATTTGAAAAACACTATTTCCGATACCAATGTTGAAGGCGTAATATCTGTTCAGGCCAGGCAATCACTCCAGGAAACCCAATGGTTATTGCAGCTCGCATCAGAAAATGAATTCATCAAAGGTATCATTGGATGGATTCCACTGTCACAAAATAATGTCTCTGAGCTATTAAGCGACCTGAACAAAAACCCATTGCTAAAAGGTGTTCGTCATGTAATTCAGGGAGAGCCGGACCCAAGGTTCATTTTAGGCAAAAATTTCAACAATGGTATTTCTCAGTTAAAAAAATTCGGACTTGTATACGACATTCTGATTTTAAGCCACCAGCTAACCAATGCTATTCAGTTTGTGGATCAACATCCCGATCAATTATTTGTCCTGGATCATATTGCAAAGCCGGAAATCAAGATCAATGAGATACAAATTTGGGAGGGAAAAATTAAAGAACTGGCCCAACGTGAAAATGTGAGTTGCAAACTAAGCGGGATGGTAACCGAAGCAGATTTCACCAACTGGACGGAAGATCAGTTAAAACCCTATTTTGATGTTGTTCTGGAAGCATTTGGCCCGGGACGAATCCTTTTCGGTTCCGACTGGCCAGTTTGCCTGGTAGCCACAAGCTATAAAGCATGGATGGATCTGGTAAAAAAATGGATATCCGAATTAAGTATTAATGAACAAGAGCAAATATTAGGCAAAAATGCCATATCGATATACAATCTTTAATAAACAACAACTATGCGTGCAATAGAAATACTCCAACCCGGCGTTATGCAAGTAACCGAGCGAGAAAAACCCCAACCGGAAAACGGAGAAGTTTTGCTAAAAATAAAGTATGTCGGTTTCTGTGGTTCAGATTTAAGCACTTATCTGGGGAAAAACCCTATGGTCAGCTACCCTCGAATTCCAGGACATGAAATATCAGCAACAATTGAAACAGTAGGAAACGATGTCCCCGACAAGTTTAAACCAGGGCTGTCTGTGACCGTAGTTCCTTATACCAATTGTGGTCTTTGTTCTGCTTGCAAACAGAAAAAGCAGAATGCCTGTCGCTACAATGAAACATTAGGAGTGCAGAGAGATGGTGCCATGGCAGAATACATTTGTGTTCCCTGGCAAAAAGTGATTATTGAGGATAACCTCTCTTCAGTTCAACTTGCAATGATTGAACCATTAACTGTTGGATTTCACGCCATTGACAACATCAGTGTTACTGACAAAGATACTGTGGTTATATTTGGCTGCGGAATGATTGGTATCGGAGCCATTTTACGCGCGCACTTACGAGGAGCCTCGGTAATTGCCATCGACATAGATGACTCAAAACTCCAGGTTGCCAAAGTACTTGGTGCTGACTTTCTGATTAACTCAAAAACACAGGATTTACATCAGGAACTGACCGAAATCACAAATGGGAACGGGCCATCGGTCATGGTAGAAGCTGCAGGGAATCCGGTTTCCTATAAAGCAGCTATTAATGAGGTCGGTTTCGCCGGACGTGTGGTATGCATTGGTTATGCCAAAGAGGAGATTCCTTTTACCACCAAGCTTTGGGTACAAAAGGAGCTGGAGATCAAAGGTTCAAGGAATGCCAACCCGGCAGATTTTGAGGCAGTAATCAAATTCCTGAAAGGAAACAGTACATTGGAAGAAAAGCTGGTCACGAAAATAGTAAAGGCTCAGGAGGCTCCCTCGGCGATGAGCGAATGGGCTTCAGATCCGGGAAAAACACTAAAAATATTAGTACAATTTGACTAACAGATGAAGTGAGCACAAAGCTGTAATAATATGAATTATCATAAAATTTGACAACTCCACTATCTTTTAAAATAAACTTTATAGGGATGAGACAAAAATCACCTGTTGTAGAAAAAAGATACCTGATATCTTTCATACTGGTAACCAGCCTCTTTGCACTTTGGGGATTTGCCAATGATATTACCAATCCACTGGTTGCCGCCTTTGCAACTTTAATGGAAATCTCAAATGCAAAAGCCGCCCTGGTACAATTTGCCTTTTATGGCGGATATGCTACAATGGCTATTCCTGCAGCCTTGTTTATAAAAAAATTCAGCTATAAGAAAGGAATTCTTTTGGGGCTTGCTTTTTACGCCACTGGAGCACTTCTTTTTTATCCTGCCGCTCGCTTTGAAATGTTCGGATTCTTTCTGGTATCATTATATATTCTCACATTTGGTCTGGCCTTTCTGGAGACAACAGCCAATCCCTACATCCTGGCTATGGGTAAAGAAGAAACAGCCACACGCCGTCTGAATCTGGCTCAGGCATTTAATCCCATTGGATCACTTCTCGGAATGTTTGTAGCTTCCAATTTTATTCTGGACTCTCTTCAGTCAGATATTCGGGATGATGCAGGAGAACTGGTTTTCCCCACTTTATCCCATATCGAAAAAATGGTCATCAGATCTCAAGACCTGGAAATAATCAGGAATCCCTATTTAATTTTGGGAGGAGTGGTGATTCTGATGTTTTTGATAATATACTTCTACAACATGCCGGTTTGGGAGCGCAGAGAGCATGAGATGAAAATTAAAGAGCCGATGAAACGGCTTCTCAAAAATAAAGTATACCGCGAAGGAGTTATTGCACAACTCTTTTATGTAGCTGCTCAAATAATGTGCTGGACATTCATCATTCAATATGCTGAAAATCTTGGAATTGATAAATCGACAGCACAGAACTACAATATTGCAGCGATGGGCATGTTTCTATCCAGCCGGTTCATCAGTACTTTTCTGATGAAGTATATTAATCCAAATAAGCTCCTGACTATATTTGCAATTGGGGGAATGGCCACTACCACAGGCACAATTCTGATCCAGGGAATGCCAGGTCTTTATTGTCTGGTAGCCACATCCGCTTTCATGTCACTCATGTTTCCTACCATTTATGGAATTGCTTTAAAAGGGGTTGGAGAAGACGCTACTTTGGGCTCTGCCGGTCTCGTGATGGCCATCGTTGGAGGAGCTCTGATGCCTCCAATTCAGGGTAGCATCGTTGACATGGGAAGCATTGGGGGATTTCCGGCAGTTAATATATCCTTTCTGCTGCCTCTTATTTGTTTTTGGGTAGTAGCTGTTTACGGGTATCGAAGCAGAAAATTAAGACCAATAAACTCTTGAAAAAGAATCTAACTCATCGTATATCATAGATTTTAAGGGTCTTTGACAGTTTAATCGAAATAACCATATTTTTAGCTCCCTGCTCTGATATATGGCTATTCCAGGTTCAAAAAATAATACATACAAAATGGCCCATGCAGGTCTCAATTTCTCGAAACATACAAGCAAAAGGGGGATTCCATAAAAGTCACTTAATCGGATAGCAACCAATTTACCTGAGTTCAGAAATCAAATATCCCAAATTGATACTGTGATCACATCCCAGTAACTATTTTTAACCTTTAAACAAAGTAGAAATTTTTCACCCCAATTTCCTTTGCATAAAAACACGATTCACCATGAAGCAAATTCTTTCGATTATTATTATCTCGATCATGCCGGTATTCGCATTGGCTAAAAGCGCAGAGACAATATCTTCACCAAATAATAAAATCAGAGTTGGACTATTGAAGGCAGATGATAATAAATACGGAGAGTGGTTTCTCAGAGTATTTTACGAAAACAGCAATCAGTCTTCAGAAGCAATCCCTAAAATAAAGCTGGGAATTACCAGAAACGATATATCATTTGAGAATAACTTAAAACTGCTAAAATTCAGCAAAGCAAAACGGATAAACGAAGAATACACAGCCATACACGGCAAACGATCTCACAGAAAAAATTCAGCCAATGAAGT
>DHQK01000205.1 GCA_002411085.1 Marinilabilia sp. UBA5340 | reverse complement strand
CGTTTGTTTTGAAATCGGCTTTTCAGAGAATTCAAGAGAGTTAACAGCGCAGAAATTTACCAGATTGGCAAAATACTATTTTGCCAGAGGAGCAAAAAGACTTTTCGAAAAACACCATCCCAAAGCAGCACTGCGCGCATTTAACCATGCTATGATTTACCAGCCATTAGACAAAGGACTGTTGCTCAACCGATCCTATTGCAAATATGCGCTGGGAGATATTGAAGGTGCCCGTGAGGATTGGAACCGGATTATAGAACTCGGAGGTTCCGATACTTCTTTCGCTGTTTCAATAGAAAAAAACGGCACCCCTGTTGAGTTGGATCCAATGTTCACCGAACTTGTTATTAATCACTAAAAAATCTTAAACAGTTGCTTAGCAGTTGCCTTCCGACCAAAGTGCAACTGCCTTTTTATGGTTAATGAAAAATTATTTCTTTCCGATGATTTGCTTTTCTTGCGGCTTCAGAATCATTATCTCCAATTAGGGCTGGATTCATCAACACTTTCTTTTACTGCAATTTCAACAAATACTATCTATAAAATGTCAGGCCTATGGGGCTCAAACGCAGGTTAATTATTTCGGTCAATAGGTTTGCCACCTTAACAGACTGAAACACTTACAAAGAATCAGCTTTAGAATAAGCGTCATCAACTCAAGTTTTACTTTTGAAAAAAGGATTTATAAAAGACTTACCGCTCATCACAAATATTGCATTAACGACCGAGACCAAGCCTCCGACCAACAGACCTCCCAACAAAGGAGTCCACTCTTCAACTCTCCAGTATACCCAAAGGCCCCCAAGACAAATCCCCAAAACACATAACTGAAAACTGATAACAGCACGGAGATGATATGCATGGTTTTTATTTTTTTCTTTTTTCTGATTCCAGATTATCAAGGTTGGAAATATGAGTGGCAACAATCCGCTTAAGTGCAGAAGTCCCAACCAATAACTGTTATTATCTGCCACATCAGCCACATTTTCCTCAACAAAGACACTAAAATCGACATCAAGTGCTCTGGCAATACTTTGCAGTGTATAGGCACGTGGGTCTACTTCGCCCTTTTCTATACGTTGTATGGTTCTTGCACTAAGTTCGGTTTTTTCGGCCAACTCTTCCTGAGTCATCCCTCTCTTAACTCTTAATTCTTTAATTAGCTTTCCTGTTTCCATTTTTTCTTTCAAAGGTCAGCATGATTCAGGTAACTTTGCAACTACACAAGCACGACATTCTCCTGACATTCAAAATTAACAAACTGACAATTAGCCACAAAAAAAAGACTGCCTGCCAGACAGCCTTTACATCTTTTTACCGCGACTGACGGAACTGACGTCCGCCACCCCTTCCGGCAGTTTCTTCACGTGGCCGGGCCTTTTTGACAACAATGTGACTGCCATCGAGTTCTTTGTCATCCAGGTTTTCGATGGCAGCATTTGCAGCATTATCATCTGCCATTTCTACAAAGCCATAGCGCTTTGAGTAACCGGTTTCCCGATCCATAATTACCTTGGCGGAGGTAACCTCTCCAAATTCGCCAAACATGTGCTCAAGATCTTCGCTTTTGGTTCGCGAACTGAGCTTTGCAACAAAAATGTTCATAGTAAAAAAGAAATAATTAATAAATAAGGGTGGCCAGATAAAACACGGCAGCCCTCAAAAAGAGAGGCTTTGATACTGCATTTAAAATCCGACTGTTATGCAAGTTAAAACATTCATTTGCCAAATGCACGAAAAAAACACTAAAACTGCAAAACCGCACTTATTCCCCAGTGTTCAAAGTCTCCTTCTTCAAATCCGGCAAAAATACCAACACTCCCCATGAAAAAAATCTGATCTATAGAATAGCCAACCTGAGTGTAGTTGCGAAGCAATGGCGTATGAAGATAATCGAAGTGTAAAGATTCCTGCCACATCCGGTTACTTAATACCGGCAACCTCTTCAGCAATAAATAGGGAGAGGAATATTTCAGGTGCCCCTGAAGATACCATTCATTGGTGGATGCTGCGTAATCATCCAACAACCGGAATGCAGGTGATCCGGTGATTCTCACCGGCATGGTCGATGCATTAAAATGTTTGAAGTGCGAAAAATGCATGGCTTCATTCCGGGCAAACCATCCTCCATGTGCAGCCCAGGACAAAGCAGGGAAAAAGCCGGCTTCTTTCTCTTGTTTCACTCCTCCTTCCAAAAACAAATAGTCTGCTGAGCTGTCAAACGCCGGAATACCCTGTTTTACTGAAAACAAAAAAGTAGGATAATCTGAATGCGACATTATTTTTCGCCCTTTGTAAACTCTGTAGAAATAATGGGGTGTATAAGTAAGGGTTGTCCCCCACGAAAAACTTTCCTGTTGCTCCAGGTGACTATAAAACAGTTGTTCATTTTCAGGAATATTGAAATAATAATCTTCATCCTGATTAAAAAAAGAATAATTACTATTGTTGATCCTCGGCTCCATCCATTCGTAGGATGCTGAAAGATCCCATCGTAAACCGTTGGAGAGATCTATTCCATTTGAAATTTCTGCAAAACGCCGCCCGAAATATCGTTTGTAATTTTCTTTAAAGATCAATGACGCTGCCATATCTGTCCAGGGATTTACAGCATAGGACGAGGATTTAAAGTCTGCTGTTTCCTCTCCGGCAGAAAACCGAAATTCTCCCCGCAACATCGGAGCATAAGTTTGCTGTCCTCTCACCTTCCCAAAAAGTGCTTCCCTGGAAAAAGCATAACCTATTTCGGGAAATAATTGAAACCGATGGACTGAGTCCTGTTTCCAGATCACATCAATGGATTGCTTGTAGTTCCATCCGTCCACCGGATTGAAGTTGACATTTCGCAGCCCAATCAGTCCGTTATAATTGATCATGAAAGACGAATCAGCCAAAAAGAAACGCTTCCCAAAAGTTGTAAAACCAGCTACTTTGTCCAACAATCCATCTTCATCCGCTGAAGCACTGTCTTTTTTTGCAGCACTTACGGCAGCCAGGCTGTCTCCCAAAGCAAAACTCTCCTGTTCCAGCGGTGTCAGGGGAATAGGACGACGCGTTTCCCAAAAAGAAGAATCCCGTTGAATAGAATCTTTCTTCACTTCCATATCATAAGTACTGGTTAGCTCCAGATCCCGGGATTTATCTTCCTCCTCCTGCTCCGATGTTTTTTCCATCAAACGCGCCAGTTGCATCATTTCCCTGTTATTGAGATCGTCTTTGGCCAGCAACGTTTCAATTTTCCTCTGTTCCCTGGTTTGTTCTTCTTCAACAGGCACCTCTGATTCTTCCTCTTCCATCGATTCGCTGGTGGCAATTTGCAAAAAATCCGGTGCTTCGAGGTCATCATTCAATTCCACCTGCTTATATTTCACCGAACCTGAGTAGTCCACCACTGCTTTGACACCCATCATAGCTACATCCAGGTCGAACTGATGTGTTACCGGCAGCCAGGCACCTTCTTTCACGGGCTGAAAAACCTGTTTCACCCCGACATCGCCAAAAAACATTTCGGCTTTCACATCTATAGAATGCAAATTCCAGAGATCCTGAACTATGTATACATAGCCGTTGACCAGCTGCTGACTTTTCCGCCGGGGAATTACCTTAATTTTATTGACTTCCACTTCGCCATCTTCAAAATATCCCTCATACCTGTACTTATAATGACGCATAGCCTGAGGAGCCAGAGGTGAAATAACCATTCCATTGTCAGGCTCATAAAAACTGCTATTGATAAATCCCAGAGCAGTTGCCTCATCACCTGCAGGGAAAGAGCTTCGCGAGGCAAGAACAGTGTGTTTGAAAGTATCAGGTGCGACGAAAGTTATCTCATTCATCGACTCCATTGTGTAGGTACGTCCTTCTTCAACAGGGGCTTCCACATCATTTACACTGATGGTGAGATTGTTTTTCAACAGGCGCGGAACTTTGTCCATCCGAAAGGATCCCTTGAGGTAAACATCGGCCTGATAGCGATTTGTCTGCCGCAAATAATAAGGTGCCATTCCAATAGCCTTCCGCATGATGGCATAAGCAGGATCCTCACCTGAAGGATTCACAACCACCTCGCGCAACTGAATACTTTGCGGCTCCAGAGTAATATCCAACTCCAGCCAGGTCTCTCTGATAGTCAGATGAAAAGTCCGGGTACGAAATCCTAAGGATTGGAAAACCAGATCGTACTCTCCGGGATCTAAAGCAATTTCATAATTCCCATTGGTATTGGAGATCGTACCGGTTCTTTCGGAAGGCAGATAAATACTGGCCATGGGTAAAGGCTCCCCTTTTTCATCAACAATGGTACCACGAACTCCCTGTGCAGAAGTCACAATAGGCAAAGTAATAAAAAAAGCAAGGGCTAAAAAAAGGTTTTTCATAATTTCAGGGTTAGTTTGAAAAAACAATATTTTGCCTGATGGTTTAACAAAATTTGTTCCAAACTACAATAGATTCTCAGATGTGAGGGGATAAGGATACTTATGCCTTAAAACCGCCACTGAAAAGAATTACTTACTGTATAAAACAATTTATCCACTTCAGCAGGCGCCATATTATCGTATTCCAGTTTTACAAAAAGCCCAAAATTAAATTTTTGAGAGATGCGTACATCAAACCGGGTTTCACTCCAAACCCTGAAGTCTGCAGGATCTGAATAGTCGGGTTCATAATAAGTACTGTGACTAAGTTTGGCTGCCTCTCCCATTTGCCAGTCGAAGCTCCCCATAGAACTAAACTTCACCAGGCTTTTTCGTCTTTCAAAATCAGACTGTTCATACAATTCATTAAGATAAATTGTATATCCCACTAAAAACAACGAGAATTTCTCCCCGTCAGCAATATTAAAGCGGGGACCTCCACCCAGTATATAACGATGTTTCAGACTTTTTACCCGGTTGTACTGATATTGAACAAACCCTTCGGCAATAATAATTTTTTGGGGCACCCAGTAGTTGTATTTCAGCATTACCCCGCCATTATTCAGGTTGCGTTCACTTCCTACCTCATTAAAGCTGATATTGGAAGAAAAAAGATAGGTATTCAAATCATCGTTGTACTGAAGTTTAACACGTGAGTTGAGTTGTTTCTGATCGGATGTAGTATGAATAAAATTAAACCCCAAATTCAGTTCCCCCTGCAACCCTCTATCAGGATTGCGTGTTCGACGTTTGTCAATATTTACAATTTGTGCTTCAGAAATATGCCCAAACGCCGAAGTCAATAATAAAACCGAAAGTGTAACAAAACGCAAAATAAAACCCATAGTCAAAGAAATTATGGACACAAATTTATTCAATTTAGCCTGATTTTTCAGAAGGGTTTAATAAATGAATCCCGCCAAAGCTGTTTTCACCCCTAAATTCCCAAAATATCTTAAAAATATGCAAAGTGTCATTATCTTTGTCAGCTTTCGACCCTAACTTTGTAATAAACCAAAAAACAGAACCAATGCCGAACATTTCCAATCGGGGCGATCTGATGCCCGCTTCCCCCATACGAAAATTGGTTCCCTTTGCTGAACAGGCAAAAGAGAGAGGAACACATGTGATTCATCTGAACATTGGACAACCTGATATATTTACTCCGGAAGTAGCACTGGATGCCGTCCGCAATCTGCCCGACAAAGTAATAGAATACAGTCATTCGGCCGGAAACGAATCCTATCGCCGCAAGCTGGCAAAATATTACCAATCGATCGGCATTGATGTGGATCACACTGAAATACTGATTACAACCGGCGGATCAGAAGCCCTGACGTTCGCCTTTTTGAGTTGCCTGAATCCGGGAGATGAGGTAATCATTCCCGAACCTTTTTATGCCAATTACAATGGTTTTGCCATTGCTGCCGGAGTAAAAATCGTACCGGTAACCTCAACCATCGAAAACAGTTTTGCCTTGCCTCCCATCAGAGACTTTGAGGCTCTAATCACTCCTCGCACCAAAGGAATAGTGGTTTGTAACCCCAACAATCCCACTGGCTACCTTTATTCTAAGGAGGAGATGAAAGAGCTGCGGCAGTTGGTTTTAAAACACGACCTGTTTTTCTTTTCGGATGAAGTGTACCGCGAATTCTGCTATGACGACAACAAACATCTCTCTGTAATGCACCTGCAGGGACTGGAGGAGCATGCCGTGATGTTTGATTCGGTATCCAAACGATTCAGCGAATGCGGTGTCCGAATCGGAGCACTTGTTTCGAAAAACAAAGACCTTATCAGCACGGCATTGAAATTCGGACAAGCCAGGCTGAGCCCTCCCGGATTGGGACAGATTGTAGGCGAAGCATCTCTGGATACTCCGGAACAGTATTTTACAGACGTTTATCAGGAATATATTCAACGTCGGGATTTTCTTGTAGAAGAGCTCAATAAAATTCCGGGCGTAGTATGTCCGGAGCCCAAGGGGGCATTCTATACCATGGTAAAATTACCCGTAGATGATTCCGATAAATTCTGCCAATGGATTCTGAGTGATTTTGATCATGAGGGCCAAACCGTTATGATGGCTCCGGGAACAGGCTTTTACAGTACTCCCGGAAAAGGAATGAATGAGGTAAGAATTGCCTATGTACTGGAAAGAAAAGAACTGGCCAGGGCCATTGAAGTTCTTCGGGTGGCTTTAGAAAACTATCCTGGTCGGCAAATTTAAATTAATCGACCATATAAGACATATAAAGAGAGTGCAGTGTATTGACATA
>DHQK01000232.1 GCA_002411085.1 Marinilabilia sp. UBA5340 | reverse complement strand
AACTTACTTCAGTAATTCATCCGTAACCCTTCGGCCTCCCCCATATTGTCTTGAACTCTTTTGACGTTTAGCTTTGGCGAAAAAAGAAATGAGGATGACCGATTCTAAATTTAAGAAATTACTACAGGAGTATAAGGAATCCGGATTAAGTATTCGGGATTTTTGTGCCAACCAGGATTTTGCTGTTTCTACCTTCTATTACTGGATGAAAAAGCAAAAGAAAAATGACGAAGCCTCCAAGGAATTCGTTCCCCTATTGATTGGAGAACAATCTGTGCCGGATCGCAGAGGAAGTGCTCTTCCGGCTGTCAATAAAGGCAACAAAGAAGGAGACAGTGTCCCTTTAGAGTTTGTCTTCCCCAATGGCACCAGGATGATAATGAAAGCGACTACTGATTCGGCTTTATTAAAAACAATTGTTCACCTATACGACTAAAATGCATGTTTCATTTACACGAGAAGCTCCAATACTTCCTATATCCTGCACCTGTTGACATGCGAAAAAGTTTTTACACCCTTAGTGGCATTGTCTCATCTGTTATGAAGCGCAATGTGCAGAGTGGAGAGGTCTTTATCTTTGTCAATCGTCGTCTTACCACCATGAAAGTACTACACTTGGAACATGGCGGACTTGTAATCTATCATAAGAAGCTCGAAAACGGTGTTTTTAACCTGCCGGCTTTTGATGAAACCGTAGCATCAGAGTCTATCAGCTGGCGAGATTTAATGATGATCGTCAGTGATGTAAAACCCATCAAACGCCGGATGGGAAAACGAAAATAAATACACATTATTTAACTCCTTTTTGCGACCTGATTTTTGTCTGTAAGCCCTGATTTTAGTACCTTTAGGCTCATAATCATACCGCGATAAATGAGCCATTCCACAGACAAAGATATGTTGATTCATGAGCTACTCCAGCAAAGAGATGAGCTCTATGGAGAACTGTCTCGTCTGCGAAACACCGACAATGGTACTTTGGAGACCATTGAGTCCAGAAACAAGGAATTAGAGGCTGTTATCAAGGAACAGGATGATAAGATCCGGCAACTGACCGATCAATTAGCCTGGTATCGCCGTAAGCTATGGAGCCCATCAAAGGAGAAATTTATCCCCGAAGATCCCAATCAGCGAAAGATTGACTTTGATGGATTGGAATTACTCCCTGAAGAGGAAGGAAACGCCCGGGAAGCTGACAAGGAGATTATTTCTTATGAGCGTCAAAAGCCCGCCAAAGAAAAGAAAAAAGCCGTTCGCCTCCCGCTTCCCGAGGATCTCCGCCGGGAAGAAGAAATCATTGAGCCTGAGGACAAAGATGAGAACTGGGTGCGCATAGGTGAGGAAGTCACCGAGGTGCTTGAGCATAAACCCGGAGAGCTGTATGTGCGCAGGATTATCCGGCCTAAATATGCTGTAAAGCCCATTGCCAATCAGGAAGCGGAGGAAGCAAATGCAGATGAAGAGCCCGGTGTACGCGTTGCCACACTTCCTCTTATGCCATTGCCACGCAGCAATGCGGGAGCATCACTGTTGGCGGAGTTGTTGATTAATAAATATCAGCATCATTTACCGTTTCATCGCCAGATTGCCATCTTTAAACAAATAGGTGTTACACTGCCAGCCTCCACGATTAACGGATGGTTCCAGGGAAGTTGTGATCTTCTTCGTGCACTGTTCTTCCGTTTGCAGGAGATTGTACTCTCTTCGGATTATATACAGGTAGATGAAAGTACCGTCCCGGTCATCCATAGCAAGAAGAGCAGAACGGTCAAGGCTTATCTGTGGATGGTACGCTCGGTGATGAAAAACATGGTATTCTTTCATTACGACAAAGGCTCCAGAAAACAAAAAGTCGTAGTGAATCTCTTGAAAGACTTCCAGGGCGCAATACAGACAGATGGTTATGAAGCTTACTCAATCTATGAGCAAAAAAAGGGTGTTTTGCTGTTGGGTTGCTGGGCCCACGCGCGCCGTAAATTTGAAGAGAGCCTGAAGGAGGATAAAACGGGGGCTGAATATGCACTGGCACAAATCGGCAAGCTCTATCAGGTGGAAGCTATGGCCGATGACCAGGAGCTGGATTATGAACAAAGGGCTGAACTCCGAAAGCGTCTGGCTTATCCCATTATGCGTGCTTTTGAGAAATGGGTTGTAAACTATTATCCCAAAGTCTTCCCAAAGGGACGAATGGGCAAGGCCTTGTCATATACCTATTCAATTTTCCACCGGTTATCACGCTATCACCTCGATGGCCGTTACAAACCAGATAATAATCTGGCCGAAAATGCCATCAGGCCACTGGCCATTGGCCGGAAAAACTACTTGTTTTGTGGCAATCACGAAGCTGCAGAAAATGCAGCCGTTATCTATTCTTTATTGGGCTGTTGCAAAGCCAGTGATGTTAACCCGAGGGAATGGTTAACCGATGTGCTGACCAAAATCCCGGCATATAACAATGATTACTCTCTGGATTTAGCTGACCTGTTACCTCACAATTGGAAACAATCAAATAAAGGTTAGAAAAATCCAACCGATTCCAGTTAGACTTAGAAAATTACAAATATTGGTAGGAAATGAATTTCTCCTGCATTCATTTTTCTATTTTTACAATACGTGGGAGGCCGGATGGTTACATTCATCCTACCTTTAAAATTG
>DHQK01000243.1:9053-16111 GCA_002411085.1 Marinilabilia sp. UBA5340 | reverse complement strand
AATTTAATTCGAGTTTAATATGTATTTAAAATATCTTTCTCTGGTAGATGGTACGAATCTGGTACAAAATGATTAAAAGCAAGCTATGCCCCGGACTCTAAATACAGAAAAAATTCCTCAATACAATCCCGTCTAAATTAACCTTTTCACCACATCATATCGCACAATCCAACAAGGTGTTAAAAGTTATTTTAATTTGTTCTAAACAAAAAATAGAACCCTTCGCCATCCAATCATGCCCATTTATATACATTTGTGCCGACTAAGGGTAAAAAAATGTCAGAAAAGAAACAAATAGAACACCAGGGCATTGTAGAACATGCTGATGGTGAACATGCAAGAGTGCGCATTTTGAGTCAGTCAGCATGTGCTTCATGTCATGCCAAAGGCGTTTGCACTGCAGCAGATCTTCAGGAAAAGCTGATAGATGCCAGCTGTGATCGCAACTATGCTCCGGGCGAGAGAGTCACCCTGGTTGGAGAAAGCAAACTGGGACTTCAGGCTGCATGGTGGGCGTATATTCTACCCCTGTTTCTGATGATGACTACCCTAATTGCCACATACACCCTTACCAATAACGAAAACCTCGCCGGTCTGCTGGCTTTAGGAATACTTGTCCCTTACTTTCTTATCATAAAACTGTTCAACAACAAGTTTTTTAAAACATTTTCTTTCACCATAAAACCATCTACGGAGTAGTGTTATGAGTATTGTTTTGATTACCATACTGACGCTGGCAGGCCTTGGTGCTCTGGCTGCAGTAATACTTTATCTGGCTTCCCAGAAATTTAAAGTTTTTGAAGATCCGCGAATCGACCAGGTGGAAGAAGCTCTTCCGGCGGCCAATTGCGGAGGATGTGGATTTCCCGGCTGTCGTGCTTTTGCCGAAGCATTGGTAAAAGCTGATGACATTTCAGACCTGAATTGTCCGGTGGGAGGCCCCGATGTAATGTCAACAGTAGCAGGAATTCTTGGAAAAGAAGTGGGTAAAACAGACCCAATGGTAGCCGTTGTGCGCTGTAACGGAACCTGTGAAAATCGCCCCCGCTTGAATGAATACGAAGGCGCCACCTCATGCGCTGTAGCTGCTGCACTGTATGGAGGTGAAACAGGCTGTTCCTATGGCTGTTACGGGCTGGGAGATTGCGTAGAAGCCTGTGATTTCGATGCCATGTACATGGATGAAGAAACAGGTTTACCTGTAATCATCGAAGACAACTGTGTAGCATGTGGTGCTTGCGTAGATGCTTGTCCCAAAGACATCATTGAACTCAGGAAAAAAGGGCCCAAGAGTCGTCGTATATTTATCAGCTGCGTTAATCAGGACAAGGGAGCAGTAGCCAAAAAGGCCTGTAATGTTGCCTGCATTGGATGTGGTAAGTGCGTCAAAGTTTGTCCTTTTGATGCCATCACCATGGAGAACAATCTGGCTTACATCGATTATGACAAATGCAAATTGTGTCGCAAGTGTGTTCCCGAATGTCCTACCAATGCCATTCACGAGCTTAACTTCCCTCCGCGCAAACCTAAAGCAGAGAAAAAGGAAGCTCCTGTCAACACACCCGAAAGCAGTAATTAATCTGGATGTTCATTAAAAGAAAATATCACCGTGCTTAAAACATTTTCCATAGGAGGTATTCATCCGGCCGACCGCAAAATTTCTGCCGGCAAAAGCATTGAAGTGCTTCCTCTACCAAAAAGAGTTGCGGTACCGGTGGCTCAGCATATCGGGGCCCCTGCAAAAACTGAAGTAAAAAAAGGTGACCTGGTAAAAGTGGGTCAGGTAATCGCCAAAACAGGAGGTTTTGTTTCCGCCAATATTCACTCGCCTGTTTCCGGTAAAGTTTTTAAACTTGATGAAATAGTAGATGCCTCAGGATATCGTAAACCTGCCGTTATTATTGATGTGGATGGTGACGACTGGGATGAATCCATCGATCGCTCAGAAACATTGAAAACAGACATCCCCCTTTCTTCCGAAGAAATTATTAAAAAAGTCGGAGAAATGGGAATTGTGGGGATGGGCGGTGCCACATTTCCGGCTCATGTAAAGCTCTCACCACCTCCCGGCAAAAAATGTGATGTACTAATAATTAACGGTGTGGAATGCGAACCTTATCTCACCAGTGACCACCGGGTAATGCTGGAAAGAGGTGAGGAAATGATCGTCGGAGTAAAGATTCTGATGAAAGCACTGAATGTAACTCGTGCTGTAATAGGAATCGAAAATAACAAACCCGATGCCATCAAACATCTTCAAAAACTTGTACAACACGAAAGTGGCATCGAAATCCAACCCCTAAAGGTTCAATATCCGCAAGGTGGCGAAAAACAATTGATTGATGCGACCATCGGTCGTCAGGTTCCTTCCGGAAAACTCCCCATCGAAGTAGGTGCAGTGGTCCAGAATGTTGGAACTACGTTGGCTGTTTATGAAGCTGTTCAAAAAAATAAGCCATTAATCGAAAGAGTTATCACCGTTACTGGCCCAGGCATCAGTAAACCATCCAATTTCCTGGTCCGAATAGGGACGCCCGTAAGCCAACTGATTGAAGCGGCAGGCGGACTTCCTGACAATACCGGCAAGGTGATAGGTGGCGGCCCCATGATGGGAAAAGCCCTTACAAATCTGGAAGTGCCGGTAACAAAAGGTAGCTCAGGAATTTTGGTGCTTCCGCACGAAGAGGCACATCGCAAGCCGGTAGAAAACTGCATTCGCTGTGGCAAATGTATCTCTGCTTGTCCTATGGGCCTTGAGCCTTACCTGTTGATGATTGAAACTGAAAAAGAACTACTCGACAGGGCTGAAAGCGACAATATTATGGATTGTATTGAGTGCGGCTCCTGCAGCTTCACCTGCCCGGCCAACCGTCCTCTGCTCGACTATATACGCCTTGGTAAAGGAAAAGTGGGACAAATCATCCGAAACAGAAACTAATACAAAGCATCCTATAAAATGAACCAAAAGTTAGTTGTATCTCCATCCCCGCATGTTCACAGTGGCGACTCTGTGCCTAAGAACATGTATGGAGTAATTATAGCACTCGTACCGGCTCTGCTGGCCTCTCTGTGGTACTTTGGCCTTGGAGCGCTGATAGTCACCCTCACAGCTGTTGCCGCCTGTGTATTGTTTGAGTGGATCATTCAAAAATACCTTATGAAGACCACGCCATCCATTTCAGACGGATCGGCGGCCGTTACAGGTCTGTTGTTGGCATTTAATCTGCCCACCAACATTCCCGTCGGACTGATTATTATTGGTGCCGCTGTAGCAATTGGAATTGGAAAAATGTCTTTTGGCGGAATAGGAAACAATCCTTTTAACCCGGCTCTGGTAGGTCGGGTATTTCTGCTGATTTCCTTTCCTGTGCAAATGACCAGTTGGCCCGTTCCGGTTGAATCGCGGTTCCAGTACCTGGATGCCACCACCGGGGCCACCCCATTGTCCGTAATCAAAGAAGGTCTGGCTTCCGGCTCTTCAGTTTCAGAATTAATGAGTGAAATTCCTTCCTACCTGAATCTTTTCATGGGAAATATGGGAGGAAGTGCCGGAGAAGTAGCAGGTATTGCACTGGTACTTGGAGGCATCTATCTATTGTGGCGTAAAATTATTACCTGGCATATACCGGTCAGCGTCATTGCATCAATCGCCATTTTCACCGGCATTTTGAATATCATTAGTCCTGAAAACTATACAGGGCCGCTTTTCCATATCCTCACCGGAGGAGTATTACTGGGAGCCTTTTTTATGGCCACGGATTATGTAAGTTCTCCCATGTCAAGGAAAGGAATGATACTTTACGGTGCAGGAATAGGTGTAATTACGGTCCTCATCAGAGTTTACGGATCCTATCCAGAGGGTGTCTCATTTGCCATTCTCATCATGAATGCATTTGTGCCACTCATCGACAGATATATGAAACCCAAGCGGTTTGGTGAAAAGGTCAAGGCAGTAAAAGTTCAAAAACAATAAACAGAACGATTGTAATGGGCAAAAAAGAATCGACACTTCCCAATATGGCAATCACCCTGATTGTCATCACCTTGATAGCAGGTGCCTCATTGGGATACATATACAAACTGACCGCCGGTCCCATCTCGGCGGCCAAAGAACAGAAACAACAGGAAGCCATTCAGATGGTAGTTCCTGAGTTTGACAACAACCCCGGGCAGGAAATGTACAAAATTGCTGCTGAAGGAGGCGACTCACTAAAAGTTTTCCCGGCCAAAAAAGATGGCGTAAATGTAGGCGTTGCCATAGAAAGCGTAAGCCACAAAGGCTTTAGCGGAGATGTGAAAATCATGGTTGGTATTTTGCCTGATGGAACCATCAAAAACTATGCAGTGCTGGAGCACAAAGAAACGCCGGGATTGGGAACCAAAATGGCCACCTGGTTTAAACCCTCAGATGAGGAAGAATCAGGGGCATCGGGAAATGCGTTTGCCAACTGGCTTTATGGAATCAAAAGTGATGCAGGTGGCGGAAATACCAGTATAGTGGGGGTTGATCCGTCAAAAACAGACCTGACAGTTTCAAAAGATGGCGGAGACATTGATGCCATAACAGCAGCGACCATCAGCTCCAGGGCTTTTCTGGATGCCGTACAGAAAGCATGGGCCACTTATAACAAAAATGCAGATGCCTATAGCTCTGCCACCACAAAAAATAATGACGCTCAGGAAGGAGGTACCCAATGAATCAATGGAAAAATTTCAGCAAAGGATTTTTTAAGGACAACCCGGTATTTGTAATGTTGCTGGGGATGTGCCCAACTCTTGGAGTAACCTCATCAGCCATCAACGGGCTGGGAATGGGATTAGCCACCACTTTCGTTTTGGTGATGTCAAATATCGTGGTTGCACTGGTAAAAGACTTTATTCCCGACAAAGTGCGTATCCCGGCGTTTATTGTCATCATTGCTTCTTTTGTGACCATCGTGGAGATGGTAATGCAAGCCTACATCCCGGCACTTTTCGAAGCCTTGGGCTTGTTCATTCCTCTGATTGTGGTAAACTGTTTGGTACTGGGACGTGCAGAAGCTTTCGCCTCTAAAAATGCTCTGGGATCTTCCATCATTGACGGATTAGGAATGGGACTTGGTTTCTCTATGGCTTTGACGATGCTGGGCGCCATTCGCGAATTTCTGGGAAGTGGGAAAATATTCGGACTTTCACTCTATTCCGAAAGTTACGGGATGCTAATTTTCGTACTTGCTCCGGGAGCATTTATCGCACTGGGATACCTAACTGCGTTCATCAATAAAGTAAGAAAAGTCTGAGAAAAAGTCCATCGTTTTAGTCAGTAGTTGATAAAAAGAAAATATCATGACTTATTTTATCATTATCATATCAGCCATATTTGTCAACAACATTGTGCTGAGCCAGTTTCTTGGAATTTGTCCTTTCCTGGGAGTATCTAAAAAGATTTCTACCGGAATCGGCATGACCGGAGCCGTCACCTTTGTAATGGTTATTGCAACCATTGTCACCTATTTTATTCAGGAATTCATACTGGAAGCGTTTAACATCACATTTCTACAGACCATCTCGTTTATTCTGGTCATTGCCGCACTTGTGCAGTTGGTAGAAATTGTTTTGAAAAAAGTAAGCCCTCCGCTCTATCAGGCTTTGGGAGTCTTCCTACCGCTGATCACTACCAACTGTGCCATTCTGGGGGTAGCCATCATGACTGTCAGCCGCGATTACAACCTTGTGGAAGCAGTCGTTTTTTCCGGTGCCTCAGCGCTCGGTTTCGGACTGGCACTCGTCACCTTTGCCGGCATCCGTGAACAGCTTGATCTGGTCAACGTACCCAAAGGGATGCAGGGTGCGCCCATTGCACTAGTTGTAGCAGGATTACTTGCTATGGCATTTATGGGATTTGCCGGACTGGTATAATAAAAAAAGCTACTTTTCGGAAACATATAAAAGCTTGCAGCGTAAACTACGTTGCAAGCTTTTTTTGTCCGTGAATTGGATTATATTTGCGGTATTCAAACATTGTCGAAACAGATTTGAAGGGAAAGAACATGACTACCAGGAATCAACTCAAAGCATTCAAATTTTTATCAGGAAGTTTTTTGGCCATTGCAGCTGTCTTTGCATGGGGGCTTTTCACCTACTCGGCTGAACCGGAAAAACAAAGTCCCGATCCTTCGCACCTTGAACTATTTCAGGAAGAATACAACATCTTTTCCCTGCCGGTACCCGAGAATCCTACTTTCGCCGGAGAGCCGGTTCCCATTGAGCGTTCATACATACGGGAAAGTCTGGATCGGGAATTACTGGTAAATACCTATTGGCAGTCGCAAACACTTCTGTTTATTAAAAGAGCAGCCAAGTATTTCCCCCTCATAGAACCTATTCTCAAAGAAGAAGGAGTACCTGATGATTTTAAATACCTGGCGCTGGCCGAAAGCGCACTGATTATTCGTGCGGTTTCTCCGGCAGGAGCGGCCGGCCCCTGGCAATTTATGAAAGGAGCAGGCAATGATTATGGTCTGGAGATCAATAGCCAGGTGGACGAAAGATACCATGTGGAGAAAGCCACTGCCGCTGCATGCCGATTTCTAAAAAGCAGCTACGAAAAATTTGGCAGCTGGACGTTGGCTGCTGCTGCTTACAATGCTGGTAGAAGCCATGTGATCAGACAACTGGACAGACAGCAAACCAATAATTATTACGATTTACTTTTAAATGAAGAGACGGGGCGATATGTTTTTCGGATCATCGCCATCAAAGAAATTCTTGAAAACCCGGTTGTTTATGGCTTTCATGTAAAAGAAAAAGATCTTTACTACATGGAACCTACCTACACAGTGGAGGTAGACAGTGCCGTTTCCGATTTTGCCAGCTTCGCCAAAGGTTTCGGACTTTCATATAAGGAGCTAAAAGATCTGAATCCATGGCTGCGTGATGATCATCTGACCAATTCCAGAGGAAAGACTTACAAAATAAAAATTCCTGAGGAAGGTGCATTTATTCGTAATAATCACCAACAAACAGCCACCTATGCTTCAGAAATGCATGAACAAACACAGCAATAAGCTCTTTTCAAC
>DHQK01000243.1:7957-8857 GCA_002411085.1 Marinilabilia sp. UBA5340 | reverse complement strand
TCTTTTCAACCAAATAAAAAACCTTTTCTCCCCTATTTTGATTTTGCTATCTTTGTAAGTTCCAAAAAATTGATACGTGAAGACAGCAAAAAACGACACATACCCCATAGAGAGCGACCTGGAGCAGATTGAAGTTTTGGGTGCCCGTGTACACAATCTTCAAAATATCGACATCACCATCCCCCGCAACGAGCTGGTGGTAATCACCGGACTCAGTGGCAGCGGGAAGTCTTCATTGGCTTTTGACACCATCTACGCCGAAGGACAGAGAAGATACATTGAGACTTTTTCGGCTTATGCCCGTCAGTTTCTGGGAGGGCTCGAACGCCCCGATGTGGATAAGATCACCGGTCTGAGTCCGGTTATTTCCATTGAACAAAAAACCACCGGAAAGAATCCCAGATCCACCGTTGGAACCACCACCGAGATATATGATTTTTTTCGTTTGCTATACGCCCGTGCCGGAGAAGCCATCTCTTATGAAACGGGCGAGAAAATGGTCAAATACACCGACCGCCAGATCATTGACCTCATACTATCACAGTTCGAAGACAAAGGAGTCTACATTCTGGCACCTATGGTAAAAGGACGAAAGGGACATTACAAGGAGTTATTTGAACAAATACGAAAAAAGGGATTTCTGAATGTCCGGGTAGATGGGGAGATCAAAGAAATTAAACATGGCATGAAACTCGATCGCTACAAAAACCACTTCGTGGAAGTAGTGATTGACAAGCTCAAAGTTGCGGAAAAAGACAGAAAGCGATTGGAGGAGTCGGTAGCCCTGGCCATGAAGCAAGGGAAAAACATCATGATGGTTTTAGACAAAGAAAGCGATAAGCCGCGGTATTTCAGTCGGCAGCTGATGTGTCCAACCACAGGTATTTCTTACAACGAACT
>DHQK01000243.1:2066-7799 GCA_002411085.1 Marinilabilia sp. UBA5340 | reverse complement strand
CCTGCCCCTCATAACTTTTCTTTCAACTCTCCGCAGGGCGCCTGTCCCAAATGTAAAGGACTGGGATTCGTCGATGAAATCGATGCCGAAAAAATCATCCCGGATGACAACGTCTCCATCTATTCCGGTGGCATTGCACCATTGGGGCGATATAAGAACAATCTTATTTTCTGGCAACTGGAGGCATTAGCCGAGCGACATGGATTTAAACTAAAAACAGCTATAAAGAATATCCCTGAAGAGGCGCTGGATGAGATTCTACACGGAACCACCGAACCACTGAGACTCAAAAACACTCCACTTGGCTCGTCCTCCAACTATTCCCTGAGCTTCGATGGAGTAATCAGCTACATCCAAACGCAGCAATCGAATGACACCTCCCAGAAAGCCAGAAAATGGGCCAATCAGTTCATTCGCCAGACCGTTTGCCCTTCTTGCCAAGGCCAGCGTCTTAATAAGGAAGCTCTCCATTTTATGATTGATGGCAAGAACATCGCAGAAATCAGCAAAATGGATCTCAACGTATTGGCTAATTGGACAGACGGACTGGAAGAAAGACTGAGCAAAAAACAGCGTGCCATTGCCACTGAAATCCTGAAAGAAATTCGCTCAAGACTCGGCTTCATGCTGGATGTGGGGCTGGAGTACCTTGCTCTGGACAGAGGAGCCATGACCCTCTCTGGAGGCGAAAGTCAACGCATCAGACTGGCAACCCAGATAGGATCCCAATTGGTGAATGTTCTTTACATTCTGGATGAGCCCAGCATTGGCTTACATCAGCGTGATAATCAAAGACTAATTGAGTCACTAAAACAACTCAGAGATACAGGAAACTCTATCCTTGTGGTGGAGCACGACAAAGATATGATGATGGCAGCCGATCACGTGATTGATATGGGCCCCCATGCCGGACGCCACGGAGGAGAGGTGGTAGCACAGGGAACACCCGAAAAGATACTGCAATCAAAGTCTTTGACCGCCGATTACCTGAAAGGTGTTAAGGAAATTCCCGTACCGAAAGAACGACGCATCGGCAACGGAAACCAACTGGTTATCAAAGGAGCATCAGGTAACAACCTCAAAAACCTGAATGTCGTCTTCCCTCTGGGAACATTTATTTGCGTTACAGGAGTTTCGGGAAGTGGAAAATCAACTCTGATCAACGAAACACTGTACCCCATACTGAATCAGCATATATACAATGCAGTAAAAGATCCGCTCCCTTTCAAGAAAGTAGAAGGACTGGAGTTCACCGACAAGGTAGTGGATGTGGATCAGGCACCATTAGGACGAACACCACGTTCAAATCCGGCCACCTACACCAAAATGTTTGACGACATTCGGAAGCTTTTTGCAGGATTGCCCGAAGCAAAAATAAGAGCCTACAAACCGGGGCGCTTTTCTTTCAATGTGGCAGGCGGGAGATGCGAAACATGTAAAGGTGCCGGGGTGCAGGTCATTGAGATGAACTTCCTCCCAGATGTGATGGTTGAATGTCCCGACTGCCGGGGGAAACGCTATAATCGGGAAACACTGGAAGTCCGCTACAAAGGCAAATCCATAAGCGATGTGCTGGATATGACCATCAATCAGGCCGTGGAGTTCTTCGAGAACATCCCCAAACTGGTACCCCGACTGAAGGTACTTCAGGAAGTGGGACTAGGATATATTAAGCTGGGACAGCCGTCCACCACCCTTTCGGGGGGAGAATCGCAGCGGGTTAAACTGGCCACCGAACTGGCCAAAAAAGACACCGGAAAAACCGTCTATATACTGGATGAGCCCACCACCGGATTGCACTTTGAAGACATCCGTGTATTGCTTGATGTATTGAATAAACTGGTAGTCAGAGGCAACACAGTAATTGTAATCGAACACAATCTGGATGTCATCAAAACAGCCGACCATATTATTGACATCGGCCCTGAAGGAGGTGCCCGCGGCGGAGAACTGATTGTCAGCGGCACCCCGGAAGAAGTTGCCAGGTGCAAAAAAAGCTTCACCGGTCATTTCCTCAAAGAAGAGGGGCTATAAAAACCAAAAAAACCTAACACTATGAACAAGCATGTACGCATAAAATGCCTTAATAACCATAAAACATTTTCTATTCCGCGCGGAACATCACTTTATCAGATTGCTGAAGAGCAAAAAATAGATCTCCCCCACCCCATCTTGGGAGCCATGGTCAACAATCAGGTAAGAGAATTGTCTTTTGAGATATACAACCCAAAAACAATTGAGTTTATTGATATTACCCATAAGGACGGAATCAGGATGTATATCAGAAGTCTCTCTTTTCTTTTGAAAGCAGCGGCCAATGAAGTATTTCCTGAAGCGACTTTACGCATAGACCATTCGGTAAGCAAAGGGTTTTATTGCGAACTACATGGCACCAAAGAAAAACCCTCAATCGATGATATCTTCGAAATCGGCAGTAAAATGCGGGAGATGGTTGATCAGGATCTTCCATTTGTGCAGATAAAAGATGAAACAGAGGATGTAATATCTCTTTTCCAAAAAAACGGACTTAATGACAAAGTGGAATTGCTCAGACACAGAGGTCAATATTATTCTACCTACTATAATCTGAAGCAACACATAGGCAAGTTTTACGGTTATATGGTTCCCTCCACGGGTTACCTGCAGGTTTTCGACCTCAATAAATATTTCAATGGGATGCTGCTTCAGTTTCCCAGCCAGCGAAATCCGGAGGAGGTACAAGAACTGGTGGAACAAAACAAGATGTTTGAGATTTTTCGTGAATTCAGCCACTGGAACAGGGTGTTGAATGTCACCAACATCAGTCACCTGAACGCTGCTGCCAAAAATGGCAAAGCTGAGCGACTGATCAAAGTGAGTGAAGCGCTACACGAAAAGAAAATTGCCCAAATTGCAGACAAGATCGCCGAAAAGAAAGATGAAATAAAAATTGTACTTATCAGTGGCCCGTCTTCCAGTGGCAAAACCACATTTAGCAAACGTCTGGCCATTCAACTACTGGTCAATGGTATATGCCCGCTTAATCTCTCCCTTGACAATTATTTCGTAGACCGGGAGAAAACCCCGCTGGACGAAAACGGAGATTATGACTTTGAAGCGCTGGAAGCACTGGACATTGAGCTTTTCAATCAACAATTACTGGATTTGCTTGACGGGAAAGAAGTCTCTCTGCCTAAATTCTCCTTTGAAACGGGAAAACGTCTATTCAACGGAGAAAAACTTAAGATGCAAAAGGACAACATCCTTATTATCGAAGGCATTCATGGTCTGAATCCCCAACTAACGCATTTGATTGAAAACACCAAAAAATTCAAAATCTACGTTTCAGCACTCACCAACATCAACATCGACAACCAGACCAGAATTCCCACTACCGACAACCGACTCATCAGAAGGGTTATCAGGGACTACCGTTACCGGAATTATTCGGCCAGGGATACCATTTCCCGATGGGACAGCGTGCGACGTGGTGAAGACAAACATATCTTCCCATTTCAGGAGGAAGCTAATGTGATGTTCAACTCTGCTTTGCTTTACGAACTGGCTGTGCTCAAACCGTATGCCGAGCCTATTTTGCTGGAGGTACAACCCAATCAGGATGAATACTCAGAGGCCAAGAGGCTTTTGAAATTTTTCAGTTATTTCAAACCCATGCAACCCCGGGAGATTCCACCAACATCTATATTGAGAGAGTTTTTGGGTGGCAGCAGTTTTAGTTATTAAGAATTTACACGGATATAACGTAAGTTGCCTGGGGGCATTTATTTTTTAACCCCTAAGCAGCTTGCCAAATACCGACTTTTCAGAACTAAAAGCCAATATAAAGCGACAATAATAACCAAACTTCCAACCATTATCAGCAAAGCTTTTTCTGACAAGGTTACAGGCAAGGCAAGTACCCAGTATCCAACCACTATCAACACTGGCTGATGGATTAAATAAAAAGGATATATAGCCTTATTCATAGGTTTTCGAAATCGGTGGTTTTTATTAAGATATCTTGCTCCATACGACAGGGCTGTCAGACTAATCATCCAACTCAGCAAAAGAGACATCAAATCCAGAGTTATTTGAATAACCGATGTTGCTGAGAAATCCAGCAACCAAATCCAAAGCGCAATCGAAATCACTGAACTCCACAGCCATATTCTTCTTTGGCGGATGAGATGGCCAACTACTTTGTCGTTTCCGAAAATTGCGAAGCCCAGAAAAAAATAGATAAAAAACAGACTCATAAAAGCCCAGTCATTGTAAAAAGCATGAGTCTCTTCAGGAAAATAAGGCCTCAACAGTACCTGAGAAAGCAACAAAGGCACCAAAAAAAGAGATAATCCACCCTTCCACGATGCCATGAGCTCAAACCGGGGTTCAACAACCCTGCTGTAAATATCAGACCGAAAGAAAAAAATAAATGGAACAAAAACGATTGAAATAAAAAAGAGGTACACAATAAACCATAAATGATGCCAGCTAAAATTGCCTTCCGGGTAAACCCCTTCAAAAAAATGGGTATAAAAATCAAGAAGATTCGAATAGGAATCAATCCGCTCCACATAAACCTGTACCGGTACCAGCACCAAAATACCAAAAACCAAAGGTAATAGAAGACGTCTTGTTCTCTCAATCAAGTATTGCTGTGGCGTCCTAACCCCTAAAGCAAATCGTGTTCCAACTCCCGAGACAAAAAAAAGCAAAGGCATTCGCCAACTGTGTAAAAATGCCATAAGCGGATTTAATGAATCCAAATGTACATCATTCTTGATGTGCCAATCCCATCCGTTAAACACCATACCCACATGAAAAAAGAATACACTCAGAATTAAAAAAATCCTGATCCAGTCAATATAATAAAGTCGCTCCTTCATAATGAAAATTGTTTTTCTGCAAAACAAACACATTACTCCATCAAACCATGTAGCTTTTCATCGGGAAGGCGTACGCGCCGATAAAAAAACACATTCCCTGATAAATGTCTCAGACAGATAACCCCCTGAATTTTGCAGGTGTCTGTCCAACCATTTCTTTGAACGCTTTATTAAACGAAGATTTTGAGTTATACCCCACCATCTCAGCTATCTCTTCGATTTTGTATTTAAACCGATCTTCTCCTGAAAGCAGCTCTTTGGCTTCCTCAACCCGGTAAGAAGCAAGCCACCAAAAGAAATTCTTTTCAAAACGTTCATTGATTACCTGTGAAACACGATGTGGGGTTTCTCCTGTTTTTTCGGCGACAGATACCAATGATACATTATTGCTGCGGTAATACTTTTCGGTTTCCATTAATGCCTGAAGTTTCATCCATATCTTCTCTTTCTGCCCTTCCATCAGATTGGATTTTCCATACTTTTCAACTCCCCGGGTAGTATTTTCCGAAAAAAAAGTGGAACGACTGATAATTGCGAAGCTTGTAAAATACATAATCAGGGCAATGTAGCTGGCTATAAAGAAGTCGCCCAGATCACGACCGAATTGAATCTTTACAGTGGTAAAAATAATCAGAACAATAGCGAAATGGATCACTGAATTTCGGTAGTGCCCAAGATCATGCGATTTCATCTTAAAAAAAGAGATACTTCTCCTTTTGTATTCCGAAAGAAGCATACGGATAGACAGAAAAAGGTAAAACAAAAAATGCAGCAGGATGATCTCATTCAGATATCTTCGGATAAATAAGGGATCAGCATGAAAGATGGAATGGTCAATCCCGTCAACAAGCTCCGGATGATAGCTATA
>DHQK01000243.1:0-1740 GCA_002411085.1 Marinilabilia sp. UBA5340 | reverse complement strand
GATTGTATGTACAAATAAAGTAAAGGCCCAACCACAAACACCAACGGTTCAGAAAAGTTATCGAGAAACGGCACCCGACTCATCACCCCGGTATAATTCAACAGGATCTCCAGAATAATAAAGGACAGGGCCAGAATAAACAATCCCAGGTAAAAGTTCCGTTTCACTCCCCGGCTTTTCTTATTCAACAGAAAAATACTGATAAAGAACCCCTGAAAAACTCCGAGCAATATCAAAATGGCATAGAAAGTTATTCTAATTTCAACAGCCTGCATGCGCTTCCAAAAAATTAATTTACTGAATTATTTCTTCATTGCTAAATATATTGTAATTTCACGAAGATTGAAAATTCCGGTTTTTGACGGGCAACCATGAAATACCACTTTCATAAGAAACACCTCGAAGCATTTTTCTGGATGCTGGCCATTATCCTGTTGGCCTTCACCAATCCGGAAGGATCCGGGCATCTGTCACTTTGCCCCTTGAAAAACATGGGATTCAACTTCTGCCCGGGATGCGGACTGGGGCATTCAATATCATGGATATTCAGAGGAAACATTAATGCTTCATTCCACTGCCATCCTTTGGGGATACCTGCTTTGATCATCCTCTTAGCCAGAAGTTTCAACCTATTGAGACATGACATTCAACGATCAAAAAAACTAATCTAAACACCTATGGAACGTATTTTTCAGATGATGCCTGAAGCAGATATGGAAGAAGCCTATTTTCTGGACAATCTGCTCAAAGAAAAAAGTGACCAGCAGACCAAGGATTTCTTATTTATTTATCGTTCGCGCCGACGGGATCCTCAAATGACATTACTTACGGCACTCATTGGCTTTCTCGGCATCTCCGGTGTACATCGGTTTCTGCTCAATCAGATAGGGATGGGAATTCTGTATTTTTTCACTGCGGGTCTTTGCTTCATCGGAACTATTGTGGATCTGGTGAATCATCGCACACTGACCCTGGAATACAACCAAAAGGTCGCTTATGAAATCATGCAAATGATGCGGTGAGGATAAAATAGTTTGTAGAGAATAGTCAGTAGTTCTTTGTTTAAATTGGCCTGATCACGGCTAAAGCATTGAGGGTTATTTCCTACTGGTTACACCCGTCTGAAGACGGGTGTTAACCTCATTATTACAAAAAATTCAATCCGAGAGAACTATCTTTTTTCCAGTTTCCTGAGGAAGGCACTTACCTTCTCTCGTCCGGATTTCCCCATGGCTGAAAGTCCCACCGGAGGATACTTTGCCACTCCCCCCTGCATCCGCTGAAAAAGCACTAATTTGGAGACCATACCAGCTGCTCCATATCGGATTTCATGGTGATGAAAATTCTGAAGAGGAATCTTAAAAGCCTTAAATTTCCTTCCAACAGGAAAGAGGTTGTAATATTTCACCATCAGATTGGTATTATTTTCCACCTCCACCTGCACAAAGCAGTAACCTCCAATGTAAAAAAACAGGGCAAACAGTCCTATAATTACAGCCAGGGCGATTCGCATCCATATAGGCGAATAAAACAGTTCAAAGAAGGACAATGCAAAAACAATGACCAGTGCCGCCCAAATTCCGGAAAAAATCATCAGGGCTCGTGCAGATTCTTTTTGGTTTGAAATCATTTTACCATCTTTTATTTCGGATCATACGCTAAACAAAGATAAAAGTTCGAACTCAATAAAAAAGCTTATTTTTGCAGCAATTACCTAATTAGTTTCTGTCCATAAAGTAC
>DHQK01000216.1 GCA_002411085.1 Marinilabilia sp. UBA5340 | reverse complement strand
ACCGGGAACATACTGGCTTCCCCATAATCTTTCATCGGTTCCAAATTTTTGAGAGTCTCCATATCTTCTTGTGAAATCTCAAAATCCACATCAGCATTTGTTTTCATGTGATCGGGATTAGCAGTTTTTGGCAATGGCAAAAGGCCAAGCTGTAAATCATAACGGATAGCCAATTGCGGAACTGAAACGCCATATTTCTCAGCCATCTCTTTCACTTCCTCTCGCTTAAACAACTCTCCATGTGCAACAGGCGAGTATGCCTCCACTAGAATATCGTTGTCCTGGCAATATTGAATCAGTTCTTTTGGTGTATTACTGATGTGCACCAAAATCTGGTTAACCATTGGTTTAACAGTGCATGATTCCAGGATGTTATCCACATCTTCTTTCTGAAAATTGGAAAGCCCGATGGCTTTAAGTTTTCCGGCCTTGTAGGCTTCTTCCAAAGCTTTCCATGCTTCGCGATTGCCTTCGAAATAGTGATCATCTTCATGAAACTCCATCCATGGCTTAGGACTGTGAATAATCATTAAATCAATGTATTCAAGTCCCATTGTTTTCAGCGACTGGTCTATGGCAGCAACAGCATCGTCATAGTTTTTCACTTCGGCTGCCAGCTTTGTGGTCACAAACAAATCTTCCCGTTTCACTCCGCTGGCTTTGATACCTTTGCCAACTCCAGCCTCATTTTGATAGGCCTGGGCTGTGTCAATATGGCGATAACCTAATTCTGTGGCATCTTTCACAGCCTTTACGGCATCCTCATCGCTAATAAACCAGGTTCCAAGACCTAGTTTGGGTATTTCTACCCCGTTTGATAACTTATACTTTTCTTGTAAAATCATAGTTAACTCCTTTTTCTGTTTTACATTGTTATTTCAAACAATACTCTTTCCTTTTTCGTTTGAAACGGACTCACACTAGTCTTTGCATCCCAGTGCATTTGCGTTTAAAAACATCAGAAAGTAGCCGTGTCAATCACATAACGGTAGCGTGCTTTTTTATTCACCACATTCTCCCATGCTTCATTGATTTCATCGGCACTGATCATTTGAATATCCGGCTTAACACCATAGTCTGCACAATAATGGACAACTTCCTGAGTTTCGGGTATTCCACCAATTAATGACGCATTGAAATTGACACGAGTAGCTGCCAAAGCAATGTTGCTGAGATTAATCTGAAACCCTTCGGGCATACCCACATAAGTAAAATTGCCATAAGGCTTTACACAGCCAACGTAAGGGGCAGCATTAAACTGATAAGGAATGGTGCAAATCATGTAATCCAGCTTTTTGTTGTATGGCTGCATATTTTTAAATTCCTTATCTACCACAATGGCCTCTTTTGCTCCCCATGATTTAATATCATCAACTTTATCGGGAGATGTAGTAAATGCATAAACCTCAGCACCTTTTGAAACAGCCAGTTTGATGGCCATGTGACCAAGGCCTCCAATGCCGGCCACACCTACTTTATCTCCTATTTTAAAGTCTTCTTTCATCAAGGGAGAATAGGTGGTAATTCCGGCGCACAACAGAGGCGCCGCTTCCTGGAGACTGATATGGTCGGGAATGTGAACAGCAAAATGTTCTCTGACCACAATATTGGTAGAGTAACCACCCTGGGTAATACCTGTAGGTGACTTTTCTGATGGATAACCGTAAGTATATAAGGTCTCTCCTCGTTCGCAGTGTTGCTCTTCTCCATGTTCACAGCTATCGCATTCCATGCAACTATCAACCATACAGCCAACACCGGCTCTGTCACCTACTTTAAACTTGGTAACGTTGCTCCCTACAGCAGAAACAATTCCCACAATTTCGTGACCCGGTATCTGGGGATACTGTTGTTGCCCCCAATGCCCTTTCATCTGGTGAATATCGGAATGACAAATACTTGCATATTTGGTATCAATAAGAATTTCATTATCACCCACAGGACGGCGCTCAAATTCCCATGGCTTCAATTTACCTGATGTATCAAAAGCCGCATAGCCTTTTGATTTTATATTCTCACCACCGCTTTGGCTACTTCCCTGCCCAAATGCACTTACCGGACTATTAAGTAAAACGCTGGCACCAAGACCAGCCATAGCGGATTTACGAATGAAATCCCTTCTGGATTGTTTTTTATTCGTTTGTTCGTTCATAATAACAGATATTTAGATGAAGAGACGTAAGATATCAGACTGTCCATAAAACCCTAAATCCCATATAATTAACTTGAAAAACATTTTAATACCTGACAATGTAAACCAGGTTTATTCCACAATTTCTTTAATAACCTTTGCCGGAATACCCGCAACAATGGTATTTTCAGGCACATCTTTGCTGACCACAGCTCCGGCGGCAACGATTGAATTTTTTCCAACCGTAACCCCAGGTAAAATGGTAGCATTGGCACCAATCCAGGCATTCTGCTTAATGACTATGGGTTTCACCGTAAGCGCTTTTCGCTCTGCCGGATTAACAGGGTGTGCCTCGGTACTCAGATTTACTTTAGGGCCGATCAAAACATCATCTTCGATGGTAATAGAGCCCATGTCAAGAAATGAGCAGGCATGATTGATGTAAACATTTTTACCAATGCTGGTAAACCGCCCAAGATTAATGTAAAACGGAATCTGGATAACTGTTGTGTCATCGAGCGGGGTGCCGGAAATTTCTCCCCACAACTCCCGGACCTTCTCAATATCTGCTGTAACATTAAATTCCGTCAGCAATTTGGTCGTTCGACGGGCAATCTCCCCCACCTGATAATATTGTGGATCATCAAAAGGAACAGTCTCCCCTGCCTGCATACGTTGAAAAACATCCTTGCTCATGTCTGAATTATTGAACTTTTTCTTTATGATATTCGTCGAAATCTACCTTATTAGAACTTAAATATTCCTCCTCGGTAACTGCGTCTTCCCATTCAACAATTCCATTTTCGGTATTGGGCACCAAATAGATGTGACTCATACTGGCAT
>DHQK01000258.1:5860-34360 GCA_002411085.1 Marinilabilia sp. UBA5340 | reverse complement strand
CAATCGTCCCATCCCAAATAGCAGGGGGAACAGTGACAAGATACACAAACCATTGAAAAACTTGACTTTGCCTGCTTCTGTTTGTATATTAAATGGTCATAAATTGCAGCTGAGTATAACAACGAAATATTACACAAACTAAAAAACGGAAAGTTATGGCAATTAAAAAAGTTTGGATGGAAGAAGGTTGTACCGCCTGTAACCTGTGTGTGGACATTTGCCCGGAAGTATTCGACCTGCCGGACGACGTAGCCATCGTAAAAGAAGGGGTGAATTTTGACGATTACGCGGAGGACATCATCGAAGCAGCCGAGAGTTGTCCTGTAGAAGTCATTCAATACGAAGAGACATAAAGTTGTCATTGATGACACATTCATAATAACCTGTTAAAAATCCCTTAAACACAAAAGAAGCAGAAACAACAATTAATTCCCAGAGAGAATAATCAAGAGCAAAATAAAGTATTACAACTATTAAATCATAAGGGATTTGGAGAGAATTAATAATTGTAGAACTTAAAAAAGTTAGTACTATGAAGATGGTAAAAGTAATTGAAGTAATTGCGACTTCAGACAAAGGGTTTACGGAAGCTACGCAAAATGCCGTGGCAGAAGCATCCAAAACAGTTAAGAACATCAAATCGGTATACTTAGAAAACATGAACGCCAATGTGGAAAACAATAAAATTGTTTCCTACGCGGTGAATGCCAAGATCTCTTTTGAGATCGAATAAAATCGAATTATCGACAAAAAAGAAAACCCCGGTGATTCCTGTTTTTTGTTCCACCTGTGGGACCAAATAAGGATTCACCGGGGTTTTCTCTTTCAGAGCGATTCTTAAAGCAAGCACTTCAATACAACACCCTAAAAATTTCAATTTCAACGACTAAAATCAGATCATTCTATTATCTGGCCGACAACATTGGTTCATCCCTGAAGCCATGACGTCCAAAAATAAGATTCAACCCGAAACGAAAACTCAGATCTTTCTGGCGATGCATCATAGGAAAAGAATCGCCGTCATCAAAACTCACCTCAGCATAGCGCATGGGAATATAATCGGCTGCCAGGTACATCTGCAGAGGCCCGGCCAGGAACGTCACGACAGTTCCCAATCCGCTGCTTCCCTTGATGCGCTTGCTGTAATTAAGGTTCAACGCCACAAAACTATAAGGTTGCAGGTTGGCTGAAAGGCTGAAATCCTGACGGAAATTGTGTTTTTGCATCACGCTGCGAGACAAAAAACCGAAAGTGACCGAAGGACTCATCCGGTAAGAAGCCCCCATGTAAAAAGAGGGCGTCAGCGGTATACTGAATTTGTCATGGGACACATCGTAATCAATCACCGTTTTGAGAGAATCACCAATGTCCTCGAATGCCTGTTCCAGATCTTCTTCATCTGTTCCATTGGTACTGATGCCATCAAACGAGTAAGTCCCGTTAAATGACAAGCTGTTCAGTTCGTTTTTGTATTTCACCCAGCCCAGATTGTTGAGGGCAGCAGAAAATGTCCAGTCTTCATTCAACTCATAAACAGCACCAAAATCAAAAGCCAGCCCTCCGTTGTTGAACGAAGAAAAATAGTCGGAAACCTCATCGTCTTCAAGGTCTTTTCCTTCCACCGATTCGGGGAAGTCGCCTGGTGTTGTACTCTCTTCCACTTCTAATGGGCCTGAGGTATAAATGGTTCCACCCACAATCATATCCCATTGCTGGCGACTGGTATTGAGCTGAAACTTGTTGATATCAGTAACTCCGCCCATAATCCCAAACAAAGGTTTCAGCTTGGCACCAAAAGTCCACTGATCGTTCCATTCGCGACTGTAACCTAAAGCCAATTCATGATAAGCAGCTTCTTTGATGCGCAAAGCAGAGAAATCAAAGCTTTCTCCATCGGGGAAGCCCAATTCTGCAATCTTAAAAAGATCGGAAGGGATACCCGCCTGAATGACATTTTTTACCGAAAGGGTTACTGTGAAATAATCCCGCCCGGAACGAAAACCGGCACCCAGAAGATCCACCGTCTGATAAGCATTAATATTGGCTGCTTTGCCAATAACGTTGTAGAGATCACCGTAATTGAATCGCTCACTCAAAGGAGTCACCCACTCATTGCCAACCTCCTGAAAAGCATCGTTAAATGCCATATCGCTCTGGAAAAGCAGGTTGGTGGATGGCAGTGCAAAAAAGCCGTTGGCCCGGGGCTGCATAGCAGGATTAATTTGCGATGATTGCGGTATTGTCTCCATAAAATAGAGGCCCATGGGATTTTGGGCCACCGCCCCAAATATTGACAAAAAAGCAATGGAAACCGTGGCGATATATATTTTAATATTCATCTGATATCGGGTTTTTTGATTTCAAAATTGTTTTCCAAATCTCCTATAATGAAGGAATTCTACCTATACCTTCGAAGGAGACCTCTGCGTCAAAACTCATATCGTCATAAATCTTGACAAATTGATTTTCACCGGTATTAAATTTAGTCTCTATAATAATCTCCATGGCATTACGATCAAGAAACTCATTGATCTGATCTCCGTCTATTGCAATAGAAAAATCGGTGTGGGTGGCCTCAGAGACATATCCATTGTTGTCTGGGACACCTGCTCTTATTACTTCCAGAGAATTTTCACCATCACCCAAAAGAAAGTCAATCGGATTGCCGTTGCCATCAACCACCCAGGCTCTGGCCGAAATGTCGAGCGGAATTTTGCTGTAAAAATCGAACCATACGGTAAAGGTTTCCAGCTCCCTGGCATCATCATCATTGTCGTCCAGTATATCGTTCAGATCAAAATCAATCGTATCTGTCCGGGCATATTCTTTTGATGTATTAAACCAGACCGGCATCACCACATTCATTCTTCCCTGAAGGGTATTCGAAGATCCCATAAAATTGGAAACATCTGTCTCTCCTTCCGGATTAGAGAAAGAAGTAACATCGAAAACCACTTTGCGTGGATAACTATTTCCAATTTCCACAATATTGTCTGAATTTGCTCTGCTCACTTGAAAACTGGTCTGGCTGGCCTCAATAGGATCTGCATACACAGCCGGATCAAGTGTCAGATTAATTTCCTGGCTACCACCCACATCCAATACATCAATCAATTGATCCTGTTCATCATAAAACTGCAAATCCTGAGCAATCACATTGAAGGGAACGCCGATTTCACTTATTACTTCCAGGTTTATGGAAAAATCAAACACTTCAATTTCATCCACAATATCCAATTCATCAAAAACATCGAGCGTCAATTGCTCATTGGGTCGTGAGGATTGCTGCTGTCCAAAATATCCGAAGGTAATTCCGGGCTGCATATTGGTAAGAGAAAAATCAAAAGAAACGGCATCTACAGCAACCGATTGGAGTTCCATGGTAGTAACGACGGAAATATAACTGGAATCAATGCCTTGAGAAGGCTTCACATACTTACCAGCAAGCTCTTCGTCGATCTGAAAATAACGGCCTTCACCATAGGCATAAAAAGTGTAACGAAAAGGGGAACCATTCTGCGTTATTTCAGGAATGGTGACGGTGATATTTCCTTCGGTTCCGGGAGGAACCATCAGGTAAGCCATCAGTTGTCCTCCGGTCATAGTCAGACTGTCGTACCGCACATCATCGCGGTGATTCAGTTGAACTTTTTCGGTAAACTCAACAGTAACATCGGTATCTATCACAGGGGCCCCGATATTTCCAAGGGGAGCATAATTCCATGTATCGGAATAATCCCGCAGATTAACCAGTGACTCCCAATCGATATTCACATCCTGTGAGTACTGTACATTTACAAGACCATCTTCACCCACAAATACATATTCATTGTCCAGATCCTCCAAAAGATCTGAAACTTTATAGGTGATATCTCCCGCCGGAGCAGCAATTTCTATCAACCGGTTATCGTTGGCCGTATCGGTAACAACCGTTATATCATTGTCCTGGCAACTTGCCAATAATACGGAAAAAGCCAGCACTGATATTTTCATTAAAGTTGTAATCTTCATAACTCCAAAATTATCGTCTTCACAAAATGATTTATTCAATGACTTTAATCTCTACTCTGCGGTTTTGAGCCCGCCCTTCAGGGGTACTGTTGGGAGCAATGGGCTGCGAAAAACCATAACCCTCATATTCAATTCGACCAGGGCTTAATTCCTGTGATTCCAGGTAGCGTTTCACCGACAAGGCACGTGCCTTCGACAATTTCTTGTTAAGATTTGCAGATCCGGTGTTATCGGTATGACCAGAAACTTCAATTCTCACAGACGGATTTTCTTTAAGCAATCGTGCGAGACGATTCAGTTCGGGATACGACTCTGCCCTCAAGGTGGCTTTACCACTGGTAAAGAGGATATCTTCCGCAACAATTCGGGCTCCTTTATTCATCGGCTTCAACTCAATATTGACCACTTGCAGGGTCGTATCCGGGTCAAACTGCACCGGCAGGTTATTGAAGAAATACCCATCAGCATTCACCTCCACCAGGAAAGGACCTTCCTTATAGACCGCAATGGAATATTTTCCGGTGGCAGAATCGGCATAAGCAGTATGAAAGGGAACTTCCGCTCCCGGTTCAAAAACAGCCAACTCTGCAGGAACTGCCTTATTTGTATTTTCTTCAATTACTTTTCCAGAAAGCGTATAGGTAATCACACTTTTCTCAAGAGGAATATCTTTGGTTTCAGAATCACCGGCAGTATTCTTAAGCATCAATTGAGATGATGACACATAATAATCTTTAGAAGAGACACTCATCATCAAATCAAACTTATCAGCAAAAGTTATAGAATACCGGCCACTCTCCTGATCTGAGAAAATCCGGTGGGATACAGAATCCCTGTCTATTGGTTTAAACACTATCTCGGCCTGCACCGGCTCCTCTGTATCTTTATCATAAACGATGCCGCTGAGGGTGTAAGGATATTTTAGCTTTTCAAGTTGAAAATCCAGCGAGATTGCTGCATTTCTGCTTTGGGCTTTCCGGATACCTGCGATCTCCATTTTATACCCTTGAGCGCTGGCTTGTAATACATAATTCGCGGTGTCTTCCAGCGATATCAGATATTCACCGGTAACCGAATCTGTCCAGGCTGTTAAGACCTGTTGCCGCTTTAGTGTGTCTACCAGCGAAAGCTGAGCGTACAAAGCAGAACCGGAAGCTCTATCAATGACTTCCCCGGCAATACTAAAGGGAATCCGGATATCCTTTCGAATTTTGTAAAGATCGAGCCCCCCATATCCCCCGGGGCGTGAGGTAGCAATAAAGGCTACCAGAGAATCGGCCGTTGGAAAAAAGAAGAGATCATCAAAGGGGCTATTGACCGGTTGACCGGCATTAACAGGTTGCATCCATTCACCGTCTCTGTTTCTTTCAGTTTTAAAAACATCAAAACCGCCAAAACCGGGATGTCCTTCGGATGCAAAACAGAGAGTTTGTCCATCGGGAGATACATAAACCGCCTCTTCATCAAAAGGAGTGTTGATGACATCTCCCATATTTTGAGGTTTGGTGAAACTCCCGTTTCTTTTACGGCGGGCAGTCCAGATATCTTTTCCTCCCAGGCCTCCCTTGCGATCCGATACGAAGAATACAGTTCCATCCTCAGCTTCGGCAAAAGTAGTTTCCTTAAAAACTTTATGATCTATTTTGGCACTGATATTATCCGGTTTTTTAACTTTTTGACCGGAAATATCTGCCACACCGATTTGCCCACCGCGTTTCTTGCCCCTATAAACAAACAAAAAATCTTCATCAGCAGAAATACCGGAAACACCTGAATTAAAGCGTGAATTCAAACGACCAATCTCAATACCCTCAGCAGCAACTCCATCAGAATAAGAAGCCTCAAGAATCCGCTCTTCAAAAATATCGCGTCCCACAGGAATATCAGGCAGCTGATCGGGTCGACGGGACACAAAAAAGATTCGTTCATGCCGGGCGTTCTCCACAGCAGCATATTCATCGTAATAGCTATTCACGGCCGGCCCCATATTGATAACAAATGCAGGCACTGAGTCCGCAGAATTGGCACTTCCATACTCGCATTCATTAAGCAACTGATTGTAGACAGGTCTGAATTGAGATTGCTCCCATGACGAAAGAGATTGATTGTATTGCTTAAAAGCTTCGCGCGCTCTGGAATAATCCATTGCCGAACGATAGGCATATCCCAGCAAAAGATAATAATCGTCAGCTACCGACGGTAAACTCTCCAATAGAAATGCAGCTGCCTCTTGAGGATACTCACCAAACAAAGCACTTACACCCAGCTTGTAGTTCAGCGTTGCTATCTGGGAATTTTTTTCATAAATCTCAAGAAAAGCACGGTAACTTCCTTCGTAATATCCGGAACGATAAAACCGCTCTCCCTGATCCAGGTTATCCAGATAATACTCATGGTCAACTGCCGGAATACCTTTCAAAACCTGCTCAGCATCTATTTTGGGGTTTTCCTGTGCAGCCCCGGGAACACAAATTGCACCTAAAAACAATAGCCATACAAAAAAGATTCTCATAAATAAAAAAGTTTGGTTGGTCGTTTTATTCGAAATCAGATATTTTTCTACAAAGAAACAACAATCTATATACATCTCATGTCCTGCTCATTTTCAAAACATCAGCACAAGCCCATAACCATTTTAAACAAAACGGGTTTACATAGTTTACATAAAGGCATAATCAATATATACCCCTGATAATCAAAGCCCATCATCCATTCTTCTACGCACAAAACAAATAAAGTGTTCACCTCTGAGGCAAATTATTTCAGAAAAATTCAAAAAACAGGGCTTTCTCCGTCCTGACAAAAAACTGATATTAAAACTCTTATGGCAATATCAGGAATGAATAAAGCATTTCTTTTACAGACGAAAAACTCATTCTTTGTAAATTCCTTCTACCCGGCTCAATTTAAACTTAAGCCGAAGGTTTTCGAGCAACCGCCGAAGGCAATGCCCGTTTTTTGATTCCGTCTTTTCAACCCCATAAATCATTATTGTGCCAGGAAATTTAATCTTTGACAAAAGATTACTTCGCTTTGTTCTCTATTCAGTTTTTAAGCAGACAAAAAAAAGCTGCCAAAACTGACAGCTTTTGTGTTATATTATCCTGATCATTCAAGAACTCCTTATCTTCGCTGACGCCTGTCTCCTGCGTGGCTCAGAACGGTACCTTTCAGGATTCCATCGTATTCAGAGGGGTCGCCGATAACATCCAGTGCTTTTTCCAAAACTTCATCATCCTGAAGAGCATTTTTGATAGCTCCTTTTCGATAATAATAACGTTTCAGAATTTCGTCGGCCAACAAATCATCTACCTCATCACGGAAATTCTCCAGATCCTGAGAAACACTGACATCCAGCTTTTCTTCAAGAGTTTCGAATGCGTCCGTGTTCATATCATAATATCCTTCCTTTTGAGCGGCTTCTTTGAGTTTCTTAAATCGTTCTCTGCTTTCGGAAGTATATTGGAAGCTGTCAAGCGAAGTAACATATCCGGTAAAATCGTCATAAATCTCATCTGTCACTTCAAAATCCAGGGGTTTGGCTACCGTTTCATGATCAGCCACAAAACGATTGGCATAATCGAAAATGGTTTGCTGTGCCACGAGGGCAAACGTCATGTTGCTGTATTTCTCATGGGGAACCACCACATCGGGAGAGATACCTCCTCCATCGTAAACACTTCGTCCGTTTTTGGTTGAAAACTCGGTAATCAGAGAATCTGGCACATACCCTACACTTCCGTCATCGTTGCGTTGGCTGTAATCAAGTGCCTGTATACATCTTCCACTGGGAATGTAATACTTAGCGGTAGTAACCTTAAGTTTTGCATTATATGGAAGATTTCGGGTTGTCTGCACCAATCCTTTTCCGAAAGAACGGTTTCCGACAATCACTCCCCGGTCATGATCCTGAATGGCTCCGGCCACAATCTCAGATGCTGATGCCGATCCGCGGTTAATCATCACCACCAAAGGTATCACAGTATCGACAGGGGCTTTGGAAGTTCTGTAAACCTTATCCCACTGTTTGATTTTCCCTTTGGTACTTACCACTTCCACTCCCCGTGGAAGAAAGAGATTGGCCAGCTTGACTGCCTCATCCATCAAGCCTCCGGGATTGCCTCTGAGATCAAGAATAATCTTTTGAGCACCCTGTTCATCTTTAAGATCTTTAAGGGCTTCTTCGACTTTACGGGAGCAGTCCTGCGTAAAATTGCTGAGAATAATTATCCCTGTTTCGTCATCCACCATGCCGTAATATGAAACCGGGTCAATCTGAATACTTTTCCGGACAATGGTTATTTCCATGGGCTCTTCCACCCCGTAACGTTTAACGGTAACCTTAACTTCTGTATTGGCTGGCCCTTTGAGCATGTTGCTGACATCTTCGGTTCTTTTTCCTTTCATTTCCACACCGTCAATGGAAAGAATTTTATCCCCGGCTTTTAGTCCTGCTTCATCTGCCGGAAATCCTTTATAGGGTTCCGATACATAAACATAGTCACTGCGACCGGTTATCAGTGCTCCGATACCGGCATATTCTCCGGTTGTCATAAAATTAAAATCGTCCATATCTGACTCGGGGATATACGTAGTATAAGGATCCAGAGACTCAAGCATGGCCTCGATACCCGTTTCCACCAGGTCTTCGGGATCAGTCTTTTCCACGTAATAGGTATTCAGCTCCCTGAAAAGGGAATAAAAAATATCAAGATTTTTTACAATGGAAAAATTGCGTTCTTCATTTCCGGCAGTTACAAACCCCAGAGAAATAATCAGACCGATGGCCACAGCTCCGGTCCACCCTATCCATTTTCGTCCTCTAAACTTCTTCATTATCTGATGTCTTTAATCTGTATTAATTTTTTTCCGGTGATTGCCACCGCGTCATTGTTTCAGAAACCATGCCAACCCTATAATTAATAAGCTTGGGCATTTCATTTTTTTTGAAACTTTTTAAATTTTGTTTTTGTAAGGTGTTTTTGAAGGATTGAGCTCTTTTGACAAAGTATAAGAGTTCAGGACTCGAAAACATTCCAAAAGATAAAACTTAAACAGTTTCTTAATCTGCTTTGGAAAAAAGTGCGTGGCGGTACCACCACAAAAGCACCAATCCCATCAAAACTACGAGTACTCCCCCAATAATAGCAAGCGTATTGGCTGTTTTTACTGATCCGGGCTCAAAACGGAACTCTATGGTATGCTCTCCGTTGGGAACCATAAGTGCGCGGAGAATGTAATTAACCCGCTTTATTTCTACTTCTTCTCCATCAACGAAGGCCTTCCATCCGGCAGGATAATAAATATCACTGAAAACGGCAATTTTATCACCATTGGCTACAGCCTCGAACTTCATGTGATCGGGAGTGTACGAAATCAATTCTATTTCGTTGCCTCCACTGGTATTTTGATAGGAACCCCAGTCCCCCAAACGATCCTGACGGATAATAGCAGTGCGTTGAAGGTCAGAATCTGCAAGTGCTTGTAGCTCCTCCTCTGCCAAGGATACCGTTTCGATATCGCTGACAAACCAGGCATTGCCATAAGCATAAGGATTTTCCAGCGGTTCTTGTCCGGGATGAAAAATAACATATTTGGTGTTCAGCATATTCAGCACCGGCATCTCCCGAAGCATTTCCCGGGCATCAAGTCTGGTTCCGTTATTGCGAAAATGCATCATCAGCATTTGCCAGTTGTTTTGCAGATAGTAATCAATCACATCCTGATATATGCGCAATTTTGCACCATGGTATCCACCAATAGAATGGTGAAAATAGGAGGTTTGAACTTCATTAAAAGGATTACGGTAGATACTAAAAACCCGATAATAAGGATCCTTATCCTGAAAAATCACTTTATCGGCTTTGGATTTTTCAAATTGCTGATTCATCTGCCGGGGCGAAACAAAGTCGTCATTGCTGAGATACCTTTTATCCACAGCCCACATATCAATGATAACCAAAAGAGCCAGCCCGGGCAATACATATTTTTTGGACAATCGGTTGGTAGCATACAACCACAGGGAGGCACTTCCCAACAATATAAAAAAGAATGACCTGATAGCATCAGCCTGTAACAAACCTATACGCGCCTGCTGCATATTCATAATTACCTGATCTATCACCGCCGCCTGATCAGGCATCTGCTGTTTTTGACGAGCCAGGGCCGACAATTCCTCTGTGCTCATAAAATCGAAAAAGAAGTCAGGAACCAAATAAACCAGAATAGCAATACCCCCTGTCAGTCCAAAAGCAGCCAGAAACTTTCCGCTATGATCACGAATCAGGGAAGGGTTGTCGAGTACTTTTTTCAAGCCAAGCATAGCCAGCAACGGAATTGTAATGGTAGCTATCACCAGGGTCATTTCCACTGTTCTGAATTTATTGTAAAGTGGAAATACATCAAACATAAAATAATTAAACCACTCCAAATTCTTTCCCCAGGCAAGCAGAACAGACAATATTGTTCCGGCCACCAACCACCATTTTTCGCGGCCCTGATAGAAAAAGAGGGCCAGCACAAATAAAAAACAGATCAGAGCACCCACATAAACCGGACCTGAGGTAAAAGGCTTACTTCCCCAATACTGCGATTGTCCTCCAACAATTTCACGCAGTCTCGGATCTACCTCTTTCATCGCTCTGGGACTTTGAGACATTGCTTCAGATGCACCTCCCATCACATTGGGAATCATCAACGTCAGAGTTTCTGCTCTTCCATAGCTCCAGGCAAAAGCATAATCTCGATCCAGCCCTGAGTCAGTTTCTCCTTCTTTCGATGAAGATTCCAGCTCCGAAGGTCCCCGAATACTGAAAGTGCCATATTCATAAGTCGGAACCAGATGCACAAGATTGGGAAGAATGGCCAGAATGGCTGCTCCCACCAAAATGGCAGTTCGCTTTCCAAATTCTTTTAACTCACCCTGCAAAACCGCCATCACCAAACGACTGATCATCAACACCAAAACCAGCAAAAACAGATAGTAGGTTATTTGGACATGATTGTATGCAATCTGGGCTCCCAGGGCTACCGTGGTAAAAAATGCCCCTATCCAGGGCCGCCGGTTAAGCGTATATAAAATTCCGGCAACAACAGGAGCTGAAAGGGCGATGGCATAAGCCTTGGTAATGTGTCCTGCTATGATGATAATGATATTGTAAGATCCAAATGCAAAAGCCAACGCTCCGACAATGGACAACCAGCGACTCATCTTCATACTCCGAAGTAAAATATAGAACCCCAGCAGGTAAAGAAAAAGAATAGCCACGGTATGAAAAGGCATTCCCAGACGGACGACCTGATTTACAATGGAAAAAAGATTGGCTGATGAATCTCCTTTAATCTGATAAGCCGGCATTCCGCCAAACATGGAATTGGCCCAGTAGGAATGATCACCAGTTTCAGCTTCATATTCATTGAGCTCCTGAGCTGCGCCTATGGCATGTGTGTTATCCATCTGCGGCAATTCCATGCCTTTGAAAACAGGATTGAAGTATAAAAAACTGAGCCCGGCAAAAAGGGCCATTACCCCGATAAAGAAGAATACGGGTTTTAGCTTTTGAATGTTCATTATTACAACTCTTTGCGATTTTAAGACCTGAAAGATACATAAAGTTTGTGAAGCAGCCTTTTTATCAAACCTGAAACTTTAGCATACCAATACCGTATACGGGTTTTGTCTTATTTAACCCCGAGTCCAATGTATGTAATATTAATTCAATTGAGGCGTTCAGACGAGCAGGTAAACTACTATAAAGAAGCGCATGAAGAATACCTTAAAGAACAGGTAAAACAAGGTCATTTTATGGCTTCAGGCAACAGAACTCCAAACACAGGTGAAGTTATTTTGTCGTGTCTCCCTGATATGGAAACTCTCTACTCCATTCTCGCCGATGATCCTTTCTACAAAAACCGGATTGGTCAATACGAAATTATCGAATTCGAGGCTAACAACAAATGCAGTAAAATGGCAGATTATATCAAAGAACAGGAAGATAATTGTTAACCGTTAATAGCTTCTAGCCAACCAAGCTTTGTGCGCTTTCAAGCTTCTGAAACGAACCCCTGTCGTCAGCAGTATTAATCACCAAAAAAATAAAAACTACATCTTGCCTAATTATTACTTCTCTCTTTAATAATCCTCGCAATGCCGGATTCTAAAGCGGGTATATCCATATACCGGCACATCATGAATCTGAAAAGAATCCACCTCGGACTGGGGAGGTCCCTGCCTGCATTTTTCTAAAAACCGATCCAGATTTGCCATTTCTCCTTCGGCATCTACCTCCACATTCCCTCCCGGGGTATTTTTCACAAAGCCTTTAACATCGTACTTCAGAGCATTCTGTTTCACAAAATACCTGAACCCAACCCCCTGTACTCTGCCTCCAATGATAAGACGAACTCGTTTCATATCTATCTGGTTTTGAAATCCAACCAATTTGTGCAAAACAAATCAGCTGAGCAGTTCACGTTTAAAGCTGCTGTTCAAAAACAACCCTAATTTATAAAAATCAAACATCCATAAAGCCACCCAACCATTTTTGAGAGCTGCCACCACCAATGGCCCTGTTATTTGATAGAGCCTTTTCAACAAGGGAGCCAGAGGCTTTATCTTTCTGTAAAACCGGAGCAAACCTATATCTCTGATAAAATCAGAATCATAGCGGACATATTCCAGAATAGTTCCAAGGTTTTTGATACTTATAGCGTTTTTCCGAAGATATTCGCTGTTGATCTCCAACTCCCCATTTAAAACGGGGTTATGGATGTGCTTGATCTTTATCCCGTTTTTTTTCAGCACAAAGCCCAGCAGCGTATCTTCATGCCCGTAACGGGTGATGCGTTCATCAAAGGGAAATTTTGACAACACCTCTCGTCTGATCAAAAAATTATTAGACATAAAAGAACGGTTGGGATTCCTTTGCCGAAGAGCTATGGACCTGCTTTCCCGCTCGATACCGTACTTCCACCTCAATAAATATTCCCGGGCCGGTTTTTGGGAATCATAAACCCTGCCTCCACAAACCACATTAACTCCTGCCTCCTTTACAGACGCAACATATTTCTTTAGAAAATCATCAGAAATAATCAGCGAATCACAGTCCAGAAAAAGAAGAAACTTGTATTTGGTATATTCCAGAAAAAGATTTCGAATCCGGGCGCGTCCAATGTTCTCGGGCAGCTCCACATAAACATGACGATTACAGACCGGACGGTTAATCTTCTTGAACTCTTCATCTGAACCATCATCAATGAGAACCAACTCGCAAGGAACTCCAAGCCCCAGAACCTGAGGATTCAGCGCAGTAACCAGTTGGCGCACATCGAAGTTAAAGACCGGTATGCAAATGGAGACCAATAGAAAAATGTATTATCAGGTTTTTACCAGACGAACTGTTACACAGCGAATCCCTGCTATCGCTTGTGCAATCCGCACTCTTTACTTTCCGGATTCTCCCACCACCAGCGACCAGCACGTACATCTTCCCATGCTTCTATGGCTCTGGTACAAGGGAGACAGCCAATACTGGGATATCCCTTATCGTGCAACGGATTGTAAGGCACCTTGTGCTCTTTGATATAATCCCACACCTCACTCTCCGACCATTGAGCCAGTGGATTAACTTTAATAAGACCGTTATTTTCATCCCATTCCACCACCTGAATACGCTGACGGGTAATGGCCTGTCCGGCACGCAATCCGCAAATCCAGGCATCCAGTGTTTTAAAGACTCGCTTCAAAGGCTCGATTTTGCGAATACCACAGCAAAGCTTTCTGTTTTCGACACTGTCATAAAACAGGTTAATTCCTTTACTGTTAACCATCTCTTCCACCTGCTGATGGTCCGGGAACATTACTTCAATTTTGGTCTTGTATTTTTTGTTGGTGCGATCAATTAAATCGTAAGTTTCAGGAAACAAGCGCCCTGTATCTAATGTAAAAATACGGGCATCGGGTTTGATTTTCATCACCATATCGGTAAGCACCTGGTCTTCGGCTCCCATGCTGGAAGACAAAGCGACTTTATCGCCATACTCATTCAGAAACCATGTCAATAATTCCGTTGGGTCTTTATCCGTAAATCTCTCGTTTAATTCTGCAATTTGCTTTTGATCCATCTAACTGTTTTTTTTGGCAAATTTAAAGATTCCAGTTTAAATAGTAGTCTTTCCTCCAAAACAAACGCCCATAAATCTGGCCTTTTCAACCAATCCATTGTGCGGTTCAACCAATCTCAACCGACCTCCCACCTCATCGAGCGGAACACTCACAATATCATTTCCTCTGACTGCAACCATTACACCAAAGTTTTCCTGATGAATCATCTCGGCAGCGTAGGCACCATAGCGAGTGGCCAAAATACGATCGGCCGGAGTAGGACTGCCCCCCCGTTGAATATAGCCCAGCACCGTTTCACGGGTCTCCAGACCAGTCATTTTACGTATTTTCTTGGAGATATAAGCTCCGGCATTTTTCTTTTTGCCCGACTTAATCCCTTCAGCCACCACCACAATAGAATAGGGCTTTTTCTTCCGGTTTCTTTCGATCAGGCAATTGGCCACTACATCCATATCATAATCCAGCTCGGGCAGCAATATCACATCTCCCCCACCGGCAATACCGGAATGCAAAGCAATCCAACCGGCATGATGTCCCATGACTTCAATCACCATCACACGCTTGTGTGAGTTGGCGGTAGTATGTAACCGGTCTATCGCTTCAGTGGCAATGTGAAGAGCAGTATCAAACCCAAAAGTAACATCGGTTCCCCACACATCATTGTCAATGGTTTTAGGGATTCCTACAATATTCAAGCCCTCTTTGGCCAACAAATTGGCGGTTTCCTGGGTTCCGTTTCCCCCAATGCACACAAGGGCATCAAGACCCAGCTCTTTGTAGTTTTGTTTAATCAATTGCGGCTTATCAGAAACGATATCGCCTTCCTGTTGTTTAAAAGGCTTCATCCGCGAGGTGCCAAGAATAGTACCTCCAAGGGTTAAAATACCTGAAAGCAACTGTTCGTTGAGCGGAATCACATCTTTTTCAAGTAATCCGGTGAAACCATTGGCAATACCAACTACTTCCATCCCGTACTCCACAATCGCAGTTTTTCCTATGCCCCTGATAGTGGCATTGATCCCGGGACAATCGCCCCCTGCAGATAAAATTCCTATTTTCATTTTCTTATTTGCCATGGCAATTTCTTTTATTGATTAGTTACCCTGAGAATCATTTTCCAAAGCACTCCTAAAAAGGGAACAATACAGTAATTCCAGGATGATGGATTCATTTGTTCAAAATCCGGATTTATCCTTTTGAAGACCCGTTCATGCATGAAAAACCAACAATGGCACATCCGTATAAAAAAGGATGCGACGGGTAATTTCCGGACTAAAAAGCTGTGCAATCATGTTTCGTTTTCGGCGGGTCATAGCAATAAGGTCTGTTTTATTTTCAGCAACGTACTTTTCCAAAGAAGGCATCAGCTGCTCACTTTGTTCATAACTAAAGCTCATTTGATGATTCCTGTATGTCGCATCGCAATAATCACGGAATTTCTCCATCCGCCTGACTTCAGAATTATCAGGTTGATGCGAAAGAAAACGGACAGCCTGAATCTGTGTCTGGAAAGGGGTAATCAGACGAATCAGCTTATGTATGGAGATGTAGTCGTTATCTCCAAAATCGGTAATAAACAACACCTTGCTTAGCTTTTCCAAATCGACTGTGGAATTCGCCGGAACTGCCAGCACCGGCACTTCGGCTTTTTTCATCACATCACTGGTAATGCTCCCCAACAATTCTTTGATGGTCTCCCCTTTACTTTTGGTGCCCATGATGATGACATCCGGATCCAGATCTTTGCTCACTTTTAGAATAACATCTTCCGGATAACCGAATTCGAAACGGTTCTCCAACTCAATGTTTTTGTCCTGGATAGAAGTCATTTTATTGATAGTACTCTGGCACAATTCGGCCAGCCGGTCCCGGGCATCCAGTTCTCTCTGGCGCACATTTTCCTCACTGTTGGGCTGATCTTCAGAAACCCCCTCTTCGATGTCTTCATAATCGGAGAAACTATGCAATAAAACCACGGTGGAAGGGAATTTTCCGGCCAGGGTCAACGCATAAGTGAGTGCATTGACCGAATAATCGGTAAATGTTACAGGAACAAGGATCTTTATCATATCGGCTCAGTTAAAGCATAAGCTTGGTTTAGGTTCAAAAGTTACAAAAAATATAAATAAAAACCCGCATCCAAAATAGTTGGATGCGGGCCTCGCTTTATATTCGATTTTACCGCTTTTAGATAATTAGCATGGCATCACCATAAGTTCCAAAACGATACTTCTCTTTTACAGCTGTCTTATAGGCTTTCATTATCAAATCGTAACCACCAAAGGCAGCCACCATCATCAGCAATGTGGAATAAGGTAAATGAAAGTTTGATACCATAGAGTCAGCCACACTGAATTCATAAGGAGGGAAAATAAATTTATTGGTCCACCCTTCAAACTGATTCACATGCCCGTTGGTAGAAACGGAACTTTCAATGGTACGCATCACGGTGGTACCCACAGCACAAACACGCTTCCGTTCATCTTTGGCATGATTGATCATCTGTGCCGAATCCTCAGGTATGATGATTTGTTCCGAATCCATTTTGTGTTTGGTAAGATCTTCCACATCCACCGAACGGAAACTTCCCAATCCCACATGAAGGGTAATGTAAGAAAAATCTACTCCTTTAATTTCAAACCTTTTGAGCAATTCCCGGCTAAAATGCATTCCGGCGGTTGGAGCCGCCACTGCCCCTTCGTGTTTGGCAAAGATGGTTTGATATCGCTCTTTGTCTTCGGGTTCTACCTTACGGTTAATAAACTTGGGAAGAGGAGTTTCTCCCAGACTGTAGAGTGTTTCTTTAAACTCCTCATACGATCCGTCGAACAAGAAACGAAGAGTACGACCACGTGAAGTGGTATTGTCAATGACCTCAGCCACCAACGAATCGTTATCGCCAAAATAGAGTTTATTCCCAATTCTTATTTTTCGGGCTGGATCGACCAGCACATCCCATAACCGTTGCTCTTTATTCAGCTCACGAAGCAGGAACACTTCAATTTCAGCACCTGTTTTTTCTTTATTACCATACAAACGGGCAGGAAAAACTTTGGTGTTATTGAAGACCATCACGTCTTTTTCGTCAAAGTAATCAATGATGTCTTTGAATACTTTGTGCTCAATCTTTCCCGTATCCTTATGCACCACCATTAGGCGCGACTCGTCACGATTGGGAGCCGGATGCAATGCAATAAGCTCTTCGGGCAATTTGTATTTAAACTTTGACAACTTCATAAATGTCCCTCTGTGATTTTGTATGATTAATTACTCTGATTTTTAACACAAAAATAAGCCTAACTTATACGCATGAAACAATGATTTGTTTCAATGACCTCACTATTAATTTTTAAGCGGGATTTCTAAATACTTATTCAACCATTGGCACACCAATCAACCCCTCCTGATTCCATTGCTCCCTGAGTTGATCAAATTCCCGGTCAAAATCCTCAATACTCATGGCTTTGTCCACCGCGACAGATCCAATAGCGGTCCGTCTCAATCCCGAGAGATGGGCACCGGATTCCAGGGCAATCCCCAAATCCCTGGCAAAAGAACGAATGTAAGTCCCTTTACTACATTTGATGTCCACGATGGCTTCCAGGTTTTCAAAAGAACGCAATTCCAACTCATAAAAAATAACCCTGCGTGGCTTTATTTCCACTTCCTCTCCTTTTCGTGCGCTAAGATAAGCCCGCTTACCCTCCACTTTAACAGCTGAATATTGCGGCGGAACCTGCTCTTGTTCTCCTAAAAAACCGGAAAGACATTCCTCCGTTTTTTTAGAGTTGATATGATCAACAGGATATTCTTTATCCACGGCTGTTTCAAGATCAAAAGAGGGAGTGGTTGCCCCAAATTTTATCTTTGCTTCATAACATTTCTCCTGCCCCATCAGGCTGTCAATTTTCTTGGTGGCTTTTCCGGTACAAACAATCACCAACCCGGATGCCAGGGGATCCAGCGTTCCGGCATGTCCAACCTTTAATTTCTTAAGCTTTAGCCCATGCTGCAACCTGGACCGTATTTTTTTGACTACATCAAAAGAAGTCCACTCCAAAGGCTTATCTATCAGCAATATTTGTCCCTCCTGAAAACGTACCGGATGATCCAGAACCGACAAATCGGTACAAAATTCCTGCAATTCCATCATTTCTTACAATAATTCCTGCTAATACACAATTTACCAAACAAAGCCGCCGATGGCAAGTGCTCCAACCAGAGCGCAATAAAGTGCAAAATAGATTAACTTTCCGCGCTTTACAATTTCGATCATCCAATTACATGCCAGCAACCCGCTTACAAAAGCTGCCACAAACCCAACCAAAAGCACCATGGCTCCTATTTCATTTCCGGCAGTAACTGCAGGAACATCTGTTTTCAGCAAATCCAGTACATTCTCCCCGATAATAGGAACCAGCACCATTAAGAATGAAAAACGTGCCACCTCTGTACGTTTATTTCCAATAATCAATCCTGTGGCAATCGTTGCACCAGATCTTGATATGCCGGGCAAAACGGCAAATGTCTGCGCAATTCCTATAATTAAGGCATCGCGAAAAGTAATATCTCGGTCACCAGATTTCTTGTAATAAGAAAAAGCCAGAAAAGAAGCCGTAATCAACAACATGAGTCCCACAAGCAGCAACATACTTCCGGTATTGAAAATATCTTCCACATAGTCTTTGAAAAAAACGCCTACAATGGCTATGGGCACCATTGAAAACGCAATTTTAGCAATGTATTTGGTTTCATCATTCCACTGAAAACGAAACAAACCAGTAAGCAACGTGACAATATCTTTACGAAAAACCACCAGCGTACTTAACACTGTAGCTCCATGCACCACGATGGTAAAACGGAGACTATCCGGAGTTTCAATCCCCAACAATTGCTTTCCTATTTCGAGATGCCCACTGCTACTAACAGGTAAAAATTCGGTAAGGCCCTGAACCAAACCTAAAATAAACGCTTCAATCCAATCCATATATTAAGCTGAAAAACAGTTTTATGTAAATCGTCATAACATCAAAAATGTCTGCTTTTGACCAGCAGACATTTCGTGTTTTCTTGTACAAACGGCAAACCAGATAAACCGCAACGCTATTTCTTTTTGCCTTCGGCCTCTTTGGTGTCTGATGGCTTTTTCATGATCGCGTAGATGGCAAACAAAAAGCCAAACAAAACCACAATGGGCGCCAGTGTGATGCGGCGGAAACTATAAACCTCCTTATTAAAGACATCGGGATTCTCACTTCCACCTCCCATCATCAGCAAAAACCCAACAACTACAATCACAAAGGAAATGGCAAGCAAAATATAATTTTGTTTCTCCAAAGCCATTTCAAATTTCTTTTCGGTCTCTTTTTTTGACATAGACTATATTTTTATTATTCTTCCGAATCTCTTCGTTTTTCCAGTCTTAGTAATACAAATCATCTGCTTTGAGTCTCAAATACTTATTCACAGCAAAAAAAGTAGAAATCAGAGTAATAAATATTCCTAAAAGGATAACAAACGCAAACAAAACACCAAGCAGAAATATATTATTGAACCCTATCATTCCCTGCATTTCGTTGTTGAGCCCATAAATGAGGGAAGACAACAATAAGATGGCAATAGTTGCTCCAGCCAGACCATTCAGTATTCCAGTGGCAAGAAATGGCTTACGGATAAACCCTCTTGTAGCTCCCACCAGTTGCATGGTCTTAATCAGAAAACGCCTTGAATAAACAGACAAACGAATCGTGTTATTGATCAAGGCAATAGCAATCACCAAAAGCAAAATAGCAAATCCACCCAGCACAAGTGTAATTTTTTCAATATTGTCGTTGACGGCATGCAAAAGGTTTTTTTGATAGTAAACTTCCTGAACCTGGGGAAAACTCAATACCTGGTTTTCTATAACTGCCATGCTATCGGGATTGGCATATTCGGCGAACACTTTTACTTCGATGCTCGAAAGCAGTGGGTTGTACCCCAGGAAATCGACGAAATCTTCTCCCAGTTCTTCCTCCATTATTTCGGCAGCTTCATCTTTACTGACATAGGCAGCCTCCCTCACATAAGGGGAGGCGTTCAGGATTTTCTGCAGCCGTTGAACTTCGGCCTCCCTGGAGTTGTCGTCTATCAGCACGGTAAATCCCAGATTTTCCTTCACATACGTGGAAAGCCTATGTGCATTCAGAAACAGAAGCCCGATAATTCCCAACAAAAACAACACCAGGGATATACTTATCACGGTGGTGACATAGGAACTTCTGAGCTTTCTTTTGGCAGCAGTATTACTCATGGTTTTGGCACATTTTTCCTAATAAGATGCAAATATAAAAGAATTTAATCCCATCACACTAAAATAGTTGGGTTCATTTATGAAAGACAAATCCACAAACAGCTTTTTAAAGGAAAAATAACTTATCACAAATATTTATTTTATTGATGTTTACTTAATATTATCTAACTATTTACTTGATATTAAAGGAGATTCCTTCTTTCCTTTCCGAAAATTCCTTTTTCATGCTTTTCAATATTCATTTTAAATTTCATCGCACGGAAGCGATGCAACATATTTGGCCGGTTATCAACCATTAAAAAATACGAAATTATTTAAATGGAAAGACATTCTAAAGATTATGCTTTAACTTTGATAGATATTGCAAAAACAACGAAATCATGTTTAAGTTTATTTTTGGCCCCGTCCCCTCCCGACGCCTTGGTATGTCTCTGGGCGTTGATCTTGTTCCCCGGAAAGTCTGTTCACTGGATTGTGTGTACTGTGAAGTGGGAACCACCACCAAGCTAACAACCGATAGGATGGAATATGTTCCTTACGACAAAGTAGTGAATGAGTTGACTGAATATCTGGAAAACAATCCTTCGCCTGATTTTGTGACCTTCTCGGGCTACGGAGAGCCTCTGCTGAACTCCAGAATTGGGGATGTTCTGAAATTCCTAAAAGACAATTACCCACAGTTGAAAATAGCGATCCTTACCAATGGAACCTTGTTGAGCGATATAAATATAAGGGCTGAAATAATGGATGCAGATGTTGTTTTGCCTTCAATAGATGCTGCTACGGATCAAATTTTTAAAAAACTTAACCGTCCGGAGAAACACCTGAAAGTAGAAAAGCATATCGAAGGACTCATTGAATTCAGTAAAGAATTTAAGGGGCAAATCTGGCTGGAAGTATTCATCCTTCCAGGGTACAATGATTCCAACAACGAACTGTGTGCACTCAAAAAAGCGATTCACCAAATCAATCCAACATCGGTGCAGTTAAATACACTGGACCGACCCGGAGCTATCGAAGGCCTTCATCCGGCAACTCCTGAACAACTGGAATACGTGAAGGAGATTCTTGATTTTGAACATACCACAATTGTAGCAGCAGCTGCTACCCGGAAAACGGCCAAAGCTTATCGTGATGACAAGGAATCGGCCATTTTGGAGACCATTGCTCGCCGCCCATGCACAGTGCACGACTTGAGAGATATCATGGGCCTGCACATCAATGAAATTAATAAATACCTGGATGTTCTGGAGGCCAATGGGAAAATAACCACAGAATTTGGAGAAAGGGGTATGTTTTACCGAACCATAAACGAAAAATGAAGGATTTTTACTTTATTTCTTCACTTTTCGCTCTACCTGTAGATTCCCCGCCTTTAAATTGTAGGCAACATAATTCCCCTCTTCATCATAGAGTTTGTCGAAGTTTACAAGATCTCCCGAAACGCGATCTACAAATTGTAAACTGCGCATCAGAAAAGTCTCCTGTCCGGCATCTTCAGACCGGGGATCCGCTACAGCGAGTAATGGTTCCGGATCACGGTTAATATCCAAATACATGGGCATCATGTGCCTCAATCCTGTTTCATAAGCATTGGGAACGATATCTTTTATTTCAATCTTTGCCAACATTGGAGTTAATTTATTCTCAACAGGAATAACCTTTAGATTTTTTGAAGTCTCCCGATTCTCATCTTCTAACACTTTATATAGAGAATCCTGAATTCCTGAATTTAAATTACTTATACTTAATTTTCCTTCACGAATGGGTATCACCGCCAATTCTGATCCGGAAACAATAGATGTTTCAAGATCAACCGGTCTGACCGGTAATTTTTCCATAACAATCTGCCGCTCCTGAGGAAAAGGGGAGTAATAACGGTACCCCATAAATACGCCAAAAGCTATAATGGCTGCAGACGCTGCAACACGCCCAATACGGAAAAAGAGCTGCCCCACTGTACGGCGCAAAAGAGAAGATTTTCCGGGAAACAAGATTTCAGCAGCTATCAGTTTGCTAAACTGAAACTCCTTACCACGAACTATTAAATTCTCATCATTCCTGATGGCATCCGCAAAATCAGTTTCCTCCTTCTGATTTAAACCCTCTTCCATTTGCTTAATCAGCAAATAATCGGGACGTGAAATCCCCATCAAATCAGGTTCTGTTTTCTGCAAACTGTCACTACCCTCAAAAGAAATCGCCTCTGGTTGAAGCCGAATCTCCTTAAAGTCATTCAATTCTTTTTCCAGATCGGGATGCTTTTTCAGAAAAACTTTGAGTTCCTTTTGAGCTTCCTCTCCCAGTTTCCCATCCAGAAAATCGATGAACCACAATTCGTAATTTTCTCTGTTTATGTTCATCATATCACCACCTCCATCTTACCAATATATTTCCTGAGAAATACCCGGGCCCGGTAAATATATACTTTCACCTGACTTTCACTCAATCCGGTAATCTCCCCAATTTCTTCGTACGAATAACCTTCATAATCCCGCATCATGACTACCATTTTCTGGTCTTGAGGCAATTTTTCCAGGGCCTGATGCAAGACTTCCTGCAAATCGGAATATTGTCGCTCATGTGAATGTCCCAGTAGATCGGCTTCGTCCAATCTTGCAGAATGCTTTTCTCTTCGGGTATGGTCAATCAGTACATGATAAGCCGTAGAAAAGAGATAACTTTTGCCTTTAACAGGATCTACATTCTGGTGATGACGCCACATCTTTTCATAAGCATCCTGTACAATATCTGCAGCTTTGTCCTCATCACGAATATTCTTAAGTACAAAGCGGTAAACATTGTCAGCATATTGCTTCACACAATCGTTGTATTCTTCTACAGTCATCAGGTTTTAGGTGTATTTTCAGGTGTGACGGTTGAATCGAACAGAAAGTTACAACGAAATTTGATTGATCAACAAAAAATTACAATGATTGATAATACATGCTAAATCAGAATTCCCTAAAGACTTTTTGTATTTGCATTATTTTCAGCTCTTAGGGGAATAATATACACAAAACAGAATATTTTCACTAACTTAAAAACTAAATTATGAAGAAAGATCCCAGAATCTCTCAGCAGCATTGATGCACATGGGTTAGCCTATTGTTCAAACATAGAAACAATCACATCCTACGCAACAAGTCCCCCTTCAACAGGTACAAGTGCATTGTTTTTGGTGAACAATGCGATTGTAAAAGTCCCCGAACAAAGTATTAGCGACTATCAGACAGCTAGCTATTGGGGAAATTTGGATATTCAGGCATTAAATACCACTTCTATTTCAAAAAACAGTATTTCACCTAATTTCTCAATTTCCAATAAAACAATAATAATTAGAGGATTAAACAACAGATCAGTCGTTCTATATGATTTATCCGGAAGAATTATAAAAAATATTCAAAAAGCAAGTTCATCCCAAAAAGTAACGGTTCAACGAATGGGATTATACATTTTAAAGTCAGATGAATTTATAACAAAAATTGCAATAAAATAATATTTAAAGAAGCGAAAGCCAAGAGGTTATCCAAAACATCACAAAAGTTTCTATTCTTCTGACTCTTTAGACGAATAAAACATGAGACAAATCAAATTTTGGACAGCCTCTTGGATTTTACAAAATAATATGGAGTTGTAATACCAAAAATCAATGTGCCTCCAGCCAGTTACTACCCACTCCCATATCTACTTCAAGTGGCACTTTAAGAGAAACGGCTGACTCCATCTCTTTTTTAACGATTTGGCTTACTCTGTCAACTTCAGATTTCAGTACTTCGAAGTTCAATTCATCATGCACCTGCAACACCATCTGACTTTTTAATTTCTCATTTCTGAAAGCACGATCCACGCCTACCATGGCCATTTTGATGATATCAGCGGCGGCACCCTGAATGGGGGCATTGATTGCATTTCGCTCAGCTACACCACGTACAACGCCGTTACGACTATTGATATCAGGCAGATAGCGTCGGCGACCAAACATGGTTTCCACGTATCCCTTTTCGCGGGCCTGAGCAATCACCTTGTCCATGTATGCTTTCACAGCCGGAAAACTATCAAAATAGCCGTCAATTATGCTCTTCGCCTCTCCTCTGGGGATATTGAGTCGCTCAGACAAACCAAAGGCTGAAATGCCGTAAATAATGCCAAAATTGGCGGTCTTGGCCTTTCGTCTCATATCGGAAGTAACCTCTTCTGGTGAAACCTTAAATATTTTGGCTGCAGTAGCAGAATGGATATCTTCTCCCCGGTTGAAAGCTCCCAGTAAATTTTCGTCTTCACTTAAATGAGCCATCAGGCGGAGCTCCACCTGTGAGTAGTCAGCACTCAGAAAAACATGATCACTATCCGATACAACAAACGCTTTTCGCATTTCGCGTCCCTCTTCTTCGCGAATGGGAATATTCTGAAGATTGGGATTGGAACTACTCAAACGTCCCGTCACCACAACGGCCTGGTTAAATGAGGTATGTAAACGACCGGTATGCTTATTTACCAATTTGGGCAACGCTTCCACATAAGTGTTCAATAACTTCTTGAATCCACGAAAGTCCAGTATTTTCTCCACAATGGGATGCTTATCTTTTAGCTTTTGCAGCGTCTCTTCGTTGGTGCTAAACTGTCCCGATTTGGTTTTTTTGGCCTTTGAATCAATTTTGAGCTTATCAAAAAGAACCTCTCCCACCTGACGGGGGCTGGCCACATTGAATTCTGTTCCGGCATCATCAATGATCTCTTTTTCCAGAATTTCTATACGCTTTTGGAGTTTCTCAGCATAGTCGGCCAGGGCTTCTGTATCCAGAACCACCCCTGCATATTCCATCTCAGCCAATACCTTTAACAAGGGCATTTCCACATCTTCGAAAAGAGAAACCATTTTCAACTCTTCCAGTTCCTTGAGCAAAGGCTCTTTCAACTGGAAGGTAATGTCTGCATCTTCACCAGCATACTCTTTTACTTTGTCCACCTCCACATCACGCATATTCCCCTGCTTTTTCCCCTTTTCTCCAATAAGTTCGGTAATAGAAACCGGGGTGTAATTCAGGTAAGTCTCGGCAAGGAAATCCATATTATGCTTAAGTCCCGGCTGAACAAGGTGATGAGCTATCATAGTATCGAAAAAGGGCCCTTCCATTTCGACCCCATATCGTTTCAGCATCAGGTAGTCATATTTGAGGTTTTGCCCAATTTTAAGAATATTCCCATCGGTAAGCACATTCCCGAATCTCGCAACAATCTCAACAGCCTTTTTAAAATATTTATCAACAGGAACATAATAAGCTTTACCAGACGCAAAACTAAAAGATAATCCCACCAATTCATTGGTAAGAACATCCAATCCGGACGTCTCGGTATCAATGCAAAATTCTTTTTGCACACTCAGATCAGCAGCCAGAGAATCCAGTGCTTGCTGGTTATCCACCAAAAAATATTGGTGATCGGTATCTTTAATCGTCTTTTTATTGGTAGAAAACTGGACAGAAGAAGTAGATGAATCATGCTCTTCACCAAAAAGTGAACCCTGTTTTGGCCCTTCATCTACCTTTCCTGCAATTTTCTCCCAAAGCGTTTTAAACTCCAACTCCTCGAATACAGGCTGCAATTTATCTAAGCTGGGGGCCTTATGTAAAAAGAGCTTCTCATCAAAATCAATGGGCACATTGGTTTCGATGGTTACCAATTTGCGCGACAATTCCACCTGGTCTTTATAATTCACCAGATTTTCCTTCTGCTTCCCGGAAAACTCATCAATATGAGCATATACATTTTCGATGGATCCGTATTTCCCGATTATATCTTTGGCGCGTTTCTCCCCTATTCCCGGACAACCTGGAATATTATCGGCACTGTCACCCCATAAAGCGAGCAAATCAATTACCTGTTCAGGTTGCTCTACCGAAAATTTCTTTTGAATTTCGGGAATGCCCCATCGCTCAATGTCATTTCTGGATGACTTGGGCTTATACATCACTGTGTTTTCTGTCACCAGCTGGGCATAATCCTTATCGGGTGTAACCATGAAGGTTTTAAAACCTGCTTCACCAGCTTTTCGAGCCAATGTACCTACCACATCATCCGCTTCAAAACCATCTACCTGAATGACATTTATATTAAAAGCTTCAAGTATTTGTTTAATGTAAGGAACGGCCTTTTTGATATCTTCAGGTGTCGCATCCCTGTTGGCCTTGTATTCACTGAAAAGTTCATTGCGAAAAGTAGGCCCGGAAGGATCGAAAGCAACCGCAATATGCGTAGGATTTTCTTTTTTCAACACCTCCAGAAGCGAATTGGTAAAACCAAAAATGGCAGATGTATTGAGCCCTTTGGAATTGACTCTGGGGTTTCGAATAAAAGCATAATACGCCCTGAATATCAAGGCGTATGCATCAAGCAGAAATAGTTTCTTAGTTTCTTCAGACATATCTTTTCAGGTTTATTCCCGAAAAGTAAGAAAAAAAGAGAGATTATACATTGTCGGAGGCATACCATTCGGCATACGAATTACCTGTTTCATGCAATTTAAGACTAAAAAGAGAAATGTGCTCAGGAAGTCTTTTCTTTATACGTTGAGCAAAATCAATCAATAAGTTTTCGCATGTTGGCTGATAAGAAACAATATGGTAACGTTCCGTCATTTGTGGAACCTGCAACAGTTTTTCAGTCGGAGCCTTATCGCTGACCACAATGCTGTGATCCATTGGATCAACCACCTCTTCCTTCACAATCTTCTTCAGGTCACCAAAATCCATCACCATCCCGTATTTGGGATTCGATTCATCTGAACATGGTTCTCCAAGTACTGTAACCTGAAAAATATAGGAATGACCATGAATATTTTTACAAAGCCCGTCGTAATTCCACAATGCATGAGCCATTTCGAAGCGGAATTCCTTGGTTAATCTTATTTTTGACATCATTGAAATATGAACAGAATAATACAATTACTAAATTTAAATTCTTGGTATGCAACACTTCCGACACCTATAAGACCAGAGCAAAATCAGCCTTATTTTTCATTAGACCAAATCTAATTTACAAAACAAACAAAAGCTTTTCAACCAATTTTTCGGAAACACATAACTAAGGCAAATTGATCCCAGGCTATACAAGCCTTAGACACTAAACCGGCCAGGTTTCAAAAACTAAAAAGAAAAAACTATCCAACCGAGCAACGACTCACACAATCGACAATGTTACGCAGGCTGTCATGCTTGAGAAAATAGAAAGTGTTTTTCCCTTCACGCTGAGAGGCTAAAACGCCTTTATCCTTTAAAATACCCAAATGATGAGAAGTAGTAGATTGTTCTATGTTGAGTAAATTATGAATTTGAGTGACAGTTAGTTTCTTACCATCTTCCAAATGACTAAGAATCGCTATACGCATGGGATGCGCAATGGCTTTAAGCATACTTGCCGCCCTGTCGAGCTGATTGGCATCAAGATCCTGAATTTTCATTGTTTTAACTTCCATTATAGATAATCAATTTTTACAAAGATGCGGTATATTTCCAATTCAAGTCCTCATGTAAAGGATTGATTCTGCAAAGATAATGAAGATATTTTGATTGTTAGATATTTAAATTGACAAAATATTCAAATATTTAGATAGGATTAATATTTACATCTCATTTCAACAGTATTACGCGGCAATTTGTTATTTTTGAAGTTTGAGAATAAATAGTAAAATGATCACGCAGTTCAAAAAATATAAAAACTTATGGATCTGGAAGTTAACCAACACAATAACTCGGATTCATCGTAAAAATTTAAGATAACTTATCGGAATGAAGATATCTCCAAAAATAACATCCCCCATTGAAGAGGAAATGAAGCGGTTCGAACCTTATTATAAAAAGAATTTCGACACCAAAATTTCAATTCTGAACACAATCACCAATTACCTGATTCGTCGCAAAGGCAAGCAAATGCGTCCGATGCTGGTCTTTTTATCGGCCAAACTGATCGGACCAGTAGGAGAAGGAACTTATACTGCGGCAGGACTCATAGAATTGCTCCACAATGCAACACTTATACATGACGATGTGGTTGATGAGACCTATCAGAGAAGGGG
>DHQK01000258.1:1696-5571 GCA_002411085.1 Marinilabilia sp. UBA5340 | reverse complement strand
TATTTTCTGGCCATGGGACTCATTAAATCGTTAGAAGAAGATCAGACAGAAGTGTTACGAATCGTTTCCACTGCTGTAAAAGAGATGAGCGAAGGAGAATTGTTGCAAATTGAGAAATCACGGAAACTCAATATTACAGAGGAGGTATACTACGAAATCATCAGAAAAAAAACAGCCACACTCATTGCAGCTTGTACCGCTGCCGGAGCCCTGTCTGCAGGAGCCTCCAAAGAGGATATACAAAAAATGCATGATTTTGGAGAAAATCTGGGTATCGCATTCCAGATTCGGGATGATTTACTGGACTACGAAAAAACCAACTTATCCGGCAAACCCACCGGAAACGACCTGAAAGAGAAAAAGATGACCCTTCCGCTGATTCATGTTCTGGAAAAAGTTCCAGCTCGTAAAAGACAAATCCTTAGCACCATCAAAAAACATCATAAAAACGAAAAAAAAATAGCCCCCATCGTCCAGTTTGTGAAAGACAACGGAGGTATTGATTATGCACGTCAAAAAATGACCGAATACCGTGATAAAGCACTTGAAATCCTGGATTCATTTCCCATGGGTGATGCCAAAGAAGGATTGGTTGAATTGGTGCACTTTACCACCACCCGCAAGATTTAAAAATACTTTTCGAAAGAATCACCTTTCAGTCCTGCCAGATCGGCTAATAAATTATTTGCCAGCCGACTGGCACCAATTCTGAACCGATCTGAAGTAAGCCATTCGGCTCCCAATACATCATGCACAATCTTAAAATAAACCAACGCATCCTCTGAAGTGCTGATGCCACCGGCTGGTTTCAACCCAATCACTTTGCCTGTGGCAGCATAAAAAGCCTTGATAGCATGCACCATTATCCAGGCAGCTTCAGGAGTGGCAGCAGGATTCATCTTGCCGGTAGATGTCTTGATAAAATCGGCTCCTGCCTCCATGGAAAGAATTGATGCTTCCCATATATTTTCGGCGGTATCGAGAGCTCCCGTTTCAAGTATCACTTTCAGATGAGTTTCTCCCATAACCGATTTAATACGACTTATCTCCTCCATTACAAATTCATAATTCCCTTCCAGAAATTCACCTACAGAAATAACAATATCAATTTCGTTTGCACCCAGTTCCAGTGCTTTTTGGGTCTCCTTCATTTTAAGATCAAGGAAGGTCTGGGAGGATGGAAATCCTGCTGAAACCACAGCCCGCTTCACATCTAAATCTTTAAGCCTGGCTTTAAGTACACTGGCAAATACCGGATACACACAAACTGCCCCCACTAGAGGCATATCTGGAAAATCTTTTGAAAATGAGACCAGTTTGTCACAAAATTCCTGCACAGAATTAGCGCTATCCGTACTATTAAGGGTGGTTAAATCAATAAAAGAGAAGAGTTTCTTGAGATTATCTTCTGTCTTTAGTCCTTCAATATCCCATTTTTGAGGACATTCAGGTAAATTCTGAAAATCCTTTTCATATTTCTCCAGCAATTGTTCCGACTGTTCCATTTTACTTTAGTTTTGAATTGTTCTTATGTCTTTGACTATCCCTTTTGGTTTTCTTCTCCATCGATTTCTCCAATGCTTTGGTAAGATCAACACCGGTTTGATTGGCCAGGCAAATCAGCACCCATAAAACATCCGCCATTTCCTCTTCAATATTGGATTCCTCTCCTGACTTAAAAGACTGATCACCATATTGCCGGGCCATAACCCTGGCCAGTTCGCCGACCTCTTCGGTAAGAACAGCCATATTGGTGAGTTCACTAAAATAGCGAACCCCATATTTTTGGATCCAGTCATCTACCATTTTCTGGGCTTCTTTTATGTGCATATCACCTACTTTTTATCCTTTGTATCTATAATAATAGTGACGGGGCCGTCATTTACCAGTTCTACCTCCATAGAGGCTCCAAATTCACCAGAAACAACAGGTTTACCTGCGACCCTGGCCAAAGCACTTTTGAACTGCTCATACAAAGGAACAGAAACATCAGGTTTGGCAGCATCTACATAAGATGGGCGGTTCCCCTTTTTGGTGCGGGCATGTAAAGTAAACTGACTGACAACCAATAATTCACCACCTACATCCAGGAGTGAAAGATCCATCACACCATTTGGATCATCAAAAATACGGAGATTTATAATTTTATTGGTCAACCATTTGATATCCTCTTCATCGTCTCCATTTTCTATCCCTACCAATATCATTAAACCTTTTTTGATCGATCGGGTTTCATTCTTATTTATTGTAACAGCAGCATGAGACACTCTTTGAATAACGACTCTCATAAATAAATTTTTTAATTTTAAAATAGATTGTTGTACAGAAAAATTTAGAATAAAATTTCCGGAACAACTATTTTTCATACGGGTAACTTTAAAAATGGGAATTCTTTTCACAATTCAAAAAAAGATTTGCTTTTTTAAGCTGTTTGGTAAAAAATACAAAACTAAAACACCATATTACAAAATATTTTTATGTGTTTTATTTTCAAGTCATTATATGTTTTTATTTATTTTTTTACTTCAACATTTAACCTCCTGAGAATTCAATAAAAATATAACTATAGTACAATGGACAAGAAAACGCTATTCATAACAAGCCAAACCAATGATCCTGCATTCAACTTAGCAGCCGAAGAAGTTTTATTGAGAAAACATAATACAAACATAATTTATCTTTATATAAATAAACCCTCGGTCATTGTTGGCAAACATCAAAACACACTCTCGGAAATTAATTTGGAATTTCTCGAAGAAAATGACATTCCTGTTTATCGGCGATTGTCAGGAGGAGGAACCGTCTTTCATGATTATGGAAACATCAATTATTGCATCATAGAAAATGGAGAACCGGGAAAGTTGGTAGATTTCGTCAGGGCCACTACCCCGGTTGTCGAGGCATTAAAGGACTACGGAGTGGATGCCAGGCATGGAAAACGCAATGATCTGCTGGCAGGATACAGAAAAATTTCCGGGAATGCCTGTCATGTCTATAAATCCAGGGCGATGCATCACGGAACGCTTCTATTCAACAGCGATCTAAACCAATTAACTGCAAGCCTGAAGGCCGATGCAACAAAATTTAAGGACAAATCAGTGAAGTCAGTACGTAGCGAAGTAGTAAACATTAAAGAGTTGGTTCCTGGGGATGATACAAATGATTTTCTGGAAAAAATTGGCACATTTCTAAAACAAAAATTTCGTGCTGTTCCTTATCAATACACTTCGGACGACCTCGCTGAGATTGAAAAATTAATGGATACCAAATACAACAAATGGGAATGGAACTACGGTTATAGTCCCGTTTATGAATTCTCTAAGCGTGTCAAAATGAAAGAATATATATACCATGCAAAACTAAAGGTAGAGAAAGGAACCATTACAGAAATTGAAATAAAAACCAATAACGCAGACAATAATTTAACCAGAAAGCTGACTGTAACCCTCCGCGGTTTAAAACATGAAAAAAAGGAGATAAAAAAGGCACTGGAGAATGTCAACCATGACATACATGAAGGAATAATGGCTTGCCTGTTTTAATTGACATGATCACCATTAAGCAATTCAGAAATTGTTTAAAAATTGAATTAAAATTTTTCTAACACAGAGAAATAACTGAGCGGTTTAATTTAAATGAAACGGGTCCTGAAACTTAGAGACGAGTTCCCCTGATAGATCGGGGCAGGCTATCAGGGGAATAATTTAGAAAAATTATATACTGATGAATAAAAACTATGAATTTCGACATTAAGCGAATCCACAGATAAAGAGAAAATACAGAAGTAAAAGAGAACAAAATTGCAAAGCGATTTTTAACTACGTGCTATCTATGGTTACTCAATTGGTATGCTAACTGCAAAATCCGGAGGAAAA
>DHQK01000258.1:0-1613 GCA_002411085.1 Marinilabilia sp. UBA5340 | reverse complement strand
GCTCTTCCGATCTACATCATATAATTGATAGACAAAATATTAGCATTGTTTTTTCTATGAGTAAAATTTGAACGGTTTATGAGATCAATTAATACTATTCGTTAATATTTTCGGAAATATTGAAGTATTTTTTTTGCACGATTTTCCCCCACAACCTGTGTTAATGCCTGTTCAGAAGCCTCCTGAACTCCTTTGGCCGATCCAAACGATGAAAGAAGTTTTCGGATCGTCTCCTGCCCTACACCCGGTATTTCTTCCAGTTGTGACTTTAAAAAAGCACCACTTCGCTTATTTCGATGAAATGTAATTCCAAAACGGTGAGCTTCATTGCGCAAATGCTGAATCAACTTGAGAGATTCCGTATTTTTATCAAGATACAAAGGTACGGGATCCCCAGGATAAAAGATTTCTTCCAGTTTTTTGGCAATACCAATAATGGCAATTCTATCATCAAGTTTCAGCTCACGCAAAGCTTTCACTGCTGACCCTAATTGTCCTTTACCTCCGTCAATTACGATTAATTGAGGAAGACTTTCCTCCTCTTCGAGCAAACGGCTGTAGCGTCTGTAAACCACTTCTTCCATGGATGCAAAATCATTGGGCCCTTCCACTGTTTTAATGTTAAAATGCCTGTAGTCTTTTTTCGAGGGTTTGCCGTTTTTAAATACCACACAGGCAGCCACAGGATAATGTCCTTGTATATTAGAGTTGTCAAAACACTCAATATGAACAGGAAGTTGATTGAGCCTCAAATCCTTTTTGGTGGTTTCCAATAAACGCAATTCCCTGGGCATTTTTGTTTGATTGGCTTTCTGCTTAAGTTTTTCCAGTCGGTAATATTTCACATTACGTTCAGAAAGTTCCAGTAATTGTTTCTTGTCTCCTATTTTGGGTACCAAAAACCGAACATCATCAAAATCCACTTCCGGATGAAAAGGGACAATCACCTCACGGGCATTACTATGCAATCGTTCCCTTATATCGGCAATAGCCATGGGCAAAAGCGTATAGACGTCTTCATCCATCTTCTTCTTATACTCAATAGTATGTGCCTGGATAATGGCCCCATTTACAACTTTCAGAAAATTAACAAAGGCATATTTTTCATCATCTATAATGGAAAAAACATCCACATTGTTAATTTTGGGATTGACAATGGTAGACTTACTCTTATAACCTTCCAAAACAGATAACTTCTTCTTTATCTCCTCTGCTTCTTCAAATCTATATTCTAAAGCAAGCTTCATCATTGTTTCCTTCATATATTTTATAACAGAACCAATGTTACCTTTCAGAATATTTTTGATTTCCCTAATATATTCCAAATATTCAACTTCGGGTTGAAGTCCTTCACAAGGACCTTTACAATTGCCAATATGATACTCCAGACAAACCTTAAATTTTCCTTTACTTATATTCTCCTCTGTAAGAGAATGGCGGCAGGTTCTTAAAAAATAAAGTTGGCGAAACAGATCAATTAGCGTTTTCACCATGACGGTGCTTGTATATGGACCAAAATATTCGCTACCGTCTTTGATTATTTGTCTTGTAGAAAACACCCTGGGAAAAGGTTCGTTTTTCACCACAATCCATGGAAAGCTTTTATCATCTTT
>DHQK01000036.1:2167-2840 GCA_002411085.1 Marinilabilia sp. UBA5340 | reverse complement strand
GTAACTTCTCAATAAGTCAGGGGAAAATATAAAAAAGGCCTAGACATCGTTTTCCTTGTATACTATAATTTTGTCTTATGAAAACGATCGGGAAAATAATCAAGATGGCTAAAAGTGAAGAATCTCCCATAGTCTCAGAGCTAATAGATTATATTAAACAGCAAGGGGACATGATTCAAAAATTGAAAGATGAGCTTGCCGAATTAAAAGGCCAGAAGGCCAAACCCAAAATAAAGCCTTCAAATCTTGATAAAAAAGCAGCCCCTGGAAGAAAAAATATTCAGGGACAAAAGCGACCTGGCTCCAAAAAACAATCAAAGACGAAGCATCTCGAAATCCATGAAGACAAGGTTATTCAGCCGGATTTTGTCCCTGAGGGGAGTGAATTTAAGGGGTATCAGGATTTCATCGTTCAAGATCTCATCATAGGGAACTGGAACATCCGATATCGGAGAGCCCGATATAAAACTCCAAACGGGGACTATGTTATTGGTCGATTGCCGAACCATGTTTCCAACAACCATTTTGGATCGACGTTGAAGGCCTTTACATTATATCAATACTATCATGGCCTTGTTACCCAGCCTTTAATTCTGGAACAGCTCCGGGAATATGGTGTTCGTATTTCAAGTGGACAGGTTAACTCGATCATTATTGAAAACAAAGATGAATA
>DHQK01000036.1:1715-1926 GCA_002411085.1 Marinilabilia sp. UBA5340 | reverse complement strand
TTATTGAAAACAAAGATGAATATCACCAAGAAAAAGATGAGATTCTGTCTGCAGGATTAAAATTCTCAAGTCACATTAATGTGGATGACACTGGAGCCAGAGATAATGGAAAAAACGGTTACTGCACCCATATCGGTAACAATTTTTTTGCCTGGTTTAAAAGTACCGAAAGCAAAAGCCGAATTAACTTTTTCCAATTATTACGGGGCAA
>DHQK01000036.1:848-1451 GCA_002411085.1 Marinilabilia sp. UBA5340 | reverse complement strand
CACAATGATTATGTGATCAATGATACTGCCATTGAATATATGAAACAGCAACGGATGCCCAAGTATCAACTGGAAAAACTCCAAAATGAGTCCTTTTCAACTGAACGCAATTGGAAATCATTTTTGTTTCAAAATAGGATCCGTAAAAAGCGCCATAAAAGGATTGCTACCGAAGCGGCTCTTTTGGGTAGCCTGATTGATCATGGTTGGAATCAGGATCTTGCTATAGTCAGTGATGATGCCGGTCAGTTCAATATTTTGCTCCATGCTTTATGCTGGGTTCATGCAGAAAGATCAATTCAGAAATTAATCGGTTTTACACAAAAACGAAGGAATATGATTGAGTCCGTCCGATCTGATATTTGGGATTTGTATTCTGATTTAAAGAGGTATCAACAGAATCCAACAGGGGAAGCTAAATTTGAACTCAGCAAACGGTTTGATAATATTTTTGGACAGAAAACAGGTTATGCGCTATTAGATCTGGCCTTAAACAGAATCCTTAAAAACAAATCGGAACTGCTATTGGTGCTTGAAAGGCCGGATATCCCATTGCATAACAACTTAAGCGAAAATGATATCCGGGAATATGTAAAAAGACGG
>DHQK01000036.1:0-615 GCA_002411085.1 Marinilabilia sp. UBA5340 | reverse complement strand
AAATCAGCGGTTCAACCAGAAGTTTTGTAGGGAGGACCTGTCGGGATACCTTTACAAGCATTAAAAAAACTTGCAGAAAATTGGGGGTTTCATTTTGGGATTACCTGATAGATCGTATTGAGGCCCAAGGAAAAATTCCCTCATTGCCAGATTTGATGATAAGGAAAATGAAAAGGTACGCTTTAAATTTCTAACCCGGACTTATTGAGAAGTTACAAAAAAATTTATCAGGAATCGAAACTAAATGACAGTTACTCCGACAGATGTACTTCGAAGTTATAAAAAACTGTTACACCGTAAAGACAAGAAAATGCTTTTAAAAAAATTAGAAGCGATCGAAAAATCCAATCCTGATGGGGCAAAATTTGAAGCTGCTGTATATTCTATATTACAATCATATAATATCAGTGTTGACTTTGAAGACGACTCAAAGTTGGGAGGGGCTGATTTTAGGTGTGTCGCATCAGGCAAATCTTTTGTCGTTGAAGCAACGTCAATAGAGACTAATTCTGCTGAAAGAATAACTCGATTAAGCAATGATCAGCGAAACATCAAAGCTGGCTTTTATAGCCCTTATTCTAAAGTGTGGTCAAAATTAAAAAACAAAGTCAATCA
>DHQK01000139.1:1663-20428 GCA_002411085.1 Marinilabilia sp. UBA5340 | reverse complement strand
TCGTAATGGAAGAAGGCCAGCACTACTCCAATGATGGCACCCGCTAAACCACCTCCAAACTTGGTAGCAAAAGAACCTGCCGAGTATACCAGCCCGGTCGCCCGTCTTCCGTTTTTATATTCAGAATAGTCGGCAGCATCTCCCAACATGGCAAAAAACAAAGTGGGGAAAATAGCTGCACCAAATTCAGAAATAATTCCAATGGCGAATATGGCCGTTGTATCTTCCGGACCGCAAAAGGCAATCAGTGCGTTAACACCACCTGAGAACAGCAGTGCATAGATAAACAACTTTCTTTTACCCAGCCGACGTCCCAACGGGGAGGTTGCCATGGCTCCCAGAATAGAAGCAATCATCAGCATCACCATATAAGACCCTGCCAATAACTGATTGTGCAGATAATGGGTAAAATAAATGACTGTGATACCCTGCTTTATAGAATTGTAAATATTAAAGAGCAAGCCAATAATTAAAAGAATCAACCAGGGCTTATTCTTAACCAGATCTTTCAGATCCTTCAACAAGTTAGTCTCCTGTGTTTTTGGGGGAAGCACCCGTTCTTTGGTAGCTGCAAAAGTGATAAACAATGATAGCACCAGCACAATAGACATGAGATAAATAGACTTGCTGTATCCCTGTTTCTGATCAATAATCCGGATTTTGGCGGCTTCCAGTTCCGGTTCACCTTCCACTATAAACGCATATTCTTTATTGGCCTCCATCGAGAAACTTTTCCCTTTTGTAGGAATATTCGAACTATCCGCCAACTCTGCATTAGCCCAGCTGAAAAGCGCCACTCCGTCTTCAGTTTTGATATTAACATTTTCCACATTTTCAGGTGTGGAAACCACCACTTCATATTTCTGATTTTCTATCTGGGCAACTTCGATGGAAGGATTGATATTCCCGAAGTGCGCCACTAACAGTAGCAGTGCTCCCTGAACCAGCATACCTCCTGCAAAAGCTCCTACCATCCGATAAGACCCAATACTGGTGCGTTCTTTGTCATCACCGGTCATCACCGCCATCAACGCCCCGTAAGGAACATTATTGGCGGTATAAATGAGGGTAAACAAGATATAAGTGGAATAGGCATAAACTATTTTACCAGTGGGCCCAAGGTCAGGAGTCGTAAACAACATAGAAAGAATAACGCCCAAGGGTACTGCTGTCCAGAGAATCCAAGGCCGAAACTTCCCGTATTTCGAATTAGTGCGGTCACCTACAATCCCCATCAACACATCACTGATACCGTCACTGGAACGGGCAATCAACATCAATAAGCCAACAGCCGCGGGGTTAAGCCCGAATACATCGGTATAAAAAACTATCAGAAAAGTGGCCACCCCTCTCCATGCTATGTTAGCTGCAGCATCACCCAGGGCATAACCAACCTTCTCTTTAAAACTTAATTTCTGAATAATATTGGACATAGATTCCTGTTAAATATTAAAATCAAAAACTTCTTTCCGGGTTTTCTCATAGACTTCCCGACTGAACATATACAACCTGGCAGGCTTATGGGCCACCCCTTTTTGCTTTTCATCCAAAGGAATGAGATACTTCATCCGCGCTATTTTTTTTCGAAAATTCCGTTTATCCAACTCAACTCCCAACACCACTTCATATAACTTTTGCAATTGTGAAAGGGTAAATTTTTCGGGCAAGAGTTCAAACCCAATAGGCTCATAAAGCAATTCTCTGCGCAGGGACTGCAAGGCATATTGCAAAATGGTGTAATGATCAAAAGCCAGATCTGTTACGTCAGCAACCGGATACCATTTTACGTTTCGCCCTTTCCATTTAAGAGTCACCTTTTCGGTGGCCAGAAGAGAATAATACCCTACCGACAAAATTCGACTATGCGGGTCTCTTCCACTGGCTTTGAGCCAGGCCTGATCATTGGGTTTTAGCAATCTTTCGGTGTCTCCAAATGCACCAAATTGTTTCAGATAAATATTTTCCAGCCCGGTCAGATCATAAAGAATACGGGCAGCAGCATCCTCCAGACTTTCATCCTCAAAAATGTGGTTACCTGTCAATGTAAGATCTGAAAACAACTCCTTTCCTGACTTTTCGTCCACCAAAACCCGGTCGACCAGCAGAACATTCAATTTTTCAAAATCAAATCCAAAAATCACACAATCAACTGAAATTGTATTATTTAATCTTTTCTTTACCATACTTTCCTGAATGATTGCGACATTAGCCGACAATAGTTATTTTTGTATTCTCTTACCTTTTCAAAATTAGATTTACGTAAAGTGTTAAAAAAACACTTACCGTTCGGGTTGCTAAATTAAAAATGAATACTAAAAAAAGCAAGACATCAAAAAGTATTTTTATTTCTAAATTTATATTAATTGTAATTTCAACACTTAGAGGCTTTGAAATTTCCTGCTTCCGGCCCAGTTAATAACAGATAAAAAATCCTTATTTTATATTCATTCTAAATAAGACACAATCCTTTCAATAAGTCAGAAAAGACAGCATTCCATCATAGGAGTAGCCAATAGCTGTATCTCAACAACTAATAAAGCCAAAAACCGCAAAACTCATTCAATTTATACCCCTTACAACTTCAATCAAACATTAAAAAGATATCAATCCCAATAAAATTCAATTCTCCCCACTGACATACAACGTCAAAGTCAGCAATAAAAAATAGAGAGCAGGCAGGTTCTACCTACCTTATACAAAAGACAGGCAAGATACAACCAGACTGAAAGCCTGAGAGAAAAAGAGGCCTACTCCAGAAGTCAAATTTGCGTATCATCCTGTGCTTAACAAAGAATCTGTTCACTTGAAATACGGATATTTAGACTACGCCCAATAGAAAATCGTGGGGGGAGTTTGGAACTTTTTAGATAAGTACTTTAGAGGTATCCCTCATGTATCGGAGATTGGAGAAGTCGATAAAACCAATTAAGTGAAACGTCTCTTCGCGACTAAAAATGCGATGAAGGGCAAACTTGCTAAATAAGGTTAAAATTTCAATGGCAATAATCCTTATCAATCTATCTTTGTTACCCTACAAAACCAAAATGATTTAAAGAATGGCAAAAAGTCAAGTCTATACCAAAACAGGAGATAAAGGAAAAACCAGTCTTATCGGCGGCACACGCGTGGAAAAACATCACTACAGGCTGGAAGCTTATGGTACCGTTGATGAATTAAATGCACATATTGGTATGATTCGCTCCTGGCCGAATGAATCTTTTATTAATGAAAATATCATCCGCATTCAGGACCAGCTTTTCAAGATTGGAGCCTATCTGGCAACAGATGACACAATGTCGGATCTCAGATCCAGGCTTAATTGCGATGAATCGGAAATAGAAGTTCTGGAAAAAGAAATGGACAAAATGGAGGAATCACTCCCCCCGTTGAAAAACTTCATCCTTCCGGGTGGACATCCCGCTCCCACTTATGCCCACATTGCCCGAACAATTTGTCGCAGAGCAGAACGACGTGTCAATGAAATGGCCCAAAAAACAGAAGTAGCCACATGGGTCATAAGATACCTGAACCGTTTGTCAGATTATTTCTTCGTGTTAGCCAGATATTTATCAAATTTTCATAAGAATAATGAAATTCCATGGAAGCCTAAGTTGTAAGATTGTTTTTTTTTTCTAATTTCGCAGAAAATCAGCAGTAATAAAAAACAAAATATTATTAAGAGTTAAATTGTTATTCGTATGTATTGGACTCTTGAATTGGCTTCTAAATTAGAAGATGCTCCCTGGCCTGCCACCAAAGATGAATTAATCGACTTTGCGATTCGATCCGGAGCACCACTTGAAGTAATCGAAAACCTTCAGGAAATTGAAGATGAAGGGGAAGTTTATGAAAGTATAGAAGATATCTGGCCTGACTATCCCAGCAAGGACGATTTCTTCTTCAATGAGGACGAGTATTAATACTTTCGCCCCTGGTAAGATGCATGGACTTTGACGATTGGCAATATCCTATCGGTCAAATGTTCTGTGCATTGAAAAAATTTTAATGACAGACAGGCTGAATAGTAATATTCCATTCGGAGAAAAATTGAAGGGGTCTTTGCAGACCCCTTCAATTTTTTTGACTTATATGCAATATTGCATCACCACGACTCCCTCACTGCAATCTAAATAACAAACGAAACACAAACTATGAATTGGGGCCATTCCCCTCATTTTACTTATCAAATTTATATCCGCTGTAGTCTGTCCGTTTTACTTCAATCTCCATCTTTTTAAAATCAAAGATGTCCTCGTATTTTTTTGGTTGATACTCCTCAAGCCAGACAAAACCTTCCAGCTTGGTATCCTCAGGCGCCAATACCAAAGGTGGATTCATATTGCCGGCAGGCTGCGTTCGCAATACTATGCTTTCCACTTTTCGCTCCTTCAGAAAGATCGTCAGGCTACTGCTTTCTGCCCGGTTAACACCGATTACGTATTCTCTGTCTTTAGGATAATAAACAGTTTGTCCATTCCCATCCACATCAATTTTAAAAAGTTGATTCTCCCGGAAATATCCTGTCATGAGTTTGCCTTTAATCTGGTTATAATGAATCGTATCTTCCGGAGCTATAAGAAAAGCGTTATCAATCATCTCAGCTTTATAGAGAGCCCTGTTTCTGGTGAATAATTTGATTGTTCCTGCTGTCATCTGATTTCCCTGCGCCCAAATCACCGGATCATGATAAAAAGTATTGGTGCTGTCGCGGAAATCATAGACCATGGAATCACAACGCCCTTGAAGATCATGCCTGAAAAACTGAACATGATGAAAGGCACGGACAATTTTATTCTCCGGATCATCTTCCACCGGATCAGCACGAAGGGTATCTGCATGCAGAAAAAGCGTATCCCTTCCGTATACCTGCTTCAGAACTGCCTTTCTGGTAGCCATCGCCCTCTCAGTCAATTCGTTGTAATAACCGTAATTCCCGGTAATAATTACATTGTTGGCTGTATCTTCCAGCGCCATAGCAGAAAACACCTCGCCAAGACCATTCTTTCGATCATAATAAATGGTATCACCTCTGAGTGTTTGCTCCCCTCCATCGATATAATTATTCTTCAGAAGTCTGGCTTCGTCCTTCTTGGTATCATAAAACCCGAGCTCAGAGTATATGGTGTTTTGATCACTGACAATATCTGTAGGGCCTACAATTTCAACAATCTCAGTGGGCGTATAGTACTTAAGAGTATCACTATACATTTTATATTCAGGATTGGTAAGCACGACACTGTCCTTGAAATTCACCTCTCCTGTGCGTGGGTAATAAAAGCCTAGTGTGCTAATCAGCTCGTTGTTTTCATCCACAATTTTCCCACCATTGAAATAGTAAGCCACATCATCACGCCGGTCATAATCCAAATGATGCGTTGTCAACACCACATTTTTATTCACCAAACGCACATTCTCCCTGACTTTTGCTATTTCTTCATTACCATCGTATTGAAGTTTGTCTCCATACAAATCTATCGTGTCATTTTGAATAATATGAATAGAACCAAAGGCTTCGACTCTATTTGAATCTCTGAAAATTATGGCACTGTCACAAAACATACGGGTGTTGTGATGACGCATTTTTACATTTCCTTTAAGCGCCTGCACATTTTTCCCAAGTCTTTTCTCTGCTCCTTCCAAAAAATCAGCATATTCGATAAGAATAGTGCCTTTTCCACGCTGCCCCTGCTGCCCGAAAACAACATGCGACAAAAGAAAAATAAAAGAAAGAACAAGTAATTTTTTTAGAAAATCCATACGTCCGAAGGAAAGTGATAAAAGATAGACTACATAAATTAGTTATTGTCAACTTCAGAATAATCATTCTGAATTCCTGAGAACTTAGCTTCGCTGGGAGATTCAGTCCTCTGCAATGAGGCAGAAACAGGAAAATACAGACGGTTTTGAAGATCAGGCTGAAAAAGATAATCGAAACGAATACCGGTTTCTTTCACCCTGCTCCCATCCGCCTCTTCATAAGAAAGAATGCAGACTCTTTCTTCAGGAATCATCTTAGCCACATTAATTCCATTTCGGCAAAGTACAAAAAAGCCAGCCTCTTCACCCGTAAGCACATGACTTTTTGAGTATCCGGACTCGGGAGCTTTGGTAACATGAGTCATAAAATCACTATTATTTTTCTGAAGCACAGGAAAAACACCACCATTTGCAGAAGACTTTAATTCAATACGGCCTGTCTTCTTATTGACCTCTATCCACACATCTGCGCTATCTAAAACAACGGTATTGTTTCCCGACAAAAAATCAAAACCCCACTTAACCAATTTTCCGGAACCATTACCATTTCTGTCAACAACTTTTTTTTCACGAATATAAGGCACAGCAGATGAAAAAGAACCTTGTTCTGCTTTTCTCACCACCAGACTGGCATTAAAAGGATGAGGGGATAGAAAAATGGTGTCCTTCAAAGATGAATTCCGAATAACCTTGTAATCCAGACCACTCAAATACCCCATGGCACTGGTACGTACCGTGAGTCCAAAACCTCGCTGAAAAGCTATGTTAAAACGACCATACTCGTCACTTACAGCATAACGGGCCATTTCAGCCGTTTCATCAATATTAACCTGATAAGAGGAGGCCGCTGAAATGCTGGCATGTTTCACTGGCTTGCCTGTAGTCTTGTCCACCACAACGCCCGTCCATGAAATATTGTAAGCCTCTCTTGCGCATCCGCTCACTAACAGAATCCCGAGAAGCAACAAAAAGCCTCTATACAAATCAGTCCGCCCCATTCAATTTATTTTAACCACCCATCGAATTCAAATTCGCAATTTCGCCATTCTCCGGAAATGGAAATATAAGTATCGTGCTGCTTTTTCCTCACCCACTCTTTAAACGTCTCTTCCTGCTTTTTGTTTTCCAGAAGCCTCTTAATTGTCTGATAATCATCAATCATATTGGCTCTGTGAGGAGGAGTTTTCTTTTGTAGCCGTACAATAGTATACTGATCTGTTCCCAAACGTTGATCTTTCATCAAAAACGGATCCGAAACCTCACCTTCTTCCATCGATTCTACTTGTCGGGCAATGGATGGTTGAATCTGCTGCAGTTCAAACTTGGTCGATTGTGTTTGTGGATTTATAACAGTACCACCACTGGCTCTGGTATCTTTATCCATTGAAAATCTGAGCGCAGCATCTGCAAAAGAAATACTATCTTTTCGAATCAAAGAAACCAGTGAATCTGCAACCTCACGAGCCTCATCAATGGCTTCCTGAGCCGGTTTGGGCTTCAACAAAATATGCCGAACATTAATGCGGTCACCTTGTCTTTCAACCAGCTGCATAATATGAAATCCAAACTCGGTTTCCACAATTTTAGATACCTTATTTTTATCCCGCAGGTTAAATGCCACCTGCGAGAACTCAGGAACAAGGTTCGCTCTTGGAGTCAGCCCCAATTCCCCACCGCGTGCAGCACTATTGGGATCTTCGGAATAAAGAACTGCCAAGGTTGCAAAATCTCTACCCTCACGAACCTGCCTCTGAAAATCACGCAATCTCCCCTTTACACGGTCAATCTCATCCTGACTGATTTTCGGGGTGATGGCAATCTTCTGATATTCATACTGGGCCGGCATACGTGGAAGGCTGTCTTCATCTGTTTCACGAAAAAACCTTCTGATCTCCATGGGAGTCACATCAATATCCTTAGTGATCTCCGAACGCATTTGCTGAGTCAGCATCTGGTTTCTGACCAATTCCCGTTGTTCCTCCTTAATGCGCAGAATTGATTTATTCAGCCATTCTTCCAACTTTTCTCTTGACCCGGCCCGGTTTATAAATTCGTTAATCTGACGGTCTACCGTCATCAGCACCTGGTTTTCGCTCACCTCAATACTATCAATCTTGGCCTGCTCCAACAAAAGATTCTGCACTAACATCTGCTCAAGAATATGGCATTTCATGTCTCCGGCAAAGTCAACCCCTTGCATCAATGCCTGTTGGTGCTGGAATTCGATATCTGAACGAAGCACAGGTTCGTCTCCAACAACGGCCACCACCTGATCAATAACGTTCTTCTGGCCCTGAACGAACAAAGAGGAAAACAAGAGTAAAATCAGGAAAGTCAGTCTTCCGGAATTGACACTAATCTGCATGCGGAATATTTTTTTCATGAAAATGTAGAACAAAACGTGTTAGCCCTTTTAGCATTATAGCAACCCAGGCTAAAACTATGTTAATAGAAATTTATATTTTTTTGTTGAAGAGCTTCTTCATAAAGTTGCTTTTCAAGGTCTTTTATGAATTCACCCCGTTTTTTATTCATCAGTATGGCCTTTATCCGTTCCTCAACATAAGCCAAAGGAGCTATACTCCCGATAAACTGAGAATCCGTAACCAATAAAAAATAACGATACTGATCATCCGTGGTTTCATAGTAGCGATTATACTTCAAAAACCGTTCCTCATTTCTCACCGGATCAGGCAAATTTGCATTAATGCGTTGAAATGGCACCCAGGTGTCCAAAAAAACATTGTACATCCTTGCATTCTGAAGGCTGTAATTTTCAAGCTGCACAAGGCTTTCCGAACTTGCAGAGCGACACCAGCGCCGCACTTCATTTTGCCCGGGAGCATCCAGCGGTACTTTCATAATCAGCCCTTTTATAATATTCTCCTGCAATGTAAAGTTATCCTGCATCTGCTCATAATACTGCTGAATCTCTTCATTTTTAAGCAACGGAGAATACTTCTGTTCCAGCATCTTTTGTTGATATTTATTTACCAAAAGAGAAGTCCGGTATTCATCCAACATCTGACTAACATCCTTCTCCTCCTCTGTGAGATTGGACTCTGCCTGTCTCAAAAACAACTTATTGCGAACCCAACGGTTGATATATTCATCAGCCAGGGCGGCACTGTCTTCATCGTTCACATCCGGAGGCAGCACCTCTTTCAGATCACTCTCTGTCAACACCTCGCTTCCCACTTTCACCACCGCCTTACTGGTCAACTCTTCTTTGGCTCTGTCACAGGTAAGCAACAATGCTGTAACTACCACCAAAAGGGATAAAATGAGCAGTGTTTTCAGTTTCATCTGCATAAAATATATTAAGTTATTGGTCTGATGGAACTCACGACTCTTTTACACATGGCCTTTTGCGGCTGGCATAACAAATCAAAGCTCAATGCTCGTTTCATCAGTATAAAATTAGTCAAATTTATTGGGATAATGGATTCACCCCGATTATCCATAACTCGTCTCTTTCAAAAATTTACTTTAACCTGAATTATTCAAAAAAAGCAGATTAAGACTTCATGTAATGACAAAAATAATGGTTTGTTTGCTGGTTGACAAACCCCGTCAAAAAACAACCCGGAAAAACGGGTATCGTTTATTCCGGGTAAACTATAAAAACTCTTTATTCCTTAACGTGAATAGTTGGGAGCTTCACGTGTAATGGTCACATCATGCGGATGACTCTCCATCACTCCGGCATTGGTAATACGGGTAAACCTGGCTCCATGCAATCCTTCAATATTGGAGGCACCACAGTAACCCATACCGGCCCTGAGACCTCCTATCAACTGATAAATCACTTCATACAAGGTTCCCTTGTAAGGTACCCGGGCAGAAATACCCTCCGGAACCAGTTTTTTAATATCATCTTCAACATCCTGAAAATAACGATCCTTGGATCCTTTTTGCATTGCTTCAATGGATCCCATACCCCGGTATGTTTTAAATTTCCGTCCATTATAGATAATGGTTTCACCAGGTGACTCTTCCACCCCGGCAAAGAGAGACCCCGCCATCACTGAATGAGCACCGGCAGCCAGGGCTTTCACAATATCACCACTATAACGCAATCCCCCATCAGCAATCAGGGGAACACCGGTTCCCTTAAGTGCCTTGTGAACCTCATAAATAGCTGAAAGCTGAGGAACTCCTACCCCGGCAATAACACGGGTAGTACAAATAGACCCCGGCCCAATGCCTACTTTTACTCCATCAGCACCTGCATCAACAAGATCCCTGGCAGCCTCGGCAGTAGCAATATTTCCAACCACCACTTCCAGATCGGGATATCTTTTTTTGGTTTCTCTCAATGTATTCAAAACACCTCTTGAATGACCATGAGCCGTATCAATCACAATGGCATCCACATTGGCGTCGACCAATGCCTGAATACGCTCAAATGTATCGGCGGTAACACCCACACCTGCAGCAACTCTCAATCGGCCTTTACTGTCTTTGCAGGCCAATGGCTTATCTTTGGCTTTGGTAATATCCTTATAGGTGACAAGCCCTATCAACTTATTATTGTTATCTACTACAGGAAGTTTCTCTATTTTGTGACGTTGCAGAATATCCACAGCTTTCTCCAAATCAGTAGTTTGATTGGTCGTCACCACATTTTCGGAGGTCATGACCTCATCAATAGCGCGGTCGAAGTTGCGTTCAAAACGAAGATCCCGGTTGGTCACAATTCCTACCAGATAACCTTCTTCATCCACCACCGGAATTCCTCCGATTTTATATTCACTCATCAAATCCAGTGCATCGGCTACTGTTTTGTCGCGCTTAATGGTCACAGGATCATAAATCATTCCGTTTTCGGCCCTTTTTACAATTTCCACCTGCTTGGCCTGCTCCTCAATGGTCATGTTTTTATGAATCACCCCTATCCCCCCTTCTCTGGCGATAGCAATGGCCAGATGCGATTCAGTAACAGTATCCATGGCGGCTGAAACAATCGGAGTTTTCAAAATAATGTTTTTTGAAAAACGGGTGGACAGATCTACTTCGCGAGGCAAAACTTCTGAATAGGCAGGAACAAGAAGTACGTCGTCAAAAGTCAATCCGTCTGATGTAAGTTTGTCGTTGAGAAATGACATGAGCTGCTGCTTTTTTGGTGTTAAAAAATTTTGGCAAAGGTAAGAAATTCTATTCTCTTTTTTTAAGCTACATCCAACAGATTATTGCTTTTTTTCTACAAGTCGCAGGAATCAATGAAACGATGCCCCGATATTCAGAACAAGTTTTCCTCATAAAGCATGAACTTTTTTAATTTTATAATGATGAATAATCGATTAATTTTGTAATCATGGTCAACCAATATCATGAGATATTAAAAAAGCACTGGGGATATGATGCATTCCGCCCCTTACAGGAAGAGATTATTCAGTCTGTCGGGCAAGGGCACGACACCCTTGCACTTATGCCCACCGGCGGAGGCAAATCCATTACATTTCAGGTACCTGCTCTGGCAAAAGAAGGCCTCTGCCTGGTAGTGACTCCGCTCATTGCCCTCATGAAAGACCAGGTAGAGAATCTTAAAAGAAACGGAATTAAAGCAGCTGCCATTCATTCCGGACTCACCTACCGTGAGATTAAAATCACTTTTGACAACGCTGTTTTTAACCACACCAAATTTCTATATGTTTCTCCGGAGAGATTATCCACCGAGCTTTTTTTGGAAAAACTTCCTCATCTCAACATCAACCTCATTGCTGTAGATGAAGCGCATTGCATTTCGCAATGGGGGTACGATTTCAGACCCTCCTACCTAAAAATTGCTGCTATCAGAGAAATGCTTCCCGATGTTCCCATTCTTGCCCTCACTGCCACCGCAACGCCTCCGGTGGTGAAAGATATCACAGAACGACTTCAGTTTAAATCAGGAAAAGTTTTCAAAAAAGATTTTTCCCGACCCAATCTGGCTTATGTAGTAAGGCCAGCTGAAGACAAAGAAAAAGAATTGGTAAAAATTCTGAAAGCGGTTAATGGGTCAACGGTTGTTTACGTCAGGAACCGAAAAAAAACACGAGAATATGCACATCTGCTGCTTGACAATAATATCAGTGCAGATTACTTTCACGCAGGTCTCACACAGGCAAGTAAAAACGATCGTCAGGATAAATGGAAAAACAACCAGACCAGGGTAATGGTAGCCACCAATGCCTTTGGGATGGGCATCGATAAACCGGATGTGCGTCTGGTGGTCCACATTGATGCACCTGACTCACTGGAAGCCTACTTCCAGGAGGCCGGACGTGCCGGACGTGATGGCAAAAAAGCTTTTGCCGTGTTACTGTGGAGCAATAACAACCAAAAGAATCTCAAAAAACAAGTTAAGACCACTTTCCCGGAGCCTGAAGTCATTAAACGGGTTTACGATGCAGTGGGTAATTTTTTTCAGTTGCCGGTGGGTGCAGGCTTCCAAATGGTAAATGACTTTGACATTGCCAAATTTTGCAGTGCCTTCAAAATGAACGCCCTGCAGGTATTCAACTCACTGAAAATCTTGCAAAGAGCAGGTTACATGACTTTCACGGAAGAGATCGACATCCCTTCAAAAGTTATTTTTCTGGAGGAAGGAAACGAGTTATATAAATTTCAGGTCGCCAATGCCAGGCTGGATCCTTTCATTAAAATATTGCTTCGAACCTACACCGGTCTTTTCACTGAATATGCAGCTATAAACGAAACAGATCTGGCAAAGAAAACAGGAACAACCAATGAGGAAGTTTACAAAGCCCTTCAGCAGCTATCAAAGGCCGGAATCATCCACTATATCCCCCGACGCAAAACACCTTTGATCACCTGGCTACAATCACGCGAAGAAACCCGTCACCTTCGACTCCCTCCCGAAGTTTATGAAAAACGAAAACAGCAATACAAAGATCAAATTGATGCAGTAATTGAATACGGGACTTCAGATCACATCTGCAGAAGCCGCCTATTACTAAGTTATTTCGGCCAAATCAATTCAGAAAACTGCGGAATTTGCGATGTCTGTCTTTCCCGAAAGAAATCGGGCCTGAAAGAAAAGAGATTCAATGAAATTCAGGAAACTATCAAAAGAATAACTTCTCAAAATCCCATGGAAGCAGGAAAACTGGTTGACACCCTTCCTTTCGACAAAAAAGAGATCTGGCAGGTTCTAAAATGGCTTGAAGATCACGAAATCATCGGAGAAACTGAAGCCGGAGAAATGGAGTGGCTGAAATAACTATTGAACAAAACAGGTTTTACCCTGATTAAACACAACATTATCAATATTTATCACTAATTTTGCACCAATTATGCAAACAGACTTTGAACATCCGGTTTATTCCAAAAACGTTATAGAATTTGTTACTGTAGCTAAAGAATTTTGTGCATGGCTGGAGAGCACACCAGCCTTCCCCCGCAGAGAATTTGTAGAAACAGGCCGGAAAATGTTACCCCTGCTTTACCTGAAAGCATCCGTTTTACCGGAGTCGGAAACCATGTTGGAAGATGATTTCCTGGAAAAATTTGTAGCTGAGGATGAATATCAACAAATCCTCAATGCTGTTTTGGTCAAAATGGGCCCTTATAACGACTACCTGGAAGTTTTCACTGCAGACATGCAGCGAAGTGTAGAACCACTGACAGCAACCATTTCGGAAAACCTGGCTGACATTTATCAGGACATCAAGGATTTCCTGATGAGCTACCGGACTGCCGTCACAGAAATTATGAATGAGGCCCTTATCGAGTTGGTGGAAAGTTTTGGAGAATTCTGGGGACAAAAACTGGTCAATGTACTGAGAGCGCTCCATGAAGTAGCATTCAACGGTGAAAATATTGATGAGGAAGAAGATGAAACCGATCCTTCAGAAGACCGTAGAAATACCGATGACTGGCTAATTTCGAAAATGCAGCGAAACTGGCAGGACGATCATAAAGAGGATCGGGACAACATTTAATTACTTTTGTGCGGATACAGGCCTATTGCCCGCTCCAAAGAAAATACAATTACTGAATGCAGCAAACAATATCAAAAGACGCAATCAACGAATTACCTTTAAAACAATTTGAAGGGAAAGTGACAGTGGTGGAAGATCCCAATCATGTCCCTGAGATTGTGGAGAAACTTCAAAATGAAGGAATCATCGGTTTCGACACCGAAACCAAGCCCTCCTTTAAAAAAGGAATTTCGCACGACATATCTCTGCTTCAACTCAGTACACAAAATGAAGCATTCCTCTTCAGACTCAATGTCACGGGCTTCAATGGTTCGCTGACCAAATTACTAAACAATCCTAAAGTCGTAAAAGTAGGCGTCGGTATTCGCGATGATTTGCGTGGACTGAAACAATTGAACAATTTTACCCCCAAAGGATTTATAGAACTTCAGGAACTAGCCCCCAAATACGGCATCGAAGTTCTGAGTCTGAAAAATCTGGCGGGATTACTTCTGGGATTCAGGGTTTCCAAACGCCAGAGACTCTCCAACTGGGAAGCACAGGAACTATCTGAAGGGCAAATTCTGTACGCAGCCACCGATGCCTGGGTCTCTTTGGAGATTTACAACAAACTAAAAGAGTTAAAACCGGTCAAAAAAAGCATTTCACCGGCCAATCAAACAGAATCAAAAAAATCATAAGGCAAGCTCTATCAATGCAAATTACCGGTCGATTTCAAGATCTCCGGTGCCAAAGGTATTGACATTCATAGCGCTTCTCATAACAGCCAGCCTCTTTATGGAGTTTATAAAAGTTATTTTGAAACGGGGAAAGGAACAAAGCCTCTTACGCTTCCATCCCTGGGTTTTTTCAGGGGCCATACAATCTGTTTCAGGCGACATCGAAGAAGGTGATGTCGTAGAAATACTGGACAGCAACAACAATTTTCTGGCTATGGGATATTCCCAAATTGGCTCAATTGCTGTCAGGATTTTTTCTTTTGAACGGGTCATTCCCGACGAAAAATTCTGGATTGGAAAAATTGAAAAGGCATTAGCGGTAAGGGAAAAAGCAGGATTACTTAATAATCCGGAAACCAACGCTTACCGATTGATTTATGCCGAAGGTGATGGCATGCCAGGTGTTATTGTCGATATGTACAATCAGACGGCGGTGATGCAGATTCATACTGTGGGAATGTACATTATCAAAGACACCCTTTGCAATGCGTTGCAAGAAGTAATGGGAAGTAATCTGAAAGCCATCTACAACAAATCTGAAGGAACCATTCCCTTCAAAGCGAATCTGAATCCGGAAAACGGGTTTCTCTTTGGTAAAACAGATGACAAAACAGCCCTTGAAAACGGATTACGTTTCAATGTCGATTACGAAAAAGGGCAAAAAACCGGTTTTTTTGTCGACCAGCGGGAAAACAGAGCATTGCTGGAAAAATATAGTAATAATAAAAAAGTTTTGAACCTGTTCTGCTACACCGGTGGATTCTCGTTCTATGCCATGCGGGGAGGTGCCTCCCTGGTGCATTCGGTCGACAGCTCAGAACGAGCCATCGAGCTTACCAATCAAAACGTGGAACTCAACTTTCCGGGAGATGACCGGCACCAGGCTTTTGCAGAAGATGCTTTCAAATTCCTGTCTCACCCCAAAGAAGATTATGATGTAATCATCCTGGATCCTCCAGCTTTTGCCAAACACCTGAAAGTTGTACCCAATGCATTGCAGGGATATCGTAAGCTCAATGCCAGAGCCATCGAAAAGATAAAGCCGGGTGGTATTATTTTTACCTTCTCCTGTTCCCAGGTAATTAGCAAAGATGCATTCAGAAAAGCAGTATTTTCTGCAGCGGCCAAATCCGGAAGAAACGTCAGAATCCTGCATCAGATGGAGCAACCGGCAGATCATCCGGTCAACATTTATCATCCCGAAAGTGAATATTTAAAGGGACTGGTATTATTTGTAGAATAAATGAATGGTTTGTGCCGAATGTGGTTTAATCTCTAAAACATGACATTTTGAAATTTACAGAATTTGGCTTTTCCCAGGAAGTAATTGACGGACTGGAAGCTATGAGATTTGAAAAAGCAACCCCAGTGCAGGAGGCCACAATCCCTCCTATTATGAAGGGGAAAGATATGATTGCCTGTGCCCAGACAGGAACAGGCAAAACAGCTGCCTACCTCTTGCCGGTTCTTGATCGGCAGGTTCAGTCCAATTCCGACGGACTTAATACCCTGGTACTGGTTCCCACGCGGGAACTGGCCATGCAAATCGATCAGCAAATGGAAGGGTTTGGTTATTTTCTGCCCATCACCTCTATCGCAGTCTATGGTGGGAATGATGCGGGACTGTGGAATACCCAAAAAAATGCCCTCACAACAGGTGCCAATGTAATTATTGCCACTCCGGGACGTCTGATTCAACACCTGAGCATGGGATATGTCAAGATGGACACATTAAAGCATCTGATCTTGGATGAAGCCGACCGAATGCTGGATATGGGATTCTACGATGACATCATGCAAATTGTATCTTACCTCCCGAAACAACGGCAAACGCTGATGTTCTCGGCCACCATGCCTCCCAAAATAAGAGACATGGCGCGCGAACTACTGGCAGATTATGAAGAGATAAATATCGCCTTATCCAAACCTGCCGAAGGAGTACTCCAGGCTGCCTACATGACCTATGAACCACAGAAAATACCTTTGATCAATACATTGCTCAAAGGAAAGGATCTCAAAAGCATTGTCATTTTTTCTTCTACCAAACTAAAAGTAAAAGAAATTCACAAGGCGCTGCAACAAGCCGGCTACCCGGCCAAAGCAATTCACTCCGATCTCGACCAAAAGGAACGTACAGAAGTAATGCGGGAATTTAAAAACCGCAACATCCAAATACTGGTGGCTACAGATATCATTGCACGCGGCATTGATGTGGAAGGCATCGATCTGGTGATCAACTTTGATGTCCCCAATGATGCAGAAGATTATGTACACCGCGTGGGACGTACTGCCCGGGCTTCATCGACCGGAGTAGCCCTGACCTTTATTACCGAACGGGATCAAAATGACTTCAAAAAAATTGAAGACCTTATTGAGTCCACCATTATTAAAATTCCTCTCCCTGCGGAGATTGGAGACGGCCCGGAATACAAGCCAAAATCATTCTCGGGGAAGAAAAAGCCGTACAAAAAATTTAACAAAAAAGGTGGAAAACCTTCAGGTCAACAGGGCAAGCATAGAAAAAAATAATACTCCAGTCAGATTCTGCGAAAAATACAAACAAGGGTGCAAATACAGGAGTTTTTCCTATACATTTGCACTCTTTCTACATTCCTCGCTTTTTAAATCTCGTAAAATGCAAACGATACCAAAACTTATTGCTGAAAAGACAGGAATTTCAGCCGCCCAAATACAAAATACCATTGAGCTGCTTGACGAAGGAGCTACGATCCCTTTTATCAGCCGCTACCGAAAAGAACGCACCGGCAGTCTGGACGAAGTAGCCATTGGTGACATAAAGGAAGCTTACGACAAATTTCAGGAACTGGAAAAACGAAAAACCACTATACTGAAAACGATCGAGGAGCAGGAACAACTCACTGATGAACTTAAAGATCGCATCAACAACTGCTATGATGCCACAGAACTGGAAGATATCTACCTGCCCTACAAACCCAAAAGAAAAACAAGAGCCACCAAAGCCCGGGAACTGGGACTGGAACCCCTGGCTAAAATCATCATGAAACAACATGAGCGAGATGTGGAAACCCGTTCAGCTTCATTTCTGAATGATGATGTTCCCGACACAGAATCCGCCCTGGCAGGAGCACGCGATATTATAGCAGAATGGATAAATGAAAACCAGACCGCCCGCGAAATTGTAAGAAACAGCTTCCAACACTATTCGGTAATTTCTGCACGACTGGTAAAAGGGAAAGCAGAAGAAGGTGCCAAATACCAGGACTATTTTGAATGGGACGAACCATTAAAAAAATGCCCTTCTCACCGTTTTTTGGCCATGCAAAGAGGAGAAAAAGAAGGCTGTCTGAAACTGGGAGCAGCTCCGGAAGCAGAAAGTGTACTGCCCCGTCTGAAACGGCTTTTCGTTAAAGGCAATAACGGTGCTTCCGACCAGGTAGAGATGGCCGTTGACGATGCTTATAAAAGATTACTCGCCCCTTCCCTGGAAAACGAAACCATGGCCGGATTTAAGGAAAAGGCAGACGATGAAGCCATACGGGTGTTCAGCGAAAATCTGAAACAGCTGCTGCTGTCTCCTCCATTGGGACAGAAGCGGGTGCTCGCCATCGACCCGGGATACCGAACCGGATGTAAAGTAGTTTGTCTGGATGCACAGGGAGAGCTTTTACACAACGAAACCATCTATCCTCATCCTCCACAAAAGGAATCAACCAAGGCCATGAAAAAACTGGACTCACTGGTAGATGCCTATAAGATAGAAGCCATCGCCATTGGTAACGGTACTGCATCAAGAGAAACAGAAGCATTTGTGCGAAAAACAAAATTCAACCGCGACTTACAGGTGTTTGTCGTCAGTGAAGATGGAGCATCTGTTTACAGCGCCAGCAAAGTAGCCCGTGACGAGTTTCCCCAATACGATGTAACAGTCCGGGGAGCTGTTTCCATTGGCCGTCGTTTGATGGATCCTTTAGCCGAACTGGTTAAAATTGATCCAAAATCAATTGGCGTGGGCCAGTACCAGCACGATGTGGATCAGCACAAACTAAAAGAAGCCCTGGATCGCGTGGTGGAATCAGCTGTAAACAGTGTTGGCGTCAATCTAAATACTGCCAGCCATCACCTGTTGACCTATATCTCGGGTCTGGGCCCTGCCCTGGCCAAAAACATTGTAGCCTACCGCAACGAAAACGGACCATTTATCAGCCGGGCTGCCCTCAAAAAAGTGCCCCGTCTGGGAGCGAAAGCTTTCGAACAGGCTGCCGGATTTCTGAGAATCAATGATGCCAAAAATCCGTTGGATAACACCGCCGTACACCCGGAGTCCTATTCCATTGTTCAACAAATGGCAAAAGATCTGGGAT
>DHQK01000139.1:1133-1355 GCA_002411085.1 Marinilabilia sp. UBA5340 | reverse complement strand
GACACCGGTCTTCCCACGCTCAAAGACATCATGCAGGAGCTGGAAAAACCGGGTCGCGATCCACGCCAGACCATCAAAGTATTTGAGTTTGCCAAAGATGTACACAGCATGGAAGACCTAAAGCCCGGCATGAAAGTGCCGGGCATTGTAACCAATATCACCAACTTTGGTGCCTTTGTGGATGTAGGTGTTAAGCAGGACGGATTGGTGCACATATCCCAA
>DHQK01000139.1:0-890 GCA_002411085.1 Marinilabilia sp. UBA5340 | reverse complement strand
GGGTCGCCCTTTTTACGTAACATCATTTTTTCCTGATCAAAACCGGAAACCCAATTTAAGTACCGGCTGTGACAGAAAAGCAGTATTATGTGTGGCTGCATCCTGTGCTTCCATACCACTCTCATGGAAAACACGTTTTGCATTGTACATATAATTAAATGCTTTAATCTCAATCCCAAGGAACATTCCTTCGGACAGATAGTAGTCGATACCACCCACAATACTTCCACCAAGGCCATAAGCCTCTCCACGGCGTGTATCATAAGTAGGAATCACTTCTCCGTCATTATCAAGCCCTCTATAACCATCAGCGATTTCTAACTGACCGTAAGTAGCATTGATTTGCACACCCCCGTAAGGGTTCACTCTTGAATAGTTGCTGGCGAAATAGTAATCGGCTCCCAAATCAACATAAAACTGTTTGGTGGTGCGGCTCTCTGTCATCTCCCATCCGGGAACATAAGTTCCGGGATCACCATATTCACCCGTCAGCATCATTGCATCCGCAGCGGGAGAGCTTACAATAGCTCCGGCACCGTTGAAACGGGCAGCAATCTGTGAGGTGATAAAATATTTGGCTTCCACACCAATCATGTTGGTCATACTATTAGAAGTCTCATAAGTGTTTGCTAAAGGCCAGTTTAGGCTGTTAGCTACACCATAATTCCAACTATTGGTCGTCTGATTAACTTCAGAATAACTTACATCTCCAAAGGAAACAGCACGTCCAAAGCGTAGGGCCACCGATTTATCGCCTGCCTGTGGAGCGAACGATTGTGCCATAACTCCTCCGGTAAGAAGAAGCATTGTCACCATCAACGTCCACGACATTTTTATCTTTCTCATAAGAATCAGGCTTTTATTTAAGGATTATAGTAATAGTGAAAAAT
>DHQK01000198.1:632-5337 GCA_002411085.1 Marinilabilia sp. UBA5340 | reverse complement strand
TCCCATTTGAAGGTAGTTCCCGACTTAATACTCTCAGGGTTGGATGCTGAAGAAAAATCGGTACTCGAAAACTGAATCGATGAAATCAGCAAACTTGATTCTCCGTGGTTGGTAATTTCTAAAATACGGCGTTTGGGATAACCAATATATGATTTTTCAAAATTGAGTTCTGCGGGAGTGATGGAAATATCCGGGGCGAAGGTTTTGGCCTGGGTTGAACGACCATAAGAATATTCCAGGTTTTCGTCAAAACTCCATATTCTGAAATGATAGGTTGTATTTCTTTCCAGGTCATCAATATTTATGGTTAAATCAGTGCCATTGTAAAGAATGGTGCCACCACCGGTTAATGCAGAACCTGCAGTGTAAGTAGTTCCGTCCACCGGATCTCCAAATTCATCTTCTGTGGACATTGCAAGCATTACCTGATTGGCATTTTCATTGAGATTCCATTCAATTTGGATTTCTGATTCACTGGTAGCATGGGCAACGAAAGAAGTTGGGTTTTTTACATTTCCCATATATTCCTGTGCTTTCTCAAGTGCCTGATAAGCATTCAGACGTCCTGTTCCCAGAAGTCCTTCATAACCGGGGTTGTTTGTGTAAATGTCATCAGTGGATGAAAGGAGGATTTCGGCCAGCTGTTCGTTGGTAAACCATCCCGGAGCCATGGAGAGAACCAGTGCTGCAACTCCGGAAACATGGGGACAGGCCATGGATGTTCCCTGAAAATAATCATAGCTCTCATTGGTGATTGTACTCAGCACGCCCCCTTCGTATGCATGAGTGGTTTCTCCTCCTGGCGCTGCGATATCCACCCAATCTCCGTAATTGGAGTAATAGGAGACCTGATCGTTGTTATTGGTGGCAGCAACTGCGATGGCTTGTTCGAAACATCCGGGGTACCAGTTGCCGTTATCGCTGTCGTTTCCGGCGGCAAAGAAGGTAATTCCTCCATCCATTACATCGCCGCCTCCGTTTTCATTGAAATAGATAATTCCCTCAAGATCTGATTGGTTGTAATAATCCGGCCCCATGTATCCCCAGCTGTTCTGAGAGATAGCTGCACCATTGTCAGCCGCCCAAACATTCATTTCCAGGGTAGACATACCATGCTGCCCGTTGAAGAGATCCAGGCTCATTATGCGCACACCATCATTGTTTCCACTGCCACCGGCTATTCCTGATACTCCGGTTCCGTTGTTATTCATAGCTGCAATGGTACCGGCAACGTGGGTGCCATGTTCTCCCGGGTAAGTAGATGTTCCTTCGGGCCCGATTTCTGGCCACATATTTCCGGCTAAATCAGGGTGGTTGAAATCCACACCCTGATCAATTACAGCCACAATAACTTCAGGATTTCCCTGAGTTATTTCCCATGCTTCGGGCAAGTCAATGTCAGCATCCTCCAGCCCGTCGTTTTGTCCTGTGTTGTTGTAATGCCACTGACTGGAAAACATTTCATCGTCAGGAAGCCAGGAAAGTTGGTGTGACTGATTGTTTATTCCTTGATTTTGGGGACTTTTAACAGGTAAAACAGGTACAATTTTGAATACCGGCTCTACGGTTTCAACGTATTTGTTTTTTTTGTATCGCTCAATGAGTTCTGAAAGGTTTGCATCTGGTTTTGCTTCAAACTCATACCATAGGTGCAACCCATATTTTTTATGTTTTTCGGATTGGATGTTCGCTGACTTTAGCGGTGAACTGTAGAGATCGGAAAGGAGCGCTTTACCTTTTGATACGCCAAACAGTCGATTGAGTGCATCGATCTCTGTGATTCCTGTAACAGCTATTCCGGATTGGCTTTTCAGCTGCTTTGGAGTTGATAAATGCTCTTCTGCAGCAAACTTGAATTTTACCCTGAATTTTCCCGGCTCTAAAACTTGTGGATCAATATTGGAGTAGTTAATGGGGGGTAAGTTTTTTAAAGTAGTCTTGTTTTGAGAGGATACATGAAGAGAAAACAGTGCGGTCAAAAAAAGAACAGTTACAATGCGGGTAGGGATCCAAAAGTTTTTCATCAAGGAGTGAAGTTAGGTTAAAGAACATGTATTTTGTTTTATACAAAATTAGGGGATTGTGGTATGCAACCAAATTTCTTTGAGTAAGAGGGTGTTTTTTTTCATGAAAAAGGAGAGAGAAAAATTTTTTGAGTGTTCTTAGATGTTAAAATTTGGTGAATGACAGGGTGTGATAGTATCCTTTCAAAAACTGAATATAGCGTTTGAAAAGAATTATTTGTTGTTTTTCGGTATTTGATAAAATTACCACCCTGTTTCAGTCAATATCTACCCATTATTGGTCATTTTGTAACCCATTGAAAACGCCAAAGATTACTAAAATTGTAAAAGAGGGTGAAGGATAGGAGTATATAGGGAGTTTGAAATATATTCAATGCTCCCGGTGCTCCTGAGAAGGCTTGTTTTTTCTTAGCCTGATTTAGTCATGGATCTTCGTGATGAAATGTTCAAGTATCGAGAAATACAAGAAACCGCAGGCAAATTTGAAGCAGTAAATAGTGAACTATTTTCAAATCAAATTTGACAAGGACACTTGTATTTCGCCGGTAGTTGAGCATTGGAATAGATTAATAATGAATAAAGCAGGTTAGATTAATATATTCAAATTATACAGGGCGCAATGTTGCCTTTTAAGTGTTGTTTCATTATGGTTAGATTAGCAGCAAGCATTGTTCTTTTATTACTGACTGTCCTGGTTGGTTCTTGCCAGTACAGCCAAAAAGAGGGAAAGATTTCTCCTGTGGAATATGCTAAAAAAATGGCAGATTCTGATATTAAGAGAAATCCTGAAGGATGGATGATCGACTTTCGGGAAAAACCTAAATGGGAATATACCCATGGTTTGATGATGAATGCTCATCTGGCTCTTTTTGAGGAAACAGGTGATAAGAATTACCTCAGATATGTAAAAGGATTTGCCGATACGATGGTGATGAATTCGGGCGAAATTCTGACTTATAAACTGTCTGATTATAATATAGACAGGGTAAGCCCCGGACGCTTCTTGATTAATCTTTATCAAATCCATCCTGAACCCGAATATTTGAAAGCTATAGAGTTACTTCGTAGCCAGATGGATAATCATCCCCGGACCAGAGAAGGCGGGTTTTGAGGAATAAAACAATCAAATGAGAATATGAAATTATTTTTTGAATAGGGATGAGTTTTATCCGCATAGCAATTCAACAATGAAGAATAAATGGATTTTAACATTAATCGGACTGCTGTTTGCGAGTATGGCACCGGCTCAGGACTTCACTGTTGCTTCCGATGGCTCCGGAGACTTTTATGCAGTTCAGGAAGCAATTGATGCAGTCCCTGATTTTAGGAAACAACGCACTACTATTTTTATTAAAAATGGGACGTATAAAGAAAAGCTGGTGCTTCCGGCTTCAAAAAACAATGTGACTTTTATTGGAGAAGATAAACATAAGACCATTATCACCAATGATGATTATGCCTCCAAATTGAATCAATTTGGAGAGGAGATGGGCACTACCGGTTCTTCGGGATTTTTTGTGTTCGGAGATGATTTTACAGCACGCAATATTACCTTCGAAAATTCAGCCGGGCTTGTCGGACAGGCGGTTGCGGTTCGAATCGACGGAGATCGGGTCGTGTTTGAAAACTGCCGGTTTCTAGGAAACCAGGATACGCTGTATCCCCATGGAGAGAACAGCCGGCAATATTATAAAAACTGCTATATCGAAGGGACTGTGGATTTCATATTTGGTTGGTCAACGGCTGTTTTTGATGAATGTGAAATATTCTGTAAAGACCATGGATATGTTACTGCGGCTTCAACAAAAGAAGATAATGAATATGGGTTTGTTTTCATTAACTGTCGCATAACAGGAGATGCTCCGGAAAATTCATTTTATCTGGGACGTCCCTGGCGACCTTATGCGCAGACCGTTTTTGTGAATTGTTTTCTTGACAAACACATTAAACCTGAAGGATGGCACAATTGGGGCAGTAAAGACAAAGAAAAAACGGCATTTTATGCCGAATTTAATTCTTATGGCCCCGGAGCAAATACTGGAGAGCGTGTGCCCTGGTCTCATCAGCTAACCGATGAAGAAGCGGAAAAATACACTCCCCAAAATATACTTTCCAGAGATGATAACTGGGGTTATAGAAGTGTTTTGAGTTCAGGATTTTGAGTTCTGTTTTGGGAGAGGAAATTGCGAATTGTTCTGAGTTTTATTTATGGATGTATCCTAAACTTAAACTTTGAGCAAACAGCTGAGCTAAGAACTAACAGCTATTTTATCAACCTCTAACTTCCAGTCTCTAACCTCCAAATCCTAACATTGAGCCTTCAGTCCCAATTCTGAACCTTTTAAGTGTTTAAGCAATTAAAAAATTAAAACAAAGTATAATGAACAAACGACTCCAATCACTGGCAATTTTGATGATGGCTTTTCCCATTGTTCAAGCTCAGAATAGGCCTGTTTCAGAAGTATGGGTTGCTGATCAGGGTGACGGAACCTACAAGAATCCTATCATTCACGCCGATTATTCCGATCCGGATGTTTGTCGTAAAGGGGATGATTACTATATGACGGCTTCGAGCTTTAACTGTGTGCCCGGATTACCCATTTTGCATTCCAAAGATCTTGTCAATTGGGATTTGATTGGTCATGCGATGTCTGTTCAATATCCCGAAGATCACTTCTCAG
>DHQK01000198.1:0-428 GCA_002411085.1 Marinilabilia sp. UBA5340 | reverse complement strand
GAAGATCACTTCTCAGTACCTCAGCACGGGAATGGTGTCTGGGCGCCGTCCATCAGGTTTCATGATGGTGAGTTTTATATTTTCTATGGCGATCCCGATTTTGGCATTTATATGCTTAAAGCCGAAGATCCGCACGGGCCATGGAGCAAGCCCTATTTGGTGAAGGCCGGGAAAGGACTTATCGATTCCTGCCCGCTCTGGGATGATGATGGCCGGGCTTACCTGACACATGCCTTTGCCGGGAGTCGTGCCGGCCTAAAATCAGTACTAATGGTTCAGGAGATGACGCCTGATGGAATGAGCCTTATCGGAGAACCCGTGATGGTTTTCGATGGTCATAATGACAATCCTACTGTGGAAGGGGCTAAGTTTTACAAACACGATGGTTACTATTACATTTTTGCTCCGGCAGGAGGGGTTACCGAAGG
>DHQK01000004.1:9627-9766 GCA_002411085.1 Marinilabilia sp. UBA5340 | reverse complement strand
GCATACTCACCATTCTCTTCCGGAGAATAAATCATCGCCAAAGTATCATCCTGGGCAGGATTAAGAAGATAGAGTATCGACATATCAATCACAAAAGGCGTGACATCAACAGAAATAACATTGCTGTAAACCGGATCCA
>DHQK01000004.1:6835-9320 GCA_002411085.1 Marinilabilia sp. UBA5340 | reverse complement strand
CCGGCATCCTTGGCCAAAGCATTGAGCCGGGCTCCTGTAAGCGCCAATTGATTTCCGGTGCCTTGCAACTCTGTAAACTGCAAAAAATCAGAAGATGCGGAAACCTCAACGGTCATTCCCGGCAAACCGGAAGCCACCCCCATTGTATCATTGCTCACAGAAAGCTCTCCCGATTGCCAGGAGAAACTGAGCACCTGAAGGTCTGAATTTTCAATTGTTAAGACCAACTCAGAACCCGAAACTGAGAGATCAGCAGCCTCAAGTCCTGACAGATAAATCTTGTCTCCTTCCTTTTCGCAGCCCAAAACCAGCAAAAAGAGTAAAAAGACCCCTATATATGTTTTTATATTTTGCATTGTCTTACCAATTTAAAGGTTAGTAATTTTCGTTTGACAAATTAGGATTAGCGGAAAGCTCCGTTGCCGGAATGGGATAAATATTATACTTCTCATTCACAGCCATCCCGTCTTTAACGCCACCTTTCCATTGCCAGATGTATTTGTTGGAAGTAAATGCATCAAACCGGATAAGATCTGTGCGTCGCACTGCCTCCCAATAAAGTTCGCGTCCCCGCTCATCCAGGAAAAACTTATATGGAATGCCTTCGGTAGTCGCTGTCAGATCATTTTCCGAAACCTCTGCCACATTGCGGATAGAACGAAGCTCGTTGACATAACTCAGAGCAGTACCCAAATCGCTGTTTGAGCGTGCCGCTGCTTCGGCATACATCAGATAAGCATCAGCCAGACGGAACATTGGGAAATCTGTATCCACACCATCGTTTTGAGTATTTGATGAAGCCTCACCGGCATCAGTCCGGTTGCTCCATTTCAGTACAAAGTAACCTCCACTCCGGTCATCTACGCCACCATCCATATACTGACTTTGTCCATCGGTATAAAACATGGCACGCGAATCATTTTCCATTTCAAACAAAGCGGGCATCTCTCCACGAATACGGAACATACTCCAGGCACTGGCAACACCTATCGTATCAGCAGGAGCACCATAGTCGGTGTCCACAGCTCCACAAACCAGATAAGTGGTAGCACCCCAGGACATTACATTCTTACTATCCACCACAAGAGGCCAGATAATTTCGTTGCCGGGGCCTACACGCTTGTGATTATCAGCATTGAAGAGCTTACCGTAATCTGGTTCCAGCTCATAACCTGCATCAATAACCTTTTGAGTATAAGTCTTAACCTCTTCATAATGCGGGCCTGCTTCGTACACTTCAGCATTGAGATACAAACGTGAGAGTAACATCCATGCTGCTGTTTGTGGTGCATGTCCATACTCACAGCTGCCAGCTTCGGTCATATTCCCGCTACACTCAATCAATTCATTTTCAAGAAATTCAAACATATCAGAAGCCTGATATTCCTCTGGTAAAGAAGAACTACCAATCAATTCCTCATCCGCAAAAGGAACATCGTGAAACAAGTCTAATGCATGAAAGTAAGCCAATGCCCTCAGGAATCTGGCTTCAGCACGGTAAGTCCTGATTTTCGACTGCTCTGCATCAGTAAATCCTGCAATACGCTCATCCGTACTGTTCTTCAGAAATTCGTTGCACAAAGAGATGGAATAATAAGAACGGTAGTACATATCCGCCACCCAGGGGTCGTTGGCATCCCAGGTGAGAAAAGTGAGGTCGCCAATGTTATCACCCTCAATCCAGGTAGAACCCAATTCGTCGGTTCCTGCTTCCTGAACATTGAAATAACAACGCATATAGTCATACCCGTTATTGCTGCTAAGGTCTTCGTCTCCTCCGCCTTTTTCCTGTCCGGCAGTAACAAAGGAAGCATAGCACTTGGCCAGGGCCGAAATGTAATTATCCGGATTGGCATAAACTGACTCGGAGGTCTCTTCTATTTCAGGATACTGATTCAGGTCATCGGTACATCCGAAGAAAGCCCCAACCGAAAGTATCCAAAGTGTATATATTATCTTTCTCATAACGTAACTCCTTTAATAATTAAAATTCCAGTCCAACACTCAAAGAAAAAATGCGGGGGCGGGGATAAAAAGAAAGATCCATTCCCTCCGGCACTTCCGGATCAACGCCGGAATACTCTGTGATGGTAAATACATTTTGTACCATTGCAGTAGCATTCACATTGAGCCAGTTGGTCACTTTTCCAAAGTTATACCCTAAAGTGAGGTTATCCATTTTGAGAAAAGAGGCATTTTCCACGTAGTAATCTGATAAATACTGACGACTCTGAAATCCGGTCTCCAGGTAACTCTTGTTCAGATTACTGAGTTGATAAGCGTTGTAGGACATGGTTCCCAGTGCTCCGGTATTCATGGCCATTCCATTATAGACGTAGTTACCTATGTTGGCTCTGAGACTGGTGCTCAAAGTCCAGTTACGATACCTCAAAGAAGTACTGAAACCCAAAATATAATCCGGAGCAGGAGAATTGTAGCGATACAAATCTTCCGAATTGATCTCGCCATCATTATTCAAATCGGC
>DHQK01000004.1:1207-6541 GCA_002411085.1 Marinilabilia sp. UBA5340 | reverse complement strand
TGAAACATATAAGGCTCATAACCCTCTGTCAGCACCTGAAAATAATAACTGTCGATGGTAGGACCAATAGAAGTACTGGTAATCTCTGTTCCTTTAATTATGGACAGATTTTTAATGGTCTGTGTCTGCCATGCAGCGTTGAATGTGAGATCCCAGGTCCACTGAGCATTGTCAACAGCCACTGCATTCAGGCTAACTTCGAAACCTTCGCTATCCACATTCCCCACATTGGTAAGAATGCTTTTGTCGAAATTGGTGCCTGCCGGAGAAGGCACTGTGGCCAAAAGGTCTTCTGTCTCCCGTGTGTAGTATTCTGCAGAACCAGACAAGCGATTGTTGAAGAACCCAAAATCAAGTCCGAAGTTGTAAGCCCTGGTAGTTTCCCATTTCAAATCGGAAACGTAAGCTTCGGGACGATAGGTATTCACCGGACGATCTCCAAAGATGTACTGGGCACCCGTCTGACTGATAGTATAAACAGGCAGATAATTATAGTTTCCAATTCCTTCCTGCTGGCCTGTAATACCATAACTTGCACGCAACTTCAGATTGCTCAGTACGTCAATATCTTTCAGGAAGAACTCCTCCGACAATCGCCATCCCAGGGCTACCGAAGGAAAAGTACCCCAACGGGTATCTTCACTAAATCTGGATGTTCCGTCCTGGCGGATTGTAGCAGTAAGCATGTAGCGCGATGCAAACGTATAATTCAATCGTCCGTAGTAAGAAATCAGTGCATGTCGCTGATCCGAGGCGGCAATGGACTTCTGCACCTCACCGTTCACATTCAGCTCTTCATAAAAGGGTTCGGTGCTCTTCCAGTACTGATAATCATAACCTGCCGTTACATCTACAGTACTATTGATGTTTTCCAGGTTCTTGTTATAGTTAAGGTAAGTTGTCAACAGGCGGTTTTCTTTTTCCTCAGGGCCATACGAGTAATCCCGTCCATTGGTCATATAGAATTCGGCTGCTTCGGCAGGCACAAAAATCTCACCCTCTCCTTTGGCATAATCATATCCAAGAGTGGCATGCACCTTCATTTCAGGCAAAAATGGAAGTCGGTACTCAGCATCCAAATTGGTAATCACCCGTCCCACATCACTGGTAGAAGAATTTTGGTTTAACAGTCCTACCGGATTAATAACCGCAGAAGTCACCGGAATACCCGAACCATCAATGGCCTCGTTGTAGCCGCCAAAAGTATCAGCACCTGAATACACGGGGATGGTAGGATTAAAAGTCGCTGCCCCCCATATTGCATCTGTTTGTGCAAAAGTATTTTTATTCAAGGCTCCTTTAACTCCCAAAGTCACTTTCAGATCATCATTCAGGAATGAAGGCGAAACGGTCAGGTTACCAGTCATTCTCTCTGCGTTATCGGTTTTTACAATACCATCCTGATTGTAGTAACCCAGAGAAAAACGGAATGGAACATCTTTCAGTTGCCCTGAAAAACTAAGGTTATTGTCGGTACCAAAAGCCAACTGGTATATTTCATCGTTCCAGTCGGTATTGTAATCTCCCAACAAGGCCTGCTGAGCCGGCGAACCGTCACGATTCACGACATTTCTGAATTCCCCGGTGGAAAGCATATCCGCAAGTTTGGTTTTCGCCTGCAGGGAATTGGTCGTACTGAAAGTAATCTTCAAATCATCTCCGGTCCCTTTTTTGGTAGTAATAAGAATGACTCCGTTGGATGCTCTGGATCCATAAATCGCGGTCGAGGAGGCATCCTTCAATACCGTCATGCTCTCAATATCATTGGGATTGATCAGACTCAGAAAGTTATTGTCATTTCCACTGATTCCGCCTGACTCCAATGGCACACCGTCCAGTACAATCAGCGGATCGTTACTGGCATTAAGAGAAGCACCGCCCCGAATCCGAATAGAGTTCCCCGCAGAAGGCGATCCACTCTTTGACATAATCTGTACCCCCGAAACTTTTCCGTTGATCAATTGCTCAGGAGAACTGATAATTCCCTTCTGAAAGTCCTTGCTGTTCACATTGGACACAGCACCTGTAAGATCTCCCTTGCGTTGCTGCCCGTAGCCAATGACCACCACTTCATCAAAGCTGATCACATCGGGCATCAGAGTAATATCCAGACGGCTCCGGTCACCCACTTCAATCATTTGGGTTTCATACCCGATATAGGATATGCGCAACACATCGGATTCGGAAGCCTGAATGGTAAATTGTCCATTAGCATCCGTAATGGTTCCCGTTTGGGTGCCATCAATAAGAATCGTAACACCGGGAAGTGACTCATTGGTCTCCCCGTCAACGATGGTACCGGTAATGGTCTTTTGCTGAGCAATTGCCAGGGTGGCAAAAAGCCATAACAATAGCAATGCGACCGGTTTTTTCTTTGGTAATCGCAGATTTTTCATATTCATAGTTGTTTGGTTTTTAAATATTGGGTTCTTGTATAATGGATTCATGAATCCATTTTACAGGAATCCATTTTACAGGAATCCATTTTAACAGGACGTTATTATGGTACTTCTACCGTGAGCGGTTCAGCAGCAAGCCCGTTGGCCGATGCCTTTATGGTAATGACACCTCCCTGATCTCCGGCTTTCAGGAGTATAGTAGCAATGCCCGCTTCTGCACTCACCGGGTTTGCACCAATCAATTCAGCATCCCCTTCCACTGAGTAAGTAACGTTATTTGTAGCTTCCGGAAGTATTGTGCCATTCGCATCCGTAACAGAAGCATACAGGAAAACCACATCATTCTGCCCTTTCTCCAAAGGACGACCGCTTTCGTCGATCCAAAGATTTAGTTGTGCGGCTTGTTCCGGAGTACGTCTGATGGTTTCTGCCATTTCCTGCCCGGCCACATATCCTTTTGCAGTCAATTCACCAGGTTCAAAACCATTGAGATGAAAGGTAAAAGGGGGATGTTTGAGGTGGGAGCTGATACGATCACTATCAGGCTTTTGCCGACCGACAGACTTCCCGTTTACAAAGAGTTCCACTTCTTCGCAGTTGCTATACACTTTTACTTCCGAAAAAGAAGGATCATTATAAAAATTGGCAATTTCGATGAATGGCCCGTAAAACTCCTGGCTAACTTCAGGCTTAATATCTGCCTGGCTCTTGTAGAAATAGAAAGCAAACTTGGGCAACCGGCAGATATCCATAATACCGGACGCTTCCAGATCAGGAGCATAGCCACGGTTATAATCGAACATCAGCCAGTTGGCATCTCCGACGGCAGGCCCTTGCAAATTGCTGTTATGGGCTTCCTGATAATTGAGGGCCTGCTGCGCCAGCCGCTTTTGGCCGAATCCACGTAACTGACGTGAGTTACGCTCTTCTGAAGTAAGATCTTCAAACGCTTTCTGGTTAAACCCGGCATTTTGAGCATAATACTCCCAATCGCCGTACTCGGCAATTAAGATGGACTTCTCCTTATCATAGCGATTCCAGTAATGAGGCGGTTTCCCATGCTGTCTGGCAGGAATATAGACGTCATAGACATCGTCAATCCATCCGCAGGTATAAGTATCGTCATGCGGGTATTCCTCATGGACAGCGTTATGTGCACGCTGCATAAACTCCCGGGTCATCCCCGATTCGTTAAGTGAGGCTTCCCAAATCACCACTGAAGGATGGTTGCGATCACGGCGAACCATATTGCGCACATCCTGAATGGCATTGTCCTGAAACACCTCATTGCCGAAAAACTGCCAGCCGGGAATGGCATCCATCGTCAAAAGCCCGAGCTCATCACAAGCCCTCATAAACGACCGGGAATGCGGGTAATGTGACAAGCGCACAAAATTAAATCCGGCCTGTTTTATTTTGTAAGCATCGCGGTAATTGGCATTGTCCGACAAGGCATAACCAATGTACGGATATTCCTGATGGCGATTGGTTCCTCTCAAAAACAAGGGTTCGCCATTGAGATAAAACTGACCGGCTGTCCAGGAAAAAGTCCGGATACCAATGGTTTCGGAAACAGAATCCACCACTCTTTCATTTTCCAGCACTTCTACGGTCAGATCATACAAATGAGGATAATCGGGGGACCATAAAGCAGGCTCATCAACATCAAATGAAGTCTGGAAAACTTGATTGGTCATGGCTTCCACATTCTGCACAGCAACGATTTGCTCTGTTATCACATTCCCGTCAGCATCGTTCATTTTTACGCTCAAACCAATATCAGCAGGTTTTTGGCGCTGATTATCCACATCCACTTTAACATTCACAGTGGCTTTCTCGTCCGAAACATCAGAATAAGTCACAAAAATACCACCTCCGGCAACGCGGTTAGCTCCAACAGGATCGGTAACATGTACCTTCTCCTTGACCATCAGCCACACATTGCGATAAATACCGCTAAACCAATTGAAATCAAGATCGGCTATGGGTTTGCCCGGAGGAACCAGTTCGTTGTCCTCATTATTGAGTCGCACAAGTAATACATTCTCTTTCCCGTATTTCAAGTGTTCACTCAGTTCAACATAGAAAGGCAGGTATCCTCCCTGATGTGTCATCAGCTTTTCTCCATTGAGGAAAATATCAGCTACCTGCATGGCCCCTTCAAACTTTAAGGCCACATGTTTCTCTTTCAAAATATCAGGAGCCGTGAATGTCTTCCGGTAAAAACTGGTTCCCTGCCACTGTTGATCTTTTATCACCAGAGGTTCCACTGCTGCTGTATGCGGAAGAGAAACCTGCTCCCACCTGATATCAGCATCACCTGAGCTTAATTTATTTACATCGTTTACTTCAGAATCCTGAATAAACTGCCAGTTTGCATTAAACAAATTGGCGCGTTGATCAAAACCTGAATAGTCGGAATTGTTCCGGCACGAAGCAAGCGCCAGAACTCCTATGGTCATCAAAAGTGCTCGTTTCAGCATATTCTTTATTGATATTAATAGTTTACATCAAGATAATCTGCGGCTTCGGTGACATTGCCGTCAAAATCGAAAAGTGCACAGTTCTCCCAACTGGATCCGGTTCCCCACAAATCTTTCATTCCGGAAGAGATCCAGGCCGGTTCCCAGTAAATAACCCCAATGGCACCTGCGTTGGCCATATTCTGAGAAAGGGTTGTCAGGTATTGCTTTTGCCCTTCAATAGTGTATGGGAAGCCTTCCAGAGGAGCTGTTTCTGAAGAATAAATATTTCCGTAGTTATCATCATATTCTATAGTAAAAGGATAAGCTGTCTCCATTACCAGGAGATCTTTACCATGCGTCGATTTTAGATCGGACACCAAAACCGGTAACTGATTAAATGCAACAGTCGTATGCCAGATATGATAGTAGGAGAATCCCATGATCTCAAAGTCATGTACATTTCCTTTGTT
>DHQK01000004.1:0-815 GCA_002411085.1 Marinilabilia sp. UBA5340 | reverse complement strand
TATTTGTGGTCATCATTCCGGGATTGGTCTCATTACCTATCTGCACCATTTGTGGCAACAGGCTTTTCTCTTTCAGGTAAGAAAGTGTTTCATAAGTATAGTTGTACACAGAATCTGTCAAGACATTCAGACTGGTGATATTCTTCCAGGCTGCAGGTACATCCTGATGTCCGGGATCTGCCCAGGTATCACTGTAATGAAAGTCCAGTAAAACCGCCATGCCATTTTGGTGGGCTCGCTCTATCGTTGCGGCGACATCGGCTAATCCACTGTAAACAGGAGTTGCTTCTCCATAAATATCTTTTACCCAGGAAGGATTGTGCCATAAACGAACCCGTACCAGATTTCCTCCTTTTTCACTCAAAACCTCAAAGGGATCGGCAGCAACACCTTCTTTCTTATATATACCTCCATGATCTTCCACCTGGTTGACATACGAAAGATCCAGGCCTTTGATAAATGCCGGCAATTCAGGGATCTCAGTCTCTTCTTCCTCCTTGCCATTGTCAACCGACTCTTCATTGTCATCATCCGAACAGGCAAAACTCACCATGGTAGTAAACAAGAGTGCCAGGATAAATACTAATTGTTGTTTCTTCATATCTGTAGTCGTTATTTATGTTCAAAAAAATTTAAAAGGGATTTCATCCCTTAAACCCTGACCTACTTTCTTGTATCAAGACAAGAAAGTAGGCAAAGAAAATATTATCATGATTATTTGCTACGTTCGACAATATTCAAGCAAGCTTGATATTTCTCACTAAACGCAATAAGTCAAGACTGAGTCAGCTTTCGCTCTAAAAACTACGGTTCTT
>DHQK01000062.1:7652-15988 GCA_002411085.1 Marinilabilia sp. UBA5340 | reverse complement strand
CAGCAAAAATACTGACAAATAAAAGCAGCAATGACATTACTGATTTTATACTTAATTCTTGCACTTGGTGTATCTTTTCTCTGTTCTATTCTGGAAGCGGTTTTATTCTCAACAACAGCCTCCTACATCGAGATTAAGAAGATGCAGCATATAACAGGAGCGCAGTTGTTTTCCAACTTAAAAAACAACATCGACCGCCCCATTTCTGCGATTTTGTCCATCAATACAATAGCCCACACAGTGGGTGCCGCCGGAGTTGGCGCACAGGCGGTTTCAGTGTTTGGAGAAGCGTGGTTTGGAGTGATTTCAGCAGTTCTTACGCTATTGATTCTCATTCTTTCAGAAATAATTCCCAAAACCATTGGTGCCACTTTTTGGCGCAACTTAGCCATTCCGGCCGGTTACACCATCCGTGTCCTGATGATTATCGCCTATCCACTGGTAATTTTTTCGGAACTGATCACCAAACTCATGCCCAAAAGTAAGCATCCTTCAACCGTTAGCCGCGAAGAGATTGAAGCCATGTCGTCAATTGGTGCCAAAGAGGGAATTCTGAACAAGGATGAAGGAAATATCATTCTCAACGCAATGCGTCTGGATATGATGCGGGTGAAAGAAATTATGACCCCTCGTACAGTCGTCGTTGCCTGTCCGAGAAATATGACCTCAGCAGAATTCATCGACCACAAGGAATACCTGGAATACAGCCGAATTCCGGTATTTAAGAAAAACATTGATGACACAGAAGCCTACGTACTCAAGGCTGATGTGCTGGAATCGGTAGCAAGGGGAAATGGTACAAACCCGCTCCATCGTATTGAAAGAAAGATAAAAATGATTCCGGAAGCTATGAATCTCAGGCAACTCTTTGAAGAAATGATTTCCGAAAACGAACATACAGCCCTTGTAGTCAACGAATATGGCGCAATGGAAGGAATTGTCACCCTCGAAGACATCATTGAAACCCTCATTGGCCGCGAAATAGTAGACGAAACCGACACTTATGCAGACATGCAGGAACTGGCCCGGGAAAGATGGCAGGGAAAGATGAAGAAGATCTATCCCCGTTTCTGGCGCAGATAAGTAATTTAGTTTGTAGTTTGTAGTCAGTAGTGGAAGGGGTATACCTGTCGTGTATTGCCATCAGGAGAAGCAGGGATAAGAAACTCACAAAGAAAATCCACAAATTATTCAGGCTAAGTGAGGACCTTTTTTTTAACTTAGTAAATTCTAATTTCAATTATTTTTTTTACAGACTATTACTCATAATACTATGCGAAAGCTATTCTCCCTGTTCGTTGTCCTGGTATTGCTTGGCTCTGTTCTGAAATCCCAAACCAGTGACGAAACTGAAAATCTGATTTATCGTCTCAGGATCTTCAGTGAAATCAACAGTACCAGTTGGGTACATACCCAAAATGCCTTTGATGAAGCAGAAGCAATGAATGCCGATGCCATACTGATTCACCTCAACACTTACGGGGGCCAGGTGCTTTTTGCCGACTCCATCAGAACACGGATTCTCAACAGTAAAATACCGGTGCATATATTCATCGACAACAATGCCGCAAGCGCCGGCGCCTTGATATCCATTGCCTGTGACAGTATTTACATGCGTCCCGGAGCCAATATGGGGGCTGCCACTGTAGTCAACCAGACCGGCGAACAAATGCCCGACAAGTATCAGTCATATATGCGCTCCACAATACGCTCCACTGCCGAGTCACACGGGAAAGACACCATCATCACCCCTACTGACACCATTATAAAATGGGTTCGGGATCCGCAAATAGCCGAAGCAATGGTCGATGAAAGAGTTTATATTCCAGGAGTTATTGATACCGGAAAAGTACTCACGCTGACTGCCCTGGAAGCCATTGAACTGGATTTTTGTGAAGGAACTGCCGAATCGGTTGATGAAGTAATCGAAAAGCTGGAACTCAAACCCTACCAAATGGAGACTTACGAACCCTCCTTCTATGCTGGGCTGAAAGGATTTCTTACCAGCCCGGTATTGCAGGGAATTCTGGTATTACTCATTATTGGAGGGCTGTACTTTGAGCTACAATCACCAGGAATAGGGTTCCCCCTTGCCGTTTCAGTGGCAGCAGCGATCCTCTATTTTGCGCCACTCTACATCGACGGGTTAGCTGCCAACTGGGAAATTCTGATTTTCATTATCGGAGTGGCACTGATAGCGGTGGAAATATTTGCCATTCCCGGCTTTGGTATCGCCGGAATTTCCGGCATAATACTGGCACTCACAGGACTCATCCTGAGTCTACTGGAGAATACCACCTTCGATTTCTCTCCTGTGGACACCACAGCATTCTTCACAGCGCTGTTAACTGTTTTTTCCGGAATCTTTGGGGGTTTCATCCTAAGCATCTGGCTCAGTCAGAAAATTCTCACCACTTCTTCCGGCCCTTTTTCCAAACTAGCCCTTCAGACCAGTCAGCCAATTGAAGAGGGCTATGTAAGCATTGATGCTGAAATGAAAAAACTTGTTGGCAAGACAGGAAAAGCCTTTACGGTTCTTCGTCCTTCGGGAAGAGTTGAAGTGGAAGGTAAAATATATGATGCCAGAGCTTCCGAAGGGTTTATAGAAAAGGATGAATTAGTAGAAATTTCCGCTTTCTGGTCAGGTCAATTGGTGGTAAGACAAATTGACGAATAATTTTTGTAATACATAAATTACAATTAACAATTATTTCTGCTATTTCAAAATAAAAACAAGCATATCAACATCAACTAACCAACTATTTATTAGACAAATAAAAAAACGGCAAAAAAGTGATTTTTTTGCCGTTTTTTTTGACAGGGGTGTATTACCATATCAAAATTCACTATTTTAGTTAATGAAATAAGGTACTATTTAATAGATAAAACTTGTTTCAACGTTCTCACAAAAGCCAACAATAAAGGCACTTAAGAAATCTTTAATTATTATTAATTCATTTAATTGAGAATTGAATCATGAAATCCAGGAAGCTGCCCAAAAAGCACAATGACGATTTCGATGCTTTCGAAAAACCAAAAAAATCGGGAGCCAAAGTAACCAAAAGTAAAAGATCCAAAAAACCATCCATCTACGATGAGTTGGATGAATTGGAAGAGATGAATGAATTTGTGCTTAGCGACAGAGAGTACAGGGGTTTCGACGACCTCTATAGTGATGACGATGATGATGCCCTGTATTAAAAGAGGCAATGTTGAACCATTTAAAATAGCTAAGGTCACCTTTGGGTGGCCTTTTTTCTTTTTTCTAAAACATCATAAAAATTTCCCGTAAATTAGTGTTTTATAAAAATGCTGATTTATTTATGGTCAATATTACATCTGTAGTACTGTTGGGAACGGGAAATGTTGGAACCCATCTTGCAAAAGCGCTCACCGAATCGGGTATTGAAATCCGGCAGATTTACAGCCGATCGCAGGAAAATGCAGAAGAGCTGGCACTGCCAAAACACATTCAGGCCATTTCTGATTTAAAGGAAGCGGATGACACTGCCGACTTGTGGCTGATATCGGTTTCTGATGATGCCATTCCCGAAATCGCCCATTCACTTCCCGATTTTGACGGGATTGTCGCACACACTGCGGGAAGTATTCCCATGGAAGTCCTTTCCAGGTTCAAAAAAAATGGTGTTTTCTATCCATTTCAAACACTTAGCAAAGAAAGAGAAATAGATTACAATGATGTTCCTTTCCTTATTGAAGGAAGCGATGAAGAAACCACTCAAAAGCTGCTTAAGCTGGCTGGTATCCTTTCCGAAAAAGTCAGCCGGGCCAATTCCGCCCTCCGTGCCACTCTGCACATTGCGGCCGTTCTTTCCTGCAACTTTGTGAACCATCTTTACAGTTTGTCGGCCGACCTGCTGGAAAGCGGTGGTCTTTCGTTCAAATACCTGACTCCGCTAATTAAGGAGACCACACAAAAAATACTATACATGTCCCCCCGGGAGGCCCAAACAGGCCCGGCAATCAGAAATGACAAAGAAGTTATGGAAAAACATCTGCAGCGACTGGAAAACAATCCTTCACTCAGAGAAATATACCGGTTGATAAGCAATGACATATTAAAATACCACAAACGGGAATAAATTGTTATTTTCGCCTGACATTGCAGTCCCGGAATATTAATGGCCCCGAACAAGAAACTTGATAATCGTTAAAAAGAAACTAAAATATGACCAATTTTAAAGAAGACCTGATGAAAGTAAAGGCATTTGCCTTTGATGTGGATGGAGTTTTGTCATGGCAGGTAATTCCGCTGCACCCTTCAGGGGAACCTATGCGAACAGCGAACATTAAGGATGGCTACGCATTGCAACTGGCAGTAAAACTGGGTTATCCGGTGGCCATCATCACCGGAGGCAACACCGAATCGGTTCATAAAAGATATACCAATCTTGGTGTTCCTGATGTATATATGGGCGCTTCACATAAGATCAATGAATTTAACGATTGGATTGCCAAATATGATTTGAAACCCGAAAACATCCTTTACATGGGTGATGACCTCCCCGACTATCCCGTGATGAAGGAGGTAGGCGTTCCCGTATGCCCCTCCGACGCCGTGGAAGAAATCAAATCACTTTGCAAGTACATCAGTCATGCCAAAGGAGGAGAAGGCTGTGTACGTGATGTAATGGAGCAGGTACTGAGGGCTCAGGGAAAATGGGGCAATGATTTATCTTGGTAAGAAAGGTATGAGGGTTAAAGATTGTGGAATGAGGGGTAGGACAAATAATACCATCCTGAATGCTCATCACTTCATCAACTCAACAGTTCATCAGCTCAAAACTAAAAACAATGGCATATCTGAATCTTATTCGTTACAAGAACCTCATCATCATAGTATTAATGCAATACTTATTGCGCTATGGCTTGCTGGTTCCGGTACTGAATTATTATGATGTTAGTCCTGAATTGAGTGATCTTCGATTCGGCCTGTTGGTTTTATCAACCGTATTATTGGCTGCTTCGGGATATGTCATTAATAATTATTTCGATGTAAAAATTGACCGCATCAATAAACCGGACAATGTGGTGGTTGGCCGCCAGGTTTCCCGGCGAACTGCTTTACTTTTGCACGTAATCTTTACCATTACTGGTGTTTTCATTGGGTTGTTCCTCGCTTACATCACGCGTAAAGAAAACTATGCCCTCATGTTTATCGTGATTCCGGGACTCTTGTGGTACTACTCCACTACCCTTAAAAAACAGGTACTGGTAGGCAATCTCACCATAGCCCTTCTTACAGCACTGGTTCCTTTTGTGGTTGTATCCCTCGAATTTGCCACACTGGCGCGCGTGCATGGAAGTGCCATTTTGCATTCCGAAGCATGCTCCACCGCATGGTTCTGGACCACAGGATTTGCCTTTTTTGCCTTCATCAGCACCATCACCCGCGAGCTCATCAAAGACATGGAAGATGAGGAGGGCGACAAAGAAGCCGGCTGCCGTACATTACCAGTGGAGATGGGCATCGACTATTCCCGCACCATTGTGGTTATCCTCTCCATTGCAAGCATTGCGGCTTTGTGGATCATTCTGTTTTTTGTTCCTCAACTCAGAGAAAGCTATATTTCCTGGGGTTATTTCTTCCTTTTCCTGACGGTTCCCTATCTACTCCTGGCCCTGAAGATGATTTATGCCAAAACAAAGAAAGACTTTACCATAGCCAGCGGACTAAGTAAGCTTATCATGCTCATGGGAATTTTATTTATTTTGGTGGCCCGGACTTTCTTTGTCTAATTTCGAAAATTAATTTTTGAATGTTTCCTGAAAATCTGAACAATTACCATATTACACTTGCTTCCGGCTCTCCCCGGCGACACGATCTGCTCCAAAGATCCGGCATCAAATTCACTATCGGTAAGGGGCGGGATATTCCTGAAGAAATACCTGCCGCCATGCATATTGATGAAGTGGCCCTCTACCTGGCCCAATTAAAATCAAATGCATGGGAAGATGTCTGGAAGCAGGAACATCAACTAGTCCTTACCGCTGATACCATTGTGGCCATCGACAACCAGGTGATCGGAAAACCAGAGAATCGCAAAGATGCTATTCACATGCTCAACACCCTGTCGGGACGTTCACACCGCGTGATTACCGGTGTTGTTGCCAAATCTGCACATCAGGAACGCGCATTCTCCGACATTACTACCGTACATTTTAAACCACTCAGCCAGGAACAAATTGAGTATTACATCGATCATTTTGAACCTTTTGATAAAGCTGGTTCTTATGGTATTCAGGAGTGGATTGGAATCGTGGGTATCGAACGCATTGACGGCAGCTATTTCAATGTTATGGGACTTCCGGTTTCCAGGCTGTTGGATGAACTGGAAAAGTTCTGACCCGCCCCGTAAACAGTAAAACATTACGAGTCCCCAAATATTTATTTTGAACATTGGAGGTTGAAAGCTGATGGTTAAATAATAGAGATCAGAGGCTGAAAACTTATGGATATTTGTAATTCAACAAGTCAAAAAACCGTAAAACAATCATAAAATGAAGAAACTATTACTCATTATTATTTCCATTCATTTGGCTTTTTCCGTTTCGGCCAAAGAAGGCATGTGGATTCCGCTGCTTCTGGAGAAATACAACATCGAAGAGATGCAGGAAATGGGCTTTAAACTGACCGCCGAAGACATCTACAGCATCAATCAGGCAAGTATGAAAGATGCCGTCATGATCTTTAACGGAGGTTGCACCGCTGAGTTGATTTCTGATCAAGGGCTGATCATCACCAATCATCATTGTGGTTATTCGGCCATCCAATCGCACAGTACGGTAGAGAATGATTACCTGACAGATGGATTCTGGGCCATGTCAAAACAAGAAGAGTTACCCAATCCCGACATGACGGTTACCTTTCTTAAATATATGGAAGATGTAACAGACAGTGTTCTTGTTGGCGTGAATGAAACCATGACCATGAAAGAGCGGGACAAAATCATTCAAAAGAATATTGAGAAAATCAAGAAGGAAGCTTTAAAAGACACCCACTTTACAGCAACTGTGAAGCCATTTTTTCATGGAAATCAATACTTTCTGTTTGTCAACGAAGTTTTCAAAGATGTGCGACTTGTGGGAGCTCCTCCATCAGCCATCGGAAAGTTCGGCGGTGACACCGACAACTGGATGTGGCCAAGACATACCGGTGATTTCTCAGTCTTCCGCATTTATGCCAATGAGGACAATAAACCTGCAGAATATAATGCCGACAATAAGCCTTACAAACCCGCCAGTCACTTTCCGGTTTCTCTCAAAGGAGTGGATGAAGGCGATTTTACGATGGTATTCGGATATCCCGGAAGCACCTATCAGTATGTTCCCTCTTACCACCTGAAAATGCTTACCGAGAAAGTTTATCCCGGACTGATTGACATCCGTACCCATAAACTGAACATTATGGATAAATATATGGAGCAAGACCGCGGGGTGAGAATAAAATATGCAGCAAAAAATGCAAGCGTTTCCAATTCATGGAAAAGATGGCGGGGAGAAATCAGGGGACTGGATATTCTCAACGCATATCAAAAGAAAGAAGACTACCAGGCAGGTTTTCAAAAATGGGTTGAGGAAAACTCTGACCGGGAGGCACAATACGGAATGCTTTTGAGTGAATATGAAGAGTTGTATTCATCGCTTGGCGAGGTACGCCTGGGAAGAGATATGTTACTGGAAGTAATCTTCCGCAACGGTATCGAAGTTGCCCGGGTTGCATCTCTGTTCCGGGAACTGGCATCTGTTTACGAAAAAGAAGATGCGCCGAATAGCGAAAAGGTGGAAAAAATAAAATCCAACATCAAAAAAGATCTGGCAAATATCTTTAAAGACTACCACCAACCCATTGATAAAGAAATTACTGCAGACATATTGTCACTCTACAAAAACACTGTTGACGACGATTATTTACCGACTTTCTATGGTGAAATTAACGGAAAACACAAAGGTGATTACAATGCCTATACCGACCGGCTTTTCAAAAAAACCATTTTCGCCGATGAGGCATCATCCATCGAATTTCTTAAAAACTTCTCAGCCCGCAGTGTAAAAAAGCTCAAAAAAGATCCAGCCTGGATACTTTATGAAAACTTCATGGATGTGTACAGAGATCAGCTCTATCCACTGTATGAATCGCTGAACTACAAGACAGACAGCTTAAATCGGCTGTACATGAAAGCTCAAATGAACTTTGAAGCCGATAAAGTTTTCTATCCCGATGCCAACTTTACACTGAGGGTCGGTTATGGAAAAGTAAAAGGCTACCAGGCCCGTGATGCGGTTAAATATCTGCATCAAACCACCTTGGAAGG
>DHQK01000062.1:7080-7353 GCA_002411085.1 Marinilabilia sp. UBA5340 | reverse complement strand
AACAAAGATTACGGAAGATATGAAGAGAACGGAACCGTGCCCGTATGTTTCATAGCCACCAACCACACCACAGGAGGAAACTCGGGTAGTCCCGTGGTCAACGCAGAAGGTCACCTGATCGGTGTCAATTTCGACCGTGCCTGGGAAGGCGTCATGAGCGATCTGATGTTCAACCCCGAACAATGCAGAAACATTTCCATCGACATCCGCTACGCTCTTTTCATTATTGATAAATTTGCCGGAGCAGGTTATTTGCTGGATGAGATGACTATC
>DHQK01000062.1:0-6771 GCA_002411085.1 Marinilabilia sp. UBA5340 | reverse complement strand
TTTTTAGAATATTTTAATCAAACCTGCCCCAATTCATTTTTCACAACTCCCTGAAACAGCAGACTCATCTTCACCCAGTTGCTCACTCTTATCCGACGCCGCATAATGGCCTTGGGAGGTGTTCTTTTTATTTTTCGAAAGAGTTTCAGATAGTAAATATAAGCGACGTAAACTCCTAACCGGGCACCCTTTTTGAGTTTCACAATGCCTTGGTAGGCCTCTCTGAAATCATTTTCTATCTCGTGTTCAATCTTAGTCTTTTGCACAACAGAGAAATTCAGCAGATCTACATTGGGAAAATAACTCCGCCCGCGCTCCTCCAAATCAGACTGCACATCCCTCAGAAAATTCACCTTCTGAAATGCTTCACCCAATTTGCGAGCGGGGTGTTTCAACGAATTATACCCCTCAGGATCCCCCTTGTAAAAAACCCGGAGACACATCAGCCCTACCACTTCAGCAGAACCATAAATGTAACTTTCAAATTTGGTGCGGTCATATATTTTATGATCCAGATCCATGGCCATACTTTCAAAAAAAGCCTCAATCAATTCGTGATCAATGGAATACTCATTAACCACCATCTGAAAACTATGCAAAATAGGATTGGTGGAGATTCCTTCATCAATAGATAGATAAGTCTCTTTTCGGAAACGTTCCAGCAGCACTTCTTTGTCATGCCCATGAAAAGTGTCAACTATTTCATCGGCAAACCGCACAAAACCATAAATGGCATAAACAGCCTTTCTGACTTCCGGAGCCAGCAATCTTATGCCCAGTGAAAAACTGGTGCTATATTTCCGGGTAGTGTGCCGGCTGCATGCCAGTGCATTTCGGTTGTATAATTCGATACTGTTCATGACCCTACATTTTTGGTTAATCAATCACCTTTAATACTCATGTGTTCCTGGAATCTTCCATTTGCCCGACCGTCAGCTTTGAACCAATGACCACCATGGGCAGCCCCGTACCCGGAACAGTAGAAGCTCCGGTATAAAACAGGTTTTTCAGTTTTTCATCTTTGTTAGAAGGACGCAGATAAGCCATCTGGCCCATATTGTGCCCTAGTCCCAAACCACTACCGCGATGCAGATTAAACATTTTCTCCCACTCCACGGGAGTATAAACAGTTTGGGTGATGCGGTTTTGAATCAGGTCAAATCCAATCCTTTGAGACAGATCTTCCAAAATACCATTGGTAATTTCCTCCCTGTCAGACCAATCGGGCCGAAACCGAAGATCGGGAACCGGAACCAAAATAAAAAGGGACTCGCATCCCTCAGGGGCGCTCTCCGGATTGTGCCGTGACAGTACATTTACATAGTAATATGGTTTTTGAAGCGAAACCTGATTCTTAAATATTCCGTTGGCATAATCTCTGAAATTGGCTCCCAGGAAATAGTTGTGATGATGGATATTCGGAATCTTTCCTTTTACCCCAAGATATATCGTTAGCGGAGCCATCGTCCAGCGCATCTCATCAAGTTTATCCATCCTGAAGGATCTTCGATTTAAAATAGCCCCCCGAAACCATGCTGCATCAGCATTAATGACAAATTGATCGGCTACCCAACGATGACCAGCTTTATCTATGAGAGCAGAAACCCGACTACCAACAGATTCAACATCCACAATTTCCGTATTGTAGTGAATTTGAACACCCCGCTTTTTCAATTCCGCTTCCAACCCTTCCACAATTTTATACATTCCACCCCGCACATTGTAGTAACCATCGTGCTTCAGTTCCGTGTAAGAAAGCATCGTAAAAACAGCCGGGGTATCGAAAGGAGTTCCCCCCAGAAAAAATGCAACCAGCGATAAAATTTCTTTAACCTCCCTGGAATCAAAATGACGTTCCACCTCGCTCCAAAATGTACGGAACAACTTGGGAGCGTGCTTTACCGGCACTTGTACCAAAGCCTGCAGGTATTCCCACCAATGATTGAAATTTCGACGAATAATGAGATTTTCGGTATCATGAAACAGCGCTCCAGTAGTTTGCAGGTAACGATTCAATTTTTTCTCCAGGTCTGGTTCAACACCTGCGAATTCTTCAGCAAGTTTTTTGGTGTCTTTGTATATTTTGTAGGTTTTCCCGGTATCTGAAAAGTTTACGGCATACAAAGGATCCAATTCATGAAATTCGAATGGAAGTTTCCAGTTGCAGGAACGTGCAAGCTCATGAAACTCATAACTCATGCTAAAAAAAGATGGCCCCATATCAAAAGTAAAACCATCTTTGGTAAGCCTGTTGAGGCGTCCTCCTGCCTGATGGAATTTTTCTACCATCACCACCTCATGGCCTTTACTGGTGAGCCGAAGTGCTGTGGCAAGTCCTCCGAGACCTGTTCCTGCAATTAAAACTTTACTCATGGATTGTGGATTTCAATTTCAATTTCACTCAATTTTCTTTTAATTTCAACCTTTTACTGATTAATTCTTATCTTCATGATACAACCCCGGGAATAATTACCCCAAAGACCCTGTATCCGTTCATACATGCGAATTCCACCAGGTCAATTAGTTACGAATGGAAGGGTGACAAACATTCTTTCAGGTTTTTCACTAAATACGTTCAACATTTATCATTATAATAGAAACACTATTAATACTCAAAAAATCGCAAAAAACTAATTTAAAGGAAAATTATTACAAAGTTTAAACATACAATCTAAACACTTTGTTTACTTTTAAATAAAAAAAATGAAACAAAAACAGTGCATCATAATAGGAGCAGGAATTGGCGGGCTTGCAGCAGCTGTCCGGATGGCGGCCGCCAATTACGAAGTACTGGTGCTGGAAAAAAATAACACCCCGGGCGGAAAAATACAGCAAATACAAAAAGATGGTTTTCGCTTCGACACAGGCCCGTCCCTGTTCACCTTACCACATCTGGTGACAGATCTTTTGAATATCCGCAATACCCCTGACCACGATCTTTTCCACTTCAGAAAGCTCCATAATGTATGTCGCTATTTTTATGAGGATGGGACCATAATAAATGTACCTGATGATCCTTTAGAATTTGCCAATGAGGTAGAAGAAAAAACAGGGGAACCCGCAAATCATATATTAAAATATTTGAAAACGGCACAAAACCGCTACCTGGCTGCAGCCGATCTGTTTATTTTCAACCCGATCAACAGTCTTTTCAAGTCAGCTCTCGGAAAACAGCCAAAGGAATTACAGCCACTCCTGACAGTGAATCCTGTTCGCACCATGCACAAAGAAAACCGACAGTATTTTCACAGTCCCCATGTTATCCAACTATTCGATCGTTATGCCACCTACAACGGATCATCGCCCTATCAGGCTTCCAGCATGCTAAATATGATATCACACCTGGAACATAACGACGGGGCTTACTTCCCCAAAAAAGGTATGTACAGTATTGTAGAGGCCATCTACCAAAAGGCTTTACAGCTGGGTGTCGAATTTCGTTTCCGATCCAAAGTCATCGGTTTAAAAACAGAGAACCGAAGCATCAGTCAGGTTATCACCACCTCGGAGCATTTTAGTGCTGACATTGTGATCTCTGATGTGGATGTCAACACTTTTTACCGGAATCAGGCCCAACAACTCAGAAAACCGCGAGCGGTCAAAAAACCGGCACTCTCCTCCTCTGCGTTGATTTTTTATTGGGGAATGAAGCGTTCCCACCCGCAGTTGGACGTGCATAACATTCTTTTTTCCAACGATTACAAAAATGAATTTCGTGCCATCTTCGAAAAGCAGCAACTTTTTGACGATCCCACAGTTTATATATTTATCAGCTCAAAAGCAGTAAATTCAGATGCACCGGAAGGCATGGAGAACTGGTTTGTGATGATTAATGTTCCGCCCTCCGGACAAAACGGGCAGCAAGTATCGGTAAGTGAGGCCCGCTCACACATCATCAATAAAATCAAACGAACCCTGAAAGTGGATCCTGAAAAAGATTTGCTTTTCGAAGAAGTAGCCACACCCACCTCCATAGAAGAGCGAACAGGCTCCTATCGGGGTGCGTTGTACGGGAATAATTCCAACTCTATTTGGTCGGCATTCCTTCGGCACCAAAACCGTTCCAGGGAGATAAAAAACTTGTTTTTCACTGGAGGAAGTGTGCACCCCGGAGGTGGAATTCCACTTTGCCTTGCCTCCGCAAAAATAGTTGAAAAAGAAATAGAGAAACTATGAAGTCAGCCATCAAAAAGCTAACACAAATCCACCTGATACCCTCCAGAATCAATAAGTTCTGGATCATCTACTATTCTGTGGGAATTGCGGGATTTACCTTTCCACAGACCAGGGACTTGTTCACAAACCTCACGGGGTTTTCCATTCTCTTATCCACCGTCCTGATGTTTTGGTTTCACCGGCCCTGGAGTTTAAAATTTATAGCTGCCTCCGTATTTGTATTTTTGGGAGGTATTCTGATTGAGGCTATCGGAGTAAACAGCGGGGTCGTTTTTGGAGAATATCAATATGGAGCCACACTGGGCCCAAAAATCATGAACACCCCGATATTAATTGGCATTAACTGGCTAATGCTGATCTATATTGTATGGCAATTGGTGCGCGAAATCAACACCCACATCATAGGTCAACTCTTTATCGGATCTTCCCTAATGGCAGGATACGATCTTTTTCTGGAACCTGTAGCCATAGCCACGGATATGTGGAGCTGGGGAAACAATGCAGTTCCCCATCAAAACTATCTGGCCTGGTTTGTCATCTCCTTCGTTTTTCTGGGAGTATTTCGGTTGGCCGGCACCCACTACAAAAACCCCGTAGCCCCGGGTTTGCTGGCAGCACAAATTGCATTTTTCTTTCTTCTCAACCTCATCCTTTAACCGCGAAATTATTTCCAATTTTATGATAAAAGCTTCGCACCATCCTGTATATACCTGGTTTTTCAGACACTTCACCAAGCTACTGGTTCGTCTAAAATTCAAAAATATCTTCATTGAAGGTGATATTGCTGCAGATAACTCTCCCCTATTAGTTATTAACAACCATTTTTCCTGGTGGGATGGCTTTTTCATCAACTACCTGAATAACAAACTATGGGGAAAAAAATTTCATGTAATGATGCTCGAAGAAGAACTGGAAAAACGAAAATTCCTCGCCCGGGGAGGAGCATTTTCCATTCGCCGAAACCACTCCAGCACACCGGTCTCTTTCATCTACGCGAAAAAAATACTTGAGAACAGTTCCAATAACCTATTGCTGATGTATCCGCAAGGAAAGCTCCAGGCCCAGGCCACCCGCTATCTGGAATTTGAACCGGGCGTGGAGCGACTGATACAAAAAACCAATCCAACTGTCAAAATGGTAGTCACGCTCATCGACTATTTCGGAAATCCAAAACCTTCTTTGTGGCTCTACATCAAAAATCTGAATTCAGATGGCACTATTCCAACAGAAAAAGCTTTTAATGATTTCATGAACGAATGCATTGATCATCACAACAAAAACACTGATCTTTAGCAACAATGGAAGTCCTACGAATTATTGCATACATCTCCTTTGCCATTCTTACCATCCGATGGCTGACATCGTTGCTAAACCTTGTCACAGGCGCTCCACGCTCTCAGCCATCACCCAAACAAAAAGGGGAGATTTCTATTCTTGTCCCGGCACGCAACGAAGCGCATAATCTGCCACGGCTCCTGCAAAGCCTGCTCCATTGCGACAACACCGTTGGAGAAATCCTCATCTACAATGATTTGTCGGAAGACGAAACTTCCAGTATAGTCAACCTCTGGAGCCATTATGACTCCCGGATACGATTAATTGAAGGCAGTTCCCTACCTCAAGGCTGGAAAGGGAAAAACCATGCCTGTCATCAATTGGCACTACAAGCTAAAGGGAGCTATTTTCTCTTTCTTGATGCCGATGTTGTAGCAACCCAGGAAGCCATAGATCAAGCCCTTTCATATTTAAAACGTCATCAACTGGCCTTATTCTCTTTCTTTCCGCGTCAGGAAATGAGAAGCCTGGGAGAGTGGCTGCTTGTATCTCAAGTCAACATTATCCTCGTCTCGGTACTCCCATTAGCTGTTGCACAATTCATCCCACTGAAAATATTCAGTGCTGCCAATGGCCAGTTTATGCTTTTTGAAGCAGAGCGTTACCGCCAACAGAACTTTCATAAGAACCAACGTCATCAGGCGGTTGAGGATATTGCCATCGCACAGTACATAAAACAGGAAGGGCTGACAGTCAGAACAGCCCTGGCCCCTGAAGGTCTCAAATGTCGAATGTACCGAAACTATGAAGAAGCCTTATCAGGATTGTCACGCAGTGCCCGTTTCTTTTTTGGCGGAAGCATCGGAGCAGGCTGGTTGTACGTGGTGTTTTCATCTCTGGGGTGGCTCCCGGTTTTGCTGACCTTGTCAGGCAACTGGCTTTTGGCATATTTTCTGTTATTGGTGACCATGCGTATCTTTGTCTCCGCAGCGAGCGGCCAATCGATCTTAAAAAACCTGATTCTGATGCCCCTGCAACAAATAACGCTCATCCACCTGTTTTTCAACGCCACCCGGCAGGTCATTCAAAAAAGAACCACATGGAAAGGAAGAACCATATAATACTCTCAATTTTGGCAATACTCTTAGCATTCAGCTTTCAGGAATCAAGGGCTGAAAGCAGGGATTCCCTGTTTTTTGAGTGGTACACCACCACCAATATGGAGCCATGGAAAAGCACCATGGAGCAGATGGCAGCAGAACGAACCCCAGACAATTACAATCAACTTTTTGAAGTTGTATTGGCCTGGTATGGCTACAT
>DHQK01000099.1:32612-38720 GCA_002411085.1 Marinilabilia sp. UBA5340 | reverse complement strand
ATCAATGGCGATTTTTCAGTGACAAAGGTCAATGTCACTGAAAAAATAAGTGAAGCAGAAGAGCCCGACCTGATCATTATTTCGGTTAAAGCATGGCAGGTAAAAGATATTGCGCGCCAGTTAACGTCTGTAATAGGACAAAACACCATGGTACTGCCATTACAAAACGGAGTTTTGGCCAGTGACGAACTCAAAGAGTTTTTACCTCAAAAGAATGTACTCTCGGGACTTTGCCGCATTATCAGCAAAATAGAAGGCCCGGGAAAGATCAATCACCTGGCCGTCGATCCCACCATCGTGTTTGGCGAATGCAACAACAGCAAAACAGACAGGGTTTATGCACTGGAAAAAGTTTTTAATGAAAGTGGTTTCAAAGGCAGAGTTGCAAAAGATATCCAGGCCGACTTATGGAAAAAGTTCATCTCTATCTGTGTAAGTGCCTGGCTGGCCGTTACACGATCCACCTACGGAGAAGTCAGAGAACAACCGGAAACCCGAAAAGTGATGCGCGATTTGTTTGATGAAGTTGCTTTACTGGCCCATAAAAAAGGCGTCAATATTGACTCGGATTTTGTGGACAAAACCATGGCCTTTATCGACACTTTTCCTCCGGAATCGACCTCATCGCTTACCCGTGATGTATGGGAAGGAAAACCATCAGAATTGGAGTATCAGAACGGAAGCGTGGTGAAACTTGCCGATGAAATCGGTTTGGAAGTACCCGTCAACAGGTTTATTTATTATTCCCTGCTTTTGATGGAGAAGCGAGCAAGAAGAAAATAAAGCTTTTAGTTTGAAAAAAGGGGTTGTCTCAAAAGTATAAAATATATGTCATATTGAGCGGAAGCGAAACATCTGTTTTTTTAAGTAAAAGATTCGTCGACAAGCTCAGAATAACATCACAATCGGACTATTGAGCCAACCTCTCTTTTCATTCTATAAACTCCTGGTCAATCAATAATTAACATACCTGCGGTCTTTATGTACTTTTCTCTTTCAAATCCCATAAGCCCCATTTCATCGGCATCCAATTTCAGGCTGTTATACCTTTTTGAAGCCTTAATCATTTTTCTTTTTTGCTTCTGAGACATCCATTCAATGTCCAACCCGAAAGGTATAGAATCGCCGGATATCAACAAAGATTCTTTTACAGGTGCTTCTTCCTCTTTTTGCTGATAATAAGCAGAAAGCTTTTCCACATTTTCTGAAAAAATTATAAAATCTTCAGCAGAAACATCCATCTTTGAGATTTCATCTTTATGCCATACGAGCAATTGATAATCCTGAGCATTAGGTATCAAAACACCTTGCTCGAATTTGGAATCGGGAACATCCGGAAACAAGAAATAATCAAGTTTCTCTATCAAATCGATGGTATCGCCCACTACCGGATGAAGCGCAACGGGTTGCTGCGATTTTAAAGGCAGGGCCAAAAACACAAATAATAAAAAAAGTAAAGCTGAACGGCCCTTATTTATGGGGCCTGAGTGGTTAGTTTCAGGTTTCATAGGCAAAAATTTAGATTATTAAGACCGCTGAAAAAAGTCAGCGCACTACATTTAGAAGTACAAATCCCGTTCCCCTTTTTTCACTCTCTCCAACCGATCAATCAATTTTTCCCGGAATTGTTCATCTTTGTAGTCTTTCAGATTTTCTGCGATCAATTGGTAACCTTTTTCCCGGGTTTCTTTGGGTGCATAATCCTCCAAATATTCAGCCATGGTAAGCATAGCATTGGGTTGGCAAAAACGCTTAATAAACCCGGGAACCGAAAATTCCATGAAGTGCTCCCCGGTACGTTTTAACCGATAGCAAGCTGTACAAAAAGAAGGCAAATAACCATGCCCGAGGAGTTCATCCATTACTTCATTGAGGGTACGATTATCGCCTATGGTAAATTGTTCATGATCCAGATCTTGTTGTTCTTTTCGGGAGGAATAACCTTTCATTTCAATATTGGTTCCCCCATCTATCTGGGAAACTCCAAACTGCAACACTTCATCACGAATATGCGCAGGTTCGCGGGCTGTAAGAATTAGTCCGGTGTAAGGAACGGCAAGGCGAAGAATAGCAACCAATCGGGTAAATTCGGTATCACTTACATCAAATTCCGGTTTGACCTCAAACCCTGAAGCTTTTTTCAACCTTGGAAAAGAAATGGTATGAGGTCCTACATTGTATACAGCTTCAAAGTGATTTACATGTCTTAGCAAGCCCAACACTTCAAAACGCCAGTCGTAAAGTCCCAGCAAAGCCCCGATCCCCACATCATCGATACCGGCTTCCTGAGCCCGGTCCAAAGCAGTAATGCGCCAGTCGTAATCCCTTTTCTTTCCTCCCAAATGCACTTTCAAATAGGCATTGCGATCATAAGTTTCCTGGAACACCTGATAGGTTCCAATACCGGCCTCTTTCACCACACGAAAACCTCCCACATCCAATGGAGCCGCATTGATATTAACCCGGCGGATTTCGCCCTTTTCTTTTTTAACCTGATAAACTTGACGTACAGTATCCGCAATAAACTCAGGGTTGTATTTTGGATGTTCGCCAAACACCAGAATTAAGCGTTTGTGACCGGCATCTTCAAGCATTTCAACCTCCTTACGGATTTCATCAGGTGCGAGGGTCAGGCGTTTTTGCTTTTTATTGTCGGTTCTAAAACCACAATAAGCACAGTTGTTCACACACAAATTACCGATGTAAAGCGGAGCAAACAATACAATTCGTTTGCCATACACCCTTTCTTTCAGCTCTCTGGCTCCATTTTTGATCTCTTCGATTAACTCAGGGGTGTTGGCATTAATCAGCACCGCTGTTTCATCCAGAGACAGACGATGTTTATTCAATGATCGGTCTATAACTTCCCGCACGCGTTCCGCAGAGGGATTTTCGTTACGCTCAAGAATTTCCCATATTTCATCAGAGTCGATGAAATTTTCCATTGGACGATCCTCTAGCTTATATTTCTGCGGATGATAAATGACTGACATAATATTACCTTTAGAGGTCTAAAGGTACGATGAATGTGCATTTATCGGAAAGGATTTACGTTTTTTTTAAAGGAACGGCTGACCCACACTCATTATTATTAAAATGACTGTCAAAGAATCCGCCGTTCCTTTAATGAAACAAGCTCGTTATTTCAATACTCCTTTTAACAACTTACTGCTTTCAATATTCTCCAAGAATTCCCTTCACATCTTCCGGGGAAACCCGTCCGTATACACGTTCACCAATGGTTACCACCGGAGCCAACCCACATGCTCCCACACATCGCAGGCAGCTGAGTGAAAATTTACCATCCGGAGTGGTCTCTCCCACTTTCACCTCCAAGTGGCGTTTAAACTCATCTAATACTTTCTCAGCCCCTCGTACGTAGCAGGCTGTTCCCATACATATAGAAATGGGATGCTTCCCTTTGGGCAACATGGAAAAAAAAGAGTAAAAGGTAACCACTCCGTAGACATGAGCCACCGATACATTCATTTGATCAGCAACGATCTCCTGCACCTCAGCAGGCAGGTATCCAAACATTCCCTGAGCTCCGTGCAAAACGTTAATCAATTCACCGGGCTCATTATTATAGGATGCGCACAAATCTTTCAATTCCTGCACTTTATTTTCGGGTATTTTTACTTTTGCCATAACATTTTTCAGTTATCAGTTATCAATGATCAGTTTACTACCAGTGCAACACACCATCTATTCTACCTCGGCTTTTTTCTTACGATCGAAATAATGGGTATGCAACAATTCATGGGACAAATCACTCATAGGCTTACCCAAAAATTCTTTATACAACTCTTGAATAAATGGGTTCTCATGCGATTTTCGGATCGGTTTTCCTTTGTCCTCTTCGTAAATCGCTCTTTGGCGTTTCTTGAGAATATCCACATTGCCGTGGTGGTAAGGCTGACCACCTCCACCAATACACCCACCGGGACATGCCATTATTTCAATGGCGTGAAATTCCGACTTACCTGCCTTCACTTCTTCCAGCAGTTTTCGGGCATTTCCTAAGCCATGTGCTATACCAATATTCAGTTTAAGCCCATCGAAATCAACTGTCGCTTTCCTTGAGCCTTCCATTCCGCGAAGCTCCTTAAAATCAACCTTCTCCAGGATTTTTCCGGTATGCAGCTCGTAAGCAGTACGCACAGCAGCCTCAATAACGCCACCTGTAGTCCCAAAGATTACACTGGCACCTGTCGATTCACCCATTGGCTGATCAAAATCATCATCAGGTAAGGACGCAAAGTCAAGATTGGCATTGCGAATAAGCTGAGCCAGTTCACGGGTGGTGATGGAAACATTCACATCAGGATCTCCATTCACCGAAAATTCTTCCCGCGTGCATTCATATTTCTTGGCCAGACAGGGCATCACAGAAACCACCACGAGATCTTCCCGCTTCTTATCCAGCTTTTTGGCAAAATAAGACTTGGCAATAGCGCCAAACATTTGCTGCGGAGATTTCGCCGTGGAGGGTACATCCATCATTTCGGGAAACTGATGTTCGAAGAACTTCACCCATCCCGGACAACAGCTGGTCAGTATAGGCAACTTCACCTCCTGATCTCCATTCAAATGACGGTTCAATCGATCCAGCAATTCTGTTCCTTCTTCCATAATGGTGAGGTCAGCAGCAAAATCGGTATCAAACACATAATCAAAGCCTAATTTTCGAAGAGCAGATACCATTTTGGCAGTAACCAGCGAACCTGGCTCCATCCCAAAAGATTCACCTAACGCAGCCCGCACAGCAGGAGCCGTCTGAACCACCACGGTTTTAGTTGGATCTACCAGGGCTTCAATTACTTTCCAGGTATAATCGCGCTCGGTCAATGCACCGGTAGGACAAACAGCCACGCACTGACCGCAATAAGTACAGACAGAATGATCCAGATCCATCTCAAACGCCGGGGCCACAACAGATTCAAATCCACGATTGACAGCCGACAACACACCAACGGTCTGAACTTCGTTACAAGCCGTTTCGCAGCGACGACACATAATGCACTTATCCATTTCACGGATAATGGCAGGCGACTGATCCCCTTTGTAATGCGATTGCTCTCCCGTATAATGAATTTCCCTGATTCCCAGATTTTGTGCCAGATCCTGCAACTCACATTCTCCGGATTTTGCACAGGTCAGGCATTCTGCGGGATGGTCAGATAAAATCAGTTCAACAACTGTTCTACGAGCATTAATCACCCGCACGGTATGCGTATTGACCACCATACCCTCGGTACATTCGGTTTTGCAGGCAGGTGCCAGATTGCGTCGTCCTTCAACCTCCACTACACAGACACGACATCCACCCGGCTTGTTCTCAAAATTCATATCATCCATCTTCATGTAACACAAAGAGGGAATCCGGACACCGATGGACTTGGCAGCTTCCAGAATGGTTGTTCCGTTCTCCACCACCACCGGTTTGTTATCTATAGTTAGCTTCACTAAATTCATAAATCAATATTTTTCAAAGTTATCAGACCAGGATTATTGAATACTGATGGCACCGAATTTACATTTCTCCATGCAGGCACCACACTTAATACAAACTGAAGTATCAATGAAATGCGGCAGCTTTTTATCACCCGAAATGGCATCCACAGGACAAACACGTGCACACAAGGTACATCCGGTACAGAGTTTCGGGCTAATGACATACTGCATCAGGGCCCGGCACTGACCGGCAGGACACTTACTCTCTTTCACGTGAGCTTCATACTCCTCGGGAAAATTATCCAGCGTTGAGAGTACCGGGTTAGGGGATGTTTGCCCCAGACCACAAAGAGCAGTGTCCTTAATCACATTGGCCAGATTGCGCAAACGGGTTAAATCACCCTCTTCTGCTTTCCCGAGCGTTATTTTGTCGAGCATTTCATATAGTCGCTTGTTACCAATACGGCAGGGCGTACATTTTCCGCAACTCTCTTCCACGGTGAAATCCAGATAAAATTTGGCCACCGACACCATGCAGTCATCCTCGTCCATCACAATCATTCCTCCCGATCCCATCATAGAACCACTGGCCAACAGACCATCATAATCAATAGCCAAATCCAGATGATTTTCGGTCAAACAACCTCCTGAGGG
>DHQK01000099.1:11963-32349 GCA_002411085.1 Marinilabilia sp. UBA5340 | reverse complement strand
GATGTTCCCATGGGAACTTCAATAAGGCCCACATTGTTAACTTTTCCGGCCAACGCAAAAACCTTGGTTCCGGGACTTTTCTCGGTTCCTATTTTCCTGAACCAGTCGGCACCCTTTAAGAAAATAGCCGGGATATTGGCAAACGTCTCCACATTGTTTACATTGGTGGGCTTGCCTTTGTAACCACTCACCGCAGGAAACGGAGGTTTTACAGTAGGTTCCCCACGCATGCCTTCCATAGAATGGATCAAAGCTGTTTCCTCCCCACAAACAAAGGCTCCGGCTCCGTAACGAATTTCCACATCGAAACTAAATCCTGATCCCAATATATCCTGTCCCAATAAACCATATTCCCGGGCCTGCTCAATGGCAATTTTCAATCGCTTAATAGCCAACGGATATTCGGCTCTAATGTAGATCAATCCAGTATCGGCACCTATACAATAACCGCAAATAGCCATGGCTTCAAGTACACTATGCGGATCACCTTCAAGGATAGATCGATCCATAAAAGCTCCGGGGTCTCCCTCATCAGCATTACAGACCACATATTTCTGATCGGCAACTGATTTGCGCGTAAGTTCCCATTTCAATCCTGATGGAAAACCGCCTCCACCACGACCACGAAGACCGGAGTCCTTCACCACTTTTATGGCACCTTCGGGAGTCATCTCCTCCAGAATATTCCCCAGTGCACTGTAGCCATCACGCGCTATATATTCATCTATATTTTCGGGATTGATAAACCCACAGTTTCGCAATGCAATACGAATCTGCTTTTTATAGAAATCCATGTGCTTCGAATCACTTACATGTTTTTTGGTTTCCGGATCCACATAGAGTAGGCGCTCTACTTTTCTTCCCTTGACCATGTGCTCCAGAACAAGATCCTCCGCATCGTCAGGAGTTACATGAACATAAAAGGTATTGTCGGGAACCATTTTTACCACCGGTCCTTTTTCACAAAAGCCAAAACAGCCGGTACGAACCACCTGCACATCATTTTCCAGGTTGTTCTCGTCAATGGCTTTTTTCAGGTTGGCTGCAATGGCTTCACTCTCAGAAGCCCTGCATCCGGTACCTGCACAAACAAGAATATGATTTTTGTATTTGGCCATAACTATTCAGATCATTAGGTTATTAGATTTTAGCAAATTTGTCGTTAGCCGGCGATCAGAAAATCAAATCAGATCACAGTCTTACATAATCAGTTATTATCGAGTAATTCATTTTTTATCAGATCTCAAAAACGGATCGTTTCATTTCTCATCAATCTTCTCATAACTATCCGGAATAATACCGTCCACCAGCTCTCCGTTTTTGATGTATCTCTCAATAATTTCGGAAGCTTTCTTTGTATTGACATGCCCAAAAACCAATGGCTTTTCGCCCGGCAGTGTCACTTCAATCGTTGGTTCGGCATAGCAATAACCCATGCAACCAGTCTGCGTCACCACCGCATCAATGCCCTGATTGTCCATTTCATCAATCATATAATTCATCGTCTCTCTGGCCCCGGATGCAATTCCGCAGGTAGCCATTGACACCTTTACCTGTACCAGACTCTCAGGGTGGTCGCTCTTTTCTCTCAGGTTGATTTTTCCTTTGAGTTCGTCTCTCATTTTTTTGAGATCCTGTAGATTCTTTACTTTACTCATTGCTCAATGGATTTAAATTCTTCTTTCAACATATTTCTCACAAATTTCCCAACCTTAGGATGAGAAATGGGTACCCCTTCCAATACTTCATTTATTTCGGCGGATGAAACCTCAAAGCTTTCACCTTCTTTCAATATCCGAATTACAATATTCACGGCCGGATTGCCGGTAATCAGCAGAGAGAGAGAGGAAGCCAGATCTCCCGCAGGAACACAATCGATATGATTTGTTTTGAAGACCGATTTAACACAGGTTCCTTTTCCCGGTTGCGACTCAATTTCAACATAGCCACCTGTCTGTTCGGCATTCATCTTCAGGAAAGGAATGCCCAATCCCACTCTTCGCGATGTCCTTGATGTTGCATAGGGATCAGCGATCCTTTTTACCAATTCGGCATCCATGCCACAACCATTGTCCGTGATACTCATTTCCAAAATGTCTTTTTCGTATCGCAACACAACCTCCACCTCTGTTGCTTGTGCCTTTAAAGAGTTTTCGGCAATATCAAGTATATGCATGGACAAATCCTTCATCTACATAATATTAGTCAGGTTAAGTCACCACTGTTTCTCTGCAGCCTTTCGACCATAACACTTCGCCCATCCATTCCTTTTAGAGCTTTCTTAAATTCGTTAAGGCTGCTATTCTTCATCATCACCGTTGTGATATTTACCCCCAATCTTTCAGGTTGATGTGCATCTGATCCGGCTATCAGGGGCTTTATTTTATCCCATCCATGTTTTTTTATCATTTCCGGCGTCGCATTAGGGCTAACCTCTATGGCATCAGCCCGAATATCAGGCGGAACAAATCCCAATTGACTGCTTAAACTGTTGCTGCTGCGATCGACATGAGCTGGAGCAAAAACACCCCCCAAACGATGCACCTCATCAATACACTGCTCCAGGCTCCTGTCCAGTGAAGCAATCAGCAAATACTTTTCTTCTCCCAAAATGTTATCCTCAACATCTACCCAGACCTGATCTCCGAAAAAATCCGGATTGTTTTCAATTTTCACCAACCATCGATCCAGCCACAACTGAAACTCTTCAAGAGCTTCCATTCTGTCGAACAACGCCAGGCAATGCACCTCTTCACGGGTATTTATTTCCGCCCCCCCCCACACCGTAATCCCAGCCTCCTGCCCCAGTTCCATCAGAACCCTGCACTGGCGGGTAGAATTGTGATCGGTTACAGCCAATATGTCAATATGCTTCTTTTTAGCTTCAGAAATAATTCGTACCGGACTCATTTCCAGACTTCCACAAGGTGAAAGCACCGTGTGAACATGCAAATCAGCACGAAACTCTTTCAACATAACACTCCTTACTCCTTATTTATCAAGGCATACAATCTTCCGGCAAGCTCAAATGTTTCCAAATCACTCCCTAAAACCGGTATCCCCTCTTCATTGGCTTGGGCCAGCATATCCTCATCCGGTTTCAATCCTTTAACCAATATCACTGCAGCCACATCTTTGAGCGAAGCCACAGCCATTACATTTTTATGTGTCTGCAGGGTGGCCCATATATCTCCTTCCAAAGCATTGCCCATCACATCACTCAGAAGATCTGACACATAACCACCTGTAACTTCTCTCAAAAGGCCTTCATTGCCTCCAAAAACATTCAGCTTTAACGCTTTTACAATATCTTCAACAACCATTGACTTCACAGTTTAAAAATCCTGACGATCAAACTTCCGTATTGTTTTCTGCACCTTTCTTATCACAATCCTTATCCAGCCGGTTGGCTCCCCATATCTTTTCGATGATCTTAAGAGCATGTTCGCCACTCAACTTCCTGTGCTTCTCCATCATTCTCTGAATAAAAACACATGCCGACAATTGCGATTCACGACGTACAATATCCTCGGCCAGACTTTGGCAATTGGGTGCTCCGCAGGCAGCACAGTCAATTCCGGGCAGGAAACACATTAAATGACGTACCTGCTGCATTTTCCGCATTGCTTCTCCCATATCTTCATCCAGAGCCATCATCGACCGGGGTTCCAAGGGCCCGATATCCAGATTTTGCTCCATAAAATGAGTATACGCCTTGATATCACCAGGGATGTCGGCCACGCCTTTAAATCTGCCAGCTCGTTTATTCAAACGTTCAGTGGTAAGAAAACGGTTTCCTCCCACCAGTACACCACCGGCACAACTCTGATCACAAGCCCTGAGTTCCAAAAAGTCGACCCGATCTATTTCGTCATTCTCCAGCTTTTCGAGAAACTCAATCACATTGTGAATCTCATCAATCGCAAGACATCGGCCTTCCATGTGTGAGGCTTCGCCACCTGTAAGGCTATACTTTATGGCTGCCGGACTCAGAAATGGCAACATCTCTCCGGGAGAGATACTGCTGGTTTCGTGCCGAGATTTAATCAGCTTGTATATTTTGTTGTATATAAACTGCATGTTAATGACCCCATCCAAAGGAGACTCCTGTTCCCCCACAGGACTCTTCACTGCAGCAATTTTGGCTGCACAGGGAGTCACATAAAAAATTCCGATCTCTTCCGGGGCATACCCTTCATCCTCAAGCCTTTTCCTGAAATAGACTGCCGAAGCATCAATAGGCGGTTTCACCGGCAACACCTGATCCAAGAGGGCCGGAAACTTAATCTGAATAAGCCGGACAATGGCCGGACAAAATGAAGAGATCACCGGCTTCTCTTCGGCTTCACGAGCAGCTTCAATCATTGTTCGTTTAATCAGGCCTGAGGTGTGCTCTGTTTGAAACACATGGGTAAAACCGAGCTCTCGCATAACGGAAAAAATCTCGGCCTCCGTTACTTTTTCCGGAAACTGACCAATCAATACCGCAGGCACCAAGGCCACCCGGCATTTGTAATCCAAAATGCGATTAAAATCATCCTGCTCAACGAAAATGGCGTCTACCGGACAGGCCCGCATACATTCTCCACAGTCTACACACCAGTCGGGCCTAATATTTGCCACACCATTTTTGATACGAATGGCTGTCGTCGGGCAAACATTCATACAATGAGTACAACCATAACACTTGTCCTCATCTACCTTCAATGCATGATAAAACCCGGTTGCTGTCATCTATTCCTGCTTCTTTAAAAAAGTAGTAATCTCCACAACTGTTCCTTTTCCAACGTCACTCCTGATGTCCAGCACATCAGCATTCTTTTTCATATTGGGCAATCCCATCCCTGCTCCAAATCCCATTTCCCGAACGGCCTGAGAAGCAGTAGAAAAGCCTTCCTGCATCGCCTGGGCGATATCCGGAATTCCGGGGCCTTCATCTTCTATGGAGACAAAAATCCGATCTGTTTCGATATCCACCCTGATACAGCCATTCCAGGCATGGGCCACCACATTAACTTCTCCTTCGTAGAGGGCTACTACCAATTTTTTGATGATGGAAGGTGGCACATTCAGTTGCTTTAGAATTTTCTTTACAGCACTACTGGCATTTCCTGCCTTGGAAAAGTTCCCACCTTCTATTTCGTATTTAAACTTCATTTCAAAATCAATAAACAGGCTTGAGCCCGGCTTCATGTAAACGAGTCACTGCACCAAACAAAGAAAAGCGACACTCTATGAGAACCATTTCATGCTCTTTTGCAATAGCAATCATCGGAGGAAGCACTTTTTTATTCCGGACAAACACAACACACTCTATATCTGCCATTTCCGCCGTCCTAATGGTCTGCAAATTATTCAGCCCCGTAATCAAAACCAATTGATCAGTATCCAGCGTTAAAACATCGCTCATCAGATCACTTGCGAATCCCCATCGCACTTCTTTGGTGAGAAACTGTTCGCCACACACCACATTGCCTTCCAAAACTGCTTGCAATTCGCTAATTCTCATGGGGCTGTAACCTTTAGATAATTCCACGCAAACTCCTGATTATCAATATTCTGCGCAGATAAATCAAGATTAAAGAATTTTTTCAATAATCAATACACGAAACTACAATTTTTAACGATTATACGAAACAAAAAAAATCATTACCCACAATAAATAACCAGTCTAAATTACTGTAAGGAGGGAATTAAGAAGAATAATCAAGCACACAAAACCTGTAAAATAGCAATCAAAAAAATATAACATTTTTAACATTCAACTCAAAAGAACGTTTTTACATATATTCAAGAATCACCTCTTTCAAAAAATGCTCTTCCAGCAAATGAACAATTCGTTTCACTACTGAGCGCCTGATCTCCAGTTCCACGGGCAAGTTAGGATCCTGATGAGCCACATTAATGCGGGTTCCATTCAGCACATGTATTTTATCACTTTCGAGCAACAGCCGAATAATCTGATCCGCCGGCCCGTTTCCAAGTCTGGTATCGCGTTGATAATGCTCAAGAATACGTGAAACCTTGCCCAGGGTAAGAATACCTTCAGTCACCAGATTAATGCCCTCCACATAAGAAACAGGAGGCAATTCAGGATCAGAAGATTCCATTCCGGCATCAAATTTCAATCCTAATTCACGTGCAACCAATTCGGCAGTGGTTCCCCCTGCAATAATTTTCTTGCCGTGAAACCGTTGCACTTTCAGTGCAAAATCCAAATCATGCCGCTCATCAAAAGGTGGCCCTGACACAAGCAGAAGTTTACGGGGTTCCCTAAAGTAAATCACACCACAGGAAGTATCATCTTTGGGACTGTCGCCATCGTGCAAACCTGCCATATTCGTGATTTTACGAGCCATCTTGGTTGCCGACACGAAAGGTTCATTTCCCAGAATTTTCATCACATAATCCACAGCCCCCTCACGTCCCCATCCAAAAGGGAAAGAACGTGTACCCATCCCCGACTGTATAATGCCGTCTGTCCAGAAAACAATCCGATCTTCCTTCTGAGCCATATAGCTGCACGTTCGAATAATTTTTCCTTTATGCCGATCCGACTCCAGCTCCAGATCTTCCCACCCGGGATTAAACTCCTTATTGTTTCGAAGCAGCAAGCAACAAGGATTATCATATTCCACAATGGTGGTCTGTCCGGTATCTTCTATATCAACAATGGTAAAGGTGGAGTAGCTTATTTTTCGGGTAGAACACACCGGCAGCGTATTCATTATTATTTCGGCAGTCTTTCGCACCTCCCGATGTTCAATAGTGAAATTAATGGCCATAGAAGCCGTTAAAGAAGCCAACACATTTGCTTTTATTCCGGATCCCATTCCATCGGACAACACCACAATGGTACGACCTTCCTCTCTTACCCTGCGTGAAAGAAAAACATCGCCACATATCGTTTCTCCTTCGTGATCACGCTGTTCGCAAAAGATATCCAGAAAAATATTTTGTTCGGGTAAATGCATGTTGGCGAGAGCTTAAATATTTTTATTTATGACCAATCTCAGAGTCATCGCGACTCCCCAACTTCTGAGCTTCAATAATGGAAGTGAGTATTTTCTCAGTCTTGGAAGCACTTTCTCCAAGCAAAAAAGCAATCTGCTGCACAGTCTCCAAATTTTCGCGGATTACTTCGCGTGCTCTGGTCACCACCTCTTCCTTTCTAACTTCGGGAGCCGTCAAATCACGAATAATCCCCCCCACAATTTTATTTTTCTCAATCGTAAAAACGGAAACATTCAGGATAGAATCCCCCAGTGTAGTATCCCGGTTCAGCAAATCCTGCCCCGACTGTAGCACAGAAGAAAAGAGCTTTGGAAAAGGAACCAGAGAAGCAAGCTCAGCGCCTTTGAGCCCTGGGATGGTTTCATCAATATGACGTGCGTCTTCACCAAGCATTTCCACAAAGCTATGGTTCGACTCGATTATTCTCATATTTTCATCCACAATAACAACTCCTGCACGGATCTTATTCAACATCGCAGTAGTTGTTTCGGCAGCCTGCCGGGCCAGCTTTTCTTCTTCCCGCGCTTTTTCTTCACTGTGCTTCAGCGCTTCTTTGGTTTTCTTCAATTTCTCATTAGTGGCATTCAACTTACCAATAAAAGTGTGCATTTTATGAATAGTATAAGTGTAGCACATCTCATAATTGGTAAGCCCCTGACAATAAGCTACAGCAAATTCTCTGCAGGAGGGATATCCACACGCGCCGCACCCTAACTGATCCTCTACCTTTCCCTTTCCCATTTCGTGAAGTACCCGTTGTATTTCACTTTCTGCCGGATATGGAAGTCGCTGGTCTCTTTCCCTGAAAGACCGGTTTAAATCAAGATCGCGAAAAGATTCTATTTGCTTCTGCCAGGCTTCATAGTCAAAGTCTTTCAAACGCTTATTTACATATTTGATAACCTGCGATCGTCGATAAAATTTCTTTCCTCCCTGAGAAGTCCCCGGTCCCATGATGCAACCCTCACAATAAAAAAGATCCAGATGTTGCTGCAGCCCCCTTTCGGTATGAAATTCATGCAGAGATTGCAAAAAATTATTCCGCCCCTCTGTCATGATGATGCTGGCACTTAGCAAATCCTGATTGATATCCACAGCCTGAAGCATCCCCCTGTTAATTGGAAAGAGCCCTCCTTTCCGCCCAATAGGAGGATCAAAATCACTGAATTTTACTGAGTTTTCAGTCAGGTGACTTTCGTCAAACATTTCCCGCAGCTCCAGAAACGAGAGTACAGCATCAGTCTTTCCATCACCCTGAAATGTACGGGCTTCATCCTTGGCAGCCACACAGGCGGTGAGGTAAACAACCTTAGTACCTGCCCCATACATCTTATGCGTCACCTTGGCCATAGCCACATAAGGAGGCACAATGGGCGCCAGGTTGTCGACCAATTCAGGGTGATACTTTTCTACATGAGAAGATACCGGAGGACAGTTGGTACTGATATAATACTTGCCCTGAAAGTTGTAGAACAACTCGCGATAACGAAATGAAACCAGATCTACACCAAAAGCTCCTTCCATCACATAAGAAAATCCCAATGCGCGGATCATTGCCACAAACTTGCGATAGTCAGAGATGTCGACAAATTCGGCAGAAATGGTAGGATCACAAATCGCGGCTACAGGGGTATCCCCATCCAGAAGATTGCGAACACGCTGTTTTTCATCCCTGACCTCTATGGCATTCTGAGCACACATGGTTACACAATTTCCACATCCGATACAACGCGCCGGCATAATTTCAGCATGCTTATCCACAATACGGATGGCCTTGGCCGGACACACCCGAATGCAGGTAAGGCTCAGGTTACACTTATCGGGATCTACTTGAATCAACTGCCCCATAATTCCTGGTTAATCATTTTCGTCACTAAAGAAAAAGTCATTGAGTATCTCGTAAACATTATCGGAGGTGACATTCTGATAAATCTCCCCGTTAATTTTCATAACCGGGCCATGCTCACAAAGGTTATCGCACAAATCTCCATGAAAAAAAACCCTTTCCTCCAGATCATGCTCTTTCAGATAACTTTTAATCACCTCCATGGTAGATTTATTTCCCCGGGAAAAACAAGAACTTCCCAGACAAATGGTTATATCGGTTTCATTACTCATGCTCAGCTATATTTAGCGAATTCATCTTTTCTAACTTTAAGCAAAGGCACAATTGCCACCTCAATAAAATTACATATTTTTAACACATTACTGACAAGCAATCTGCAATTTGTAGGGATTAAAAATTAGAAACAGAATACTTAACATGTTATGGCGGCGCTGCTACTAATAATTACCTCTCAAGATGATACAGAACTGATGCTTTCGATCGGAGCAGATCTTTCCCGGAGACTGGAGTACCAATTCATGGTTGCCCCATGCCCAGAAAGAAGCAAACAAACCGAAATGTTATTACAGAAAACGGAAGCAATGCTCCTTCCCTGGGAGAAAGATCTTTTCAGAACCATATATTCAAGTCTTGATGCGCCGGAACATGACATTTCTCTGATTGTTATTTCACCAAACGGCATCCAGCTAAACAAGCGCAATCGGGCCACAACTTTTTTTGCCAAATTCAGAAGCCTGAAAATACCTTATTTAGTAATGCCTGACAGCCCCACTTCTCAATGGCATCCCCAGAAAATAATTTTCCCCCTATGTCTGAAGGATGGTGAAAAAGAAGCCTCTGCATGGGCCGGTTTCTGTGCACGAGCCACCCGAAGTGACCTGATCATGGTTTATCCTCAATTCCATAACAAAACTACAAGTAACTACTTGCAGCGAAATCTGGGATTTGTAAGAAATCTTTTTAATAAATCTGAAGTTGCCTATCAGGAGCTGGTTGTGGGGCATAAAAGAAAAGAAGTCAGAATAAAGACCATCGAACTTGCCGGAACATTTCCGGGAAGTCTGCTTGTAATGCCGGCCACCCGCTTAAACTCACCTGAATATGTATTCACCGGTCCTCCGGAAATCCGGTTATTAAAAAACCGGGGCAATACCCCGGTCTTATTCGTCAACCCACGTCATGATCTCTTTTTGCCCTGCAGCTAATAGCGGTTTCGGGGCGAATAGCTGGTATGGAGCAATTCATGAGATTTGTGCCCCAGAGGCTCCACCAGAAACTCCTCATAAATCTGAACAATTTCCGGGTTTTCATGGGACTTTCGTATTTTCTTACCAGCATCTTCGCGATAAATGGCATCAGCCCGCTTTTGACGGATTTCAGGTGAAGTGGGCAACGGCTGCCCTCCACCTCCCAGACAACCTCCTGGACAAGCCATTATCTCAATAAAATGATAATCAGATGCTCCATTCTTGACCGATTCCATTACTTTTTTAGCATTGGAAAGACCATGAGCTACACAGGTCTTCACCTCCACACCTTCCAGAAAGTCCCACTCGGGGAGGGCTCCTTCTATTTTAATGGTAGCTTCGCGAACATTCTCCATTCCACGAACCGGCATCACATTCAGTCCGTCAAAAGGAATTTCACGTCCCGTTACCACCTCATAAACAGTTCGCAATGCAGCTTCCATCACACCTCCGGTGGCACCAAAAATCACGCTGGCTCCGGAACTTTCCCCCATAATACTATCGAAATCATCATCAGGCAATGAAAGAAAGTCAATTCCCGCCTGTTTGATCATCATAGCCAATTCTCTGGTAGTAACCACAAAGTCAACATCCTGATATCCGCTCGCGTGCATTTCGGGCCGGTTGGCTTCAAATTTCTTGGCAGTACAAGGCATCACTGAAACACTTACCATGGAAGCAGGATCAACCCCAATCTTATTGGCATAAAAAGTCTTAGCCAAGGCACCAAACATTTGCTGAGGTGATTTAGCAGTAGACAAATGTTCCAGAAAATCGGGAAAAGTATGTTCTATGTACTTTATCCAACCAGGAGAACAGGACGTTGTCATAGGGATTTTTACATTCGGATCTTTATCCTTCAAAACGCGTTTCAATCGCTGCAACAATTCATTACCTTCCTCAATAATGGTTAAATCGGCCGACCAGTCGGTATCCAATACGGCATTAAATCCCAGCCGTCGCAAAGCAGCCACCATTTTGCCGGTCACAATCTCTCCGGGATCCATATCCAATGCTTCTCCCAAAGCAATTCTGACGGCAGGTGCAGTTTGCACCACCACATACTTGTCCGGATTGTCAATGGCTTTCCAGACATCATTGATATAAGTTTTTTCGGTCAAAGCCCCCGTTGGGCAACGATTCACACATTGACCACAATTGGTGCAAACCACCTCGTACATAGGCTTATCAAAGAAAGTGGAAACCTTCATCTCCCCTCCCTTATGAGCCACTGTCAATGCACCGATGCTTTGTATCTGGTCACAAGTACGTACACATCGCTGGCAGCGGATGCATTTAGAATCGTCTTTGATTATGGAAGGCGAAAACTCATCAATGGTATATCCCTTTAAAGGAACCAATGGGATAAACCCATTTTCACCAACAATATACTCATTGGAAAGCTGTTGCAATTCGCATTTTCCGTTTTTATAGCAGGTTGTACACTCAGCCCGATGTTCCGAAATCAACAACTCAATAATTTGTTTTCGCGCATTTCGCACTTTCATCGTATTGGTATGTATTTCCATACCCTCGCTCACAGGAATTGCACAAGCAGGTTGCAACCGATCCACGCCCACCTGCTCTACCACACAAACTCTGCAGTTACCCGCCACACACAGATCCTCATGATGACATAAAGTCGGAATACGAATATTAACTTTTCGTGCTGCTGCAAGGATAGTTGTACCTGCATCCACCGAAACACTGAGATTATCTATTTTTAGGTTTACCTGTTCGTTCATAACAAAGCCGGATTTAGTCTTAGTAATTAATAAATCATTTCTTCCCTGAAGTTTTCCACTATGGAACTAAAAGAGTTGGCCACCGATTGTCCCAGCCCACATTTTGCCGTCACCCGCATGGTTTCAGCAAGCTCAAGAAGCTCCTCCAGGTATTGCGACGATTTGTCCCCCCGTTTCACTGCTTCAATCCCCAGAAGCAGTTGCTGAGTTCCCACCCGGCAGGGAGTACATTGTCCGCAACTCTCTTCCACAAAAAAATCAAGGTAGTTGTGCAAAACATTGTACATGGAACGCGAGGAGTTAAAAATCATCATTGAGCCACCAGTGGGCAAGCTGGTACCTGTGAGCTTACCTTTATAGCCGATCACTGTCTTATCAAATTTTTTCCGGGGCACACAAAAACCAGCTGCACCACCAACCTGTACGGCCTTTGCATCGCCATCACCAAAGTCATCCACAAATTTCTGAAGCGTCATCCCAAACTCCAGTTCATAAATACCGGGAATGGGAGTATCTCCACTCACCGAGAAAACTTTACTGCCCCGGCTGTCTTTTACACCCAGATCTTTGAACTTTTCAGGCCCATACTTCAAAATAGAATAAGTATGTGCCAGTGTCTCCACATTGTTGATTACTGTTGGCCCATTTCGATACCCTGCATCAGTTGGAAAAGGAGGTTTATTGCGAGGCTCGCCGCGATGACCTTCCATACTTTCAAAAAGCGCGGTCTCTTCCCCACAGATATAAGCTCCGGCCCCCACAAAAATTTCTACCCTGAAGTTTAGATCTAACTTATCCAACAGCTCATGAAAACCATCAATTACTTTCTGGAGTTCAGGAATCAAAAATTTATACTCTCCCCGCAGATAGATAAAACCTTTTTGAGACCCAATAATACGGCCACAAATAGCCATGCCGGTAAGTACTTTGTGAGGCACGCTGGAGAGAATCTCACGATCTTTAAAAGTCCCGGGTTCCCCTTCATCGGCATTACAAATCACATACTTTTCTTTTCCTTCAGCTTCGGCCGACAGCTTCCATTTCAACCCCGTTGGAAATCCGGCTCCTCCTCTTCCTTTCAGGCCGGAACTTATCAAATCTTCTATCAGTTCGTCATTGGAGCGTTCCAATGACTTTTCAAGAATAACCTCACAGTCGTGTTCATTCTTAAAAATTAAATCAAGACGTTTTAGACCTTCTTTCATAGTTTGGATTTTTCAAATATTGCAATTTCATGAGAAGCCACTCCATTTACCAACACGAGACAACAACTAAGAGGCTGATTTCTGTGCAGTCACCCGGTACTGATTGATAATCTCCCTGACCTTTTCGGGAGTCAACTCGGTATACGGAGTATCATTAATCAACATTGCCGGCCCTTTATGACAATGTCCCAGACAATTGGTTTCTTTAAGAGTAAAAAGACCATCCGGTGTAGTTTCTCCTAATTTTATCTTTAAAAGCTCTTCAATTTCTTTAATGATTTGGTTTTTTCCATGCATCATGCAGGTAATGGTTTTACAAACTCTAATGACATATTTCCCACATTTTTCGGTTTCCAGAAAAGAGTAAAAAGTGGCTGTTCCAAACACTTTGGCTGCCGAGACATCCAACTCCCGGGCAATTTCAACCATAGCATCCTCCGAAATAATATGGCGATCCAGATACACATTTTCCAAAATAGGAAGTAAGCTCTCGAGTCCGCGTCCATGTTTGTCTGCCAGTCTTTTTATGTAATCCACAGAATGAGGCATAGCGCTGATTTTTAATTAAATATTAAATTGAAGATTTTTTTCTTTATTAAATTTCAAGCTATAAAAATACATTTACTATGACTTTTGTCATATTTGCAACTCAAGCTCTAATTTTTATCATCTCTAAATACCGATTTAAGAAGTCACGGTTATATTTTCTAATCCCCTTTATTTTCCCGAAATTTGTAACATAAAATGGTGTGAAAGTGAAGAGTTATTTGAAAAGTTTGATAGCAGAAGGTGAGCACCTGCAGCAGGATTTTAAATTTGCCATCAATGACAGCCGAAAAATTGCACGCTCACTGGCAGCATTTGCAAATACCGAGGGTGGACGATTACTGGTAGGCGTCAAAGACAATGGCAGGGTAGCAGGAGTTTCTTCCGATGAAGAATTTTACATGGTAGATGCCGCAGCCAAAAGATATTGCCGGCCACCCGTCGCTTTCGAACCTCGTGAGCACGATTTTGATGGCAAAACTGTTGTGGAAATCATTGTTCCCAAAAGTGACAAAAAACCTCATAAGGCACCGGCAAAAGATGGCAAATACAAAGTATATGTCAGGGTGAAAGACCAAAACCTTTTGGCCAATCGTATACTTCTCAAAGTTTGGCTCAGACAAAAGAAAAACCGAGGAACCTTTTTCCAGCTGAAAGAACCCGAACAAAAACTTCTTACCTGGCTCAATAATAAAGAGAATTGTATTACTCACTCCAAATTTTCCCGCATTGCATCGATCTCGAGAAATAAAGCCGAAAAGATTCTGGTAAACCTGATTGTTCTTGGCATCATTGACATAAACCTTACAGAGAACGGAGCCTTTTACTTTCTAAAAGAACAAACTGAAGAACACGAAACCCACGCAAATCCGTACCCACATATACAAAAAACGAATTTAAACAGTTTCTGACCTCGCATTCACCTCTCTGCTTTTATTTATCAAAATAAATCCATTTTATCAATACGTTCAAGGGATTTGAACAATAGCTGCATACCTAATCTCTCCGGACTGTTTGCCCGCTCACGAAAAATTATGGATCGGCAGCAGCACCAATAATTACTGAATTCATTCATTATTAAATCATTACTATTTTTACAAACAACTACTTATTTCACTTAAAAATCATGCATTGCTCAATACAGGATATTTACTGGGGTTAAGGAACATTATGAACAAATAAAATTAAAACCCGGAAAGAAAAAGCCATTTTTGCCTCAACAATCCGAACAAACAATATCAAAATCAATATGTTGGGTCTTACAAACAACGAGGAAAAAATTGTAGAACCCAAAAATTATTTCATTATGAAAAATTTGAAAGCACTACTTACCGTATTTATTTTTTTATTTGGATTCGCAAATGTACAAACACAAATTACTGTTGCTACAGATAAAAACTTAGAAGTAGCAGAGTTTGATGATTACAAAACGTTTACTTTTGCCGATCATATCGAAAAGGCTTCTGACGATGCGTTCTTTTGGGACAGTGAATTACTAAAAATTGTTACCAGAGAAGAAGTAGAAGAAGAATTAGAAGCCCTGGGATATGAATACACAGAGAATGAAAATGCAGATATTTTGGTTAACTTTCGTGTATTTGCTGAATCTACTGAACTTCTGGGATGGACCGATAACTTTGCTGATGAGAACTATTGGGGGCCTATGGAAATGAGAAAAAAGGCAATTGGAATACAACCATCAGCTGAAGTAAGAGAACCAGGAGATGCCAAAACCTATCAACTCGACAAAGGAAGTCTGATCATTCAAATGGTTGATCTGGAAAAGCAAGAAATGGTTTGGCAGGGCTATTCTTCAGGTATAATCGATGATAAAAATATTTTGGATCCGGAAAAAGAAAGGATTGACCAGGCCGTAGAAATGATTTTTGATAAGTATAACTATACGGCTTACAACCAGTAGAATGATAGATTGCTACAAGAGGTGTCCCATATTAACCGGACACCTCTTTTTCATTTCCTCAACCTAAATAGGATACAACAGGTATTTCCCGCGGGTAACCTCATATTCTTCTAGTTCCTCTATCCAGGAACTCTTTATTGCCGCTTCGGTCCAACCATCCTTTATTTTGTTTACAAATCGATCATTTCCAATTAAAAGATTAAGCCAGACGGGCCGGGAAATAAACTGTTCCTTTTCTTTTGATTTTTGATAAAAGTCGAGTATTGGTCTAAGTGAAAAGCACTGAGCATCTGGCTGCAATCCTCGATAATCCAGCCCATAACAAACTTCTCCTTCATATTTTGGTTGGGAGTCCATGCCGGGAATGCTACGGGGAGTAAATGTAAAACTGCCATAAACCGGATCAGGGGCTCCAACTACTTGAAACGGGAAGTTGGTTCCCCGCCCCACACTCATAACCGTGGCTTCAAAAAGACACAGGGAAGGATACAGTCTTACCGACAGCATATTGGGTAAGTTGGGAGACGGTTTTATGGGAGGTTCATAGTACATACTATGGGTATATTCTTCCATAGGGACAACGGTGAGGCGGCACTTAAGGCTATCCATTAACCAGCCTTCTCCATTGATCATTTTAGCCAACTCACCCACTGTCAGGCCATGAACTACCGGGATGGGATGCATGCCTACAAATGATCTAAATCCGGGATTTAAAACAGGCCCGTCAATATAATCACCATTAGGATTGGGCCTGTCTAAAACAACAAATTGAACATTATTTTGGGCACAGGCTTCCATCATGTAGTGCATAGTGGAAATGTAAGTAAAAAAACGAACACCAACATCCTGAATATCAAAAACAACAACATCAAGATCCCGAATATCCTCTTCCCGGGGCTTTCGACTATCCTGATATAGAGAAATCACAGGAATTCCGGTATCAGGATCTACACCATCTGCAACAAGTTCTCCGGCATCAACATCTCCTCTAAAACCATGTTCCGGGGCAAATATTCTTCGAATATCAATACCATTTTCCAACATTATATCCACAAGGTGCCCCTCTCCTGTTCGTGAAGTATGGTTGACCAGGACTCCAATCTTTTTGTCTTGCAGCAGAGGAAGCCAATGATCTTTCCGTTCCAGTCCAAGCCGAAAATTCTCACTGCCAACCTCTTGCCCTAAAAGGGGTGAAAGTGCAGTAACAAAGAATACAGAAATGAGCAACCGTAGCATATTCACAAATCCAATAATTAAGCATTTGAACCTAAATCGAAGCTAAAATCAAGCCTGCCCGGCAGGGCCAAAATTCATGGGCGGAAATCCACCGCCATGATCATTTGGCGCTCCAATATTTTTGATGGGACCATGCATCTCTTCAAAACGGGAAATATTTTCCTTCAATGCATGAAGCAATCGTTTGGCATGTTCAGGTGTCAAAACTACCCGCGACTTAACAGATGCTTTGGGCACTCCAGGCATTACCCTCGCAAAATCAATTACAAACTCTGAAGGAGAATGGCTAATGATAGCAAGGTTAGAGTAAATGCCCTGTGCCACTTCCTGATTCAATTCGATTTTCACTTGTCCTTTTTTATTGTTCTGATCATCCATTTTGTTAATCTTTAGTATTGATGAGTAAAGGTATTGAAATTAGACCAAAATTCAATTATTAGGTATCCGCAAACAAAACAAAAGCGCAACTCCGGGATGTGGAGTCGCGCTTTTTTTGTATTAGTAATTCCTGAAAATCAGGAACTCATTTATTAGTCTTCTTTCACTGCCTCTGATTCACGCTTGGTAACGAGTTTATCGTATTCTTCCTGAGAACCAACAATAATCTTGTCATAAGAACGCAAACCTGTACCGGCAGGAATGAGATGTCCGCAAATAACGTTTTCTTTAAGACCGTCCAACTTATCAATTTTACCCTGGATTGCAGCTTCATTCAACACCTTAGTGGTTTCCTGGAACGAGGCAGCAGACATAAAGCTCTTCGTCTGCAAGGCTGCACGGGTAATACCCTGCAACACCTGACCAGACGTAGCAGGAACGGCATCGCGTGTTTGAACCAGCTTAAGGTCTTTACGCTTCAACTGAGAATTTTCATCTCTCAAGCGACGTGCATTAACAATTTGCCCTGGCTTCAATGTGTTGGAATCTCCAGCATCCACAACAACTTTCTTACCCCAGATCTCATCGTTTTCTTCCATGAATTCGATTTTATCCACGATCTGACGTTCAAGGAAGCGCGTATCACCGGCATCAGCAATTTCCACTTTGCGCATCATCTGACGCACAATAATTTCGAAATGCTTGTCATTGATTTTCACACCCTGAAGACGGTAAACATCCTGAACCTCGTTCACAATGTATTCCTGAACAGCTGTAGGTCCTTTAATGGCAAGAATATCAGAAGGCGTTGTAGCACCATCAGAAAGCGGTGTACCTGCACGCACATAGTCATTCTCCTGAACCAGGATCTGCTTGGACAGAGGAACCAGATACTTCTTCACCTCACCATTCTTTGAGGTAACGATAATTTCCCGATTACCTCGTTTGATCTTACCAAAAGTAACCTCTCCATCAATCTCAGATACCACTGCAGGATTAGATGGATTACGAGCCTCAAACAATTCGGTAACACGTGGCAGACCACCTGTAATGTCACCAGAACGTCCCATTGCTCTTGGGATTTTGGCAAGTGTTTCTCCTTGCTTGATATCATCACCTTCATCTACAGCAATGTGAGCTCCTACTGGAAGGTTATATGTCTTAAGCACATCTCCATTTGAATCCAGAATATGCAATTCAGGGTTCTTGGTTTTATCACGAGTTTCGATAATAACTTTCTCGCGATATCCTGTCTGCTCATCCGACTCCTCCTTATAGGTAACGCCATCAATCATATTAGCAAAAGAAATACTACCACTCTTTTCTGTAATAATCAAGGCATTAAATGGATCCCATTCACAAATCAGGTCACCCTTTTTCAGATCGGTTCCATTCTTAATATAAAGCTTGGCACCATAAGGTATGGGCTGTGTTGTAAGTGAAATATTGGTGTTCTTATCCACAATGCGCAACTCAGCCAATCGACCGATTACCACATCTACCTCAACACCTTCTTCCGTTGTATAAGGAACCGTTCTAAGCTCATCAAATTCAGCCTTACCTTCGTACTTGGCAAGCATACTGTTTTCGGATGTTACGTTGGAAGCGGTACCCCCTACGTGGAACGTACGCAATGTCAACTGTGTTCCAGGCTCACCAATGGACTGAGCAGCAATTACCCCGACAGCTTCACCTTTGTGCACCAACTTACCAGTAGATAGGTTACGTCCGTAACACTTGGTACAAACTCCTTTCTTGGACTCACAGGTAAGCACGGAACGAATCTCAACATTTTCGATGGGAGAATCTTCAATAATCTGAGCTTCTTTTTCAGTGATTTCTTCTCCGCTCTTCACAATGATCTCGCCGGTATTGGGATGATAAACATCGTGAACAGAAACACGTCCAAGAATTCGCTCATAAAGTGAAGCCACAACCTCTTCATTGCTCTTAATAGCTGAAGCTGTCAGTCCGCGCAAAGTACCACAATCAACCTCGTTAATAATAACATCCTGAGATACATCGACCAGACGACGGGTAAGATAACCTGCGTCGGCAGTTTTAAGAGCTGTATCCGCAAGACCTTTACGGGCACCGTGTGTCGAGATAAAGTACTCAAGTACCGAAAGTCCTTCCTTAAAGTTAGACAAAATCGGGTTCTCAATAATCTGACCTCCTTCAGCTCCTGATTTCTGGGGCTTGGCCATCAAACCACGCATCCCGGACAACTGACGAATCTGCTCTTTTGATCCCCTTGCACCTGAGTCAAGCATCATGTAAACAGAATTAAATCCGTCTTTATCAGAACTCAACTGATTCATTAGTGTTTGAGTCAACCGGGCATTTACGTGTGTCCAGATATCAATAATCTGATTGTATCGTTCGTTATTGGTAATGAATCCCATGTTATAGTTATTCATCACCTCTTCAACTTCTGCATATCCCTCGTCCACCAAAGTAACCTTTTCGGCAGGAATAATTACATCCTGGAGGTTAAATGACAGCCCACCTTCGAAGGCCAGACGATAACCAAGTGATTTAATATCATCGAGGAAATTCGCAGTTTTGGGAGTACCACAGACTTTATGAACTTTTCCAATAATATCTCTCAAAGCCTTTTTGGTCAGCAGGGTATTAATATAGCCTACCTCTTTGGGAACAAATTCATTAAAAAGAATTCGACCAACAGTGGTATCCAGCATTGTTTCAACCAATTCGCCCGCTTCATTCAGATCCGTGGTTTTAACCTTAACCTTGGTATGAAGCTCCACCTGCTTCTCGTTGTAAGCAATTTTAGCTTCTTCAGGAGAATAGAAAACCAACCCTTCATTTTTGGCACCCGGACGTGCTTTGGTCATGTAATACAGTCCAAGTACCATATCCTGCGAAGGAACCGTAATAGGAGCTCCGTTGGCCGGGTTCAGAATATTCTGACTGGCCAGCATTAACATCTGAGCTTCAAGAATAGCGGCATTACCCAATGGAAGGTGAACAGCCATCTGGTCACCGTCAAAGTCAGCGTTAAAAGCCGAACATGCCAACGGGTGAAGCTGAATGGCCTTACCCTCAATCAACTTAGGCTGAAAAGCCTGAATACCCAAACGGTGAAGTGTTGGAGCCCGGTTCAACATAACAGGGTGTCCTTTCAAAACATTCTCCAGGATATCCCATACAACAGGATCTTTACGATCTACAATTTTCTTAGCCGACTTCACTGTTTTCACAATTCCTCTTTCAATCAGCTTACG
>DHQK01000099.1:10256-11763 GCA_002411085.1 Marinilabilia sp. UBA5340 | reverse complement strand
ATTACAAAAGGTTTGTAAAGCTCAGCGGCCATATCTTTAGGAAGACCACATTCGTGCATCTTCAGTTCCGGTCCAACTACAATCACCGAACGTGCTGAATAATCCACACGTTTACCAAGCAGGTTCTGCCGGAAACGTCCCTGTTTACCTTTCAAACTGTCGCTGAGTGATTTCAACGGACGGTTGGCATCGGTTTTTACTGCATTGGATTTCCGGGAGTTATCAAACAAAGAATCCACGGATTCCTGAAGCATACGTTTTTCGTTACGCAAAATTACTTCAGGAGCCTTAATCTCGATCAATCGCTTCAGACGATTGTTACGGATTATTACCCTGCGGTAAAGATCGTTAAGATCGGAAGTTGCAAATCGACCACCATCCAGCGGAACTAAAGGTCTCAATTCAGGTGGAATTACAGGCACAACTTTCACTACCATCCACTCAGGGCGATTCACACCCTGAGACTCGCGGAAAGACTCCACAACCTGCAAGCGTTTCAAAGCCTCATTTTTACGCTGCTGAGAAGTCTCGGTATTGGCTTTGTGACGCAAATCATAAGACAATTCATCCAGATTGAGACGTGACAGAATCATGTGCAACGCCTCAGCTCCCATCTTAGCAATAAACTTGTTGGGATCATCATCCTCCAGATGTTGGTTGTCTTTTGGCAAACTGTCCAAAATATCGAGATATTCCTCTTCTGTGAGGAAATCCATATATTTTACGCCATCGGCAGCCGTTACACCGGGCTGCACAACGACATAACGTTCATAATAAATAATAGAATCCAGTTTCTTCGTTGGAAGCCCCAGCAAGTAACCTATTTTGTTGGGCAAAGAACGAAAATACCAGATGTGGGCAACAGGAACAACAAGTGAGATGTGTCCCATACGTTCGCGGCGCACTTTCTTTTCTGTCACCTCCACACCACAACGGTCACAAACGATCCCCCGGTAACGGATTCTTTTATATTTTCCACAATGACATTCATAGTCCTTTACAGGACCAAAAATGCGCTCGCAGAACAAGCCATCCCGTTCCGGCTTGTATGTACGATAGTTAATAGTTTCGGGTTTAAGCACTTCACCACTGGAACGCTCAAGGATTTCCTCCGGAGAAGACAACCCGATGGTAATACGGGAAAAATTACTCTTGACTTTCTGATCTCTTCTGAATGCCATATATAGCCGAGTATTAGAAGTTTTAAAACTAAAAGAGGCATAGTGCACCTCCTGCAACCAGGAGGCACACAGCCAGAGTACTATTCAAGATTCACACTCAAACCAAGACCGCGCATTTCATGCAGCAATACGTTGAGTGATTCGGGGATACCCGGCATTGGAAGCGGGTCACCTTTCACAATGGTCTCATAAGCTTTGGCACGACCCAGTACATCATCCGACTTAACAGTCAGGATTTCCTGCAGAATGTGGGAAGCTCCAAATGCTTCAAGAGCCCAAACCTCCATCTCACCAAAACGCTGACCACCAAACTGTGCTTTACCACC
>DHQK01000099.1:0-10060 GCA_002411085.1 Marinilabilia sp. UBA5340 | reverse complement strand
CACCAAACTGTGCTTTACCACCCAAAGGCTGCTGCGTAATAAGAGAATAAGGACCAATGGAACGTGCGTGCATCTTGTCTTCAACCATGTGTCCAAGCTTCAGCATGTATATAATACCTACTGTAGCTGGTTGGTGGAAACGCTCTCCGGTACCTCCATCATACAGATAACTCTTACCGAAATCAGGCACATTGGCTTTGCGCGTCCAGTCTGTAAGATCCTCATTTGAGGCACCGTCAAAAATCGGAGTTGCAAACTTAACTCCAAGAACATCCCCTGCCCAGGCAAGAACCGTCTCATAAATCTGACCAAGGTTCATCCTTGAAGGTACACCCAGCGGGTTCAATACAATATCCACAGGCGTTCCATCCTCTAGGAAAGGCATATCTTCCTGACGTACAATTCTGGAAACAATACCTTTGTTACCATGTCGTCCGGCCATTTTATCACCAACGGTAATTTTCCGTTTCTTGGCAATGTAAACTTTGGCCAGCTGCACAATACCTGCAGGCAATTCATCTCCAATAGTCAGATTATACTTCTGCCTTTTCTCTTTGGCTTCCAACTGCTTATGCTTCATCCGGTAATTATGAATTACCCGTGATATAAGCTCATTCTTATCTTTATCAGTAGTCCATTTATTCGGATTTACTGACAAATAATCAAGATCCTGAAGAATTTTCTGAGTGAACTTAGTTCCCTTGGAAATAAGATCGGCTCCGAGATAATCTTTTACACCCTGACTGGTTTTTCCATTAATCAGAGAAAACAGTTTGTCTACAAGACGACCTTTGATCTCCTCGATAGAACGCTCAAATTCCTGATCAATTTTTGCCAGTGCAGGCTTATCGCTTGTTCTGTTCTTGCGGTCTTTTACCACGCGGGAGAACAGCTTTTTGTCAATCACCACACCTGACAATGATGGAGAAGCTTTCAAAGAAGCATCTTTCACATCACCAGCTTTTTCACCAAAAATGGCTCTCAGCAATTTTTCTTCAGGAGTAGGATCACTTTCTCCTTTGGGAGTGATTTTTCCAATCAGAATATCACCCGGTTTCACATGAGCTCCCACACGGATCAGACCATTTTCGTCCAATTCTTTGGTAGCATCCTCGCTCACGTTGGGAATATCCGAAGTAAGCTCTTCCAAACCTCTCTTAGTATCACGCACCTCAAGAGAATACTCATCAATATGAACCGAAGTAAATACATCTTCTCGAACAAGTTTCTCAGAGATTACAATCGCATCCTCAAAGTTGTATCCTTTCCAGGGCATAAATGCCACTTTCAGGTTACGTCCCAATGCGAGTTCCCCTTTTTGAGTAGAGTATCCTTCTGTCAGAATCTGACCAGGTTCAACACGATCGCCCTTTTTGACAAGGGGCTTCATGTCTACAGTGGTACTCTGGTTGGTTTTCTTATATTTGATAAGTTTGTATCGTTTCGTTTCAGGCTCAAAACTCACAAACTTCTCTTCATCAGTAAGATCATATCTCAATACAATCTCTGTAGCATCCACATACTCCACAACACCGTATCCTTCGGCCACAATCTGTGTACGGGAATCACGTATCAGTTTACCTTCAAGGCCAGTTCCTACAATAGGAGCTTCAGGACGCAACAAAGGAACTGCCTGACGCATCATGTTAGATCCCATCAAAGCACGGTTGGCATCATCATGCTCAAGGAAAGGAATCAGCGATGCAGCAACTGAGGCAATCTGGTTAGGTGCCACATCCATCAGGTCAATTTCCTCCCGATCAATCAAGGGGAAATCACCATCGTGACGCGCTTTCACTTTACTGTTAGCAAAAACCCCTTCCTCATCCAACGGTGCATTAGCCTGTGCAATGATTTTGGATTCTTCTTCCTCCGCAGTCAGATAATAAACCCCTTCATTGGTCAAGTCCACCTTGCTGGTTTCCACTTTCCGGTATGGAGTTTCAATAAATCCAAGATTATTGATCTTCGCAAACACACAAAGTGACGAAATCAGACCAATGTTGGGACCTTCAGGTGTCTCAATAGGACACAAACGCCCATAATGGGTATAATGAACGTCACGTACCTCAAAACCGGCACGTTCCCGTGACAGACCACCAGGTCCCAAAGCTGACATACGTCTTTTATGCGTAATCTCAGCCAATGGATTGGTCTGATCCATAAACTGCGATAGTGCATTAGTACCGAAGAAACTATTGATTACAGATGATAAGGTTTTACTGTTGATCAGATCAATCGGAGTAAACACCTCATTGTCACGAACGTTCATGCGCTCGCGAATGGTCCGGGCCATACGGGCCAGACCAACACCAAACTGATTGGCCATCTGCTCACCCACGGTACGAACACGACGGTTACTCAAGTGGTCAATATCATCCACTTCCGTCTTTGAATTGATCAATTCAATCAGGTACTTAATAATAGCGATCATATCGTCGCGGGTAAGCACCTTGGTATCCAGATCAATATTAAGATTCAGCTTCTTGTTTAAGCGGTAACGACCAACATCACCAAGATCATAACGTTTATCCGAAAAGAATAACTTGTCGATAACGTCACGAGCAGTTGCCTCATCCGGTGGTTCGGCGTTACGTAATTGTCGATAGATGTGAACAACCGCTTCCTTTTCCGAGTTACACGGGTCTTTCTGAAGCGTATTGTATATAATAGCAAAATCAGAAAGGTTCTGATCTTCCTTATGCAATAAAATGGTTTTGGTTCCCGAGTCGATAATTTCCTCGATATGCTCTTCTTCCAAAACAGTTTCCCGGTCAATAACTACTTCGTTACGTTCGATAGATACCACTTCACCGGTATCCTCATCGACGAAGTCTTCGATCCAGGTTTTAAGCACTCGTGCAGCAAGCTTGCGCCCTACTACTTTTTTAAGTGCTGTTTTGGAGACTTTAATTTCGTCGGCCAGGTCAAATATTTCGAGTACCTCTTTATCACTTTCGTATCCAATGGCCCTCAACAAAGTGGTAACAGGTAATTTCTTTTTCCTGTCGATGTAAGCATACATCACATTGTTGATGTCAGTGGCAAACTCAATCCAGGAACCTTTAAACGGAATAATCCTGGCAGAATAAAGTTTGGTTCCATTGGCATGTACACTCTGACCAAAGAACACACCCGGTGAACGGTGCAACTGAGAAACGATGACCCTTTCGGCACCATTAATAATGAAGCTACCTTTATCGGTCATGTACGGCACAGTGCCCAGATAAACATCCTGAACCACTGTATCAAAATCTTCATGTTCAGGATCAGTACAATACAGTTTAAGTTTGGCTTTCAGAGGTACGCAATAAGTCAGTCCTCTCTCGATGCATTCTTCGATGGTGTATCGGGCAGGATCGATCCCAAAGTCCAGAAACTCGAGCACAAAATTGTTTCGGGTATCGGTAATGGGAAAATTCTCCATAAAAACCTGCCATAACCCCTCATTTTTCCTTTCCTCGGGGGTAGTTCCCATTTGGAAGAATTCACGGAAAGATTTCAGCTGAATTTCCAGGAAGTCAGGATAGTCCAGCTGGTTTTTGATGGTAGCAAAGCTAATCCTTTCGGTAGTAATTGGAGTCATCTATCAACAAATTATTTGAACTTAAACATATAAGCATAAAAAGGTTTAGGATCCCATAAGCATGGGTTCCTAAACCGTCACCATATTTCAGGTATATTGTCCTGTTTACTTAAGTTCAACTTCTGCTCCAGCTTCTTCTAATTGAGATTTAAGGCTTTCAGCTTCTTCTTTAGATACTTTTTCCTTAATAGGAGCAGGCGCTTTATCAACAACTTCTTTGGCTTCTTTCAGGCCAACACCAGTCATTTCCTTAACCAGTTTTACGATGGCAAGTTTAGAACCACCTGCTGATTTGAGGATAACGTCAAATTCAGTTTGCTCAGCACCACCTTCAGCTTCACCGGCAGCAGCACCACCAGCAACAGCTACAGCAGCAGCTGCAGGCTCAATGCCATATTCTTCTTTCAAAATTTCAGCAAGCTCGTTAACATCTTTTACAGTCAAATTCACTAATTCTTCTGCAAGTTTTTTAATATCTGCCATTGTTCTAGGTATTAAATAATTTCAATTTCAGTTTGTAAAAATTTATTCTTTTTCACTAAGGGTCTGGAGAATTCCGTGAATTTTGGTTCCTCCGGATTGCAGAGCGGAAATAACGTTCTTCGCAGGTGACTGCAGCAGCCCGATAACATCGCCAAGCAATTCTTCCTTAGATTTAATGGTACTAAGTGCCTCTAATTGATCACTGCCCATATACACAGATTCCTCCACATAAGCCCCTTTCAATACGGGCTTTTCAGTGGCTTTCTGGAATTCTTTGATAAGTTTGGCAGGAGCATTTCCTGTATTACAGAAAAGAACAGCAGAAGTACCTTTAAAGGCTTCCTCCATGCCTTCAACCTGCTTTTCGCTTTGCTCAAGGGCCAATTGGAAGAGGGTGTTCTTCACCACCATCATCTTAATGTCCTTGTTAAAACAAGCACGACGCAAATCGCTGGTTTGAGAGGCATTCAATCCGAGGGTATCAGTCACATAAAAGTGGCTGTACTCATTGATATTTTCTGAAAGCTCTTTAATCAGTGCGCTTTTATCTGTTTTTTTCATGATTCCTAATACTCTTCAGTTAACATTAAAATTAAACCTCAACCGATTTGGGTTCAACGCGAATACCGGGACTCATGGTACTAGAAAGCGCGATACTTTTAATATAGGTACCTTTAGCAGCTGAAGGTTTCAGCTTGATAATGTTCCCTACAAATTCACGCACATTCTCTGTGAGCTTGTCAGGAGAAAAAGAGACTTTACCTACAGTGGAATGAATAATACCATATTTATCCACTTTAAAGTCAATTTTACCAGCCTTTACTTCGCTTACAGCTTTAGCAATATCCATGGTTACAGTACCACTTTTGGGGTTTGGCATCAGACCACGTGGTCCGAGAATCCGTCCCAAAGCGCCCACTTTGGCCATGACACTGGGCATAGTAATGATAACATCAATGTCGGTCCAACCTTCTTTGATTTTATCGATATACTCTTCCAGTCCTACATGATCGGCACCAGCTGCTTTAGCTTCCTCTTCCTTGTCAGGGGTACACAGCACCAAAACTCTGGTTTCTTTCCCGGTACCATGAGGAAGTGTAACAACACCACGCACCATTTGATTTGCTTTACGTGGGTCAACCCCCAGACGTACATCAATATCAACAGATGCATCAAATTTGGTTTTGGTGATTTCTTTCACCAACTCAGCAGCTTCTTCAATGGGATATTGCTTTCCGGCATCGATTTTTTCTAACGCTAACTTTCTATTCTTTGTTAGTTTTGTCATTGTTGCAAACGGATTTTAATTGTTAACCGGAAAATCACCATCAACCGTGATTCCCATACTTCTGGCAGTACCAGCAACCATCCTCATTGCAGATTCGACTGTAAAGCAATTCAAGTCACTCATTTTGTCTTCAGCAATGGCTTTCACCTGATCCCAAGAAACTGAAGCCACCTTTTTACGGTTGGGTTCAGCAGAACCAGATTTTATTTTAGCCGACTCCATGAGCTGCACCGCAGCAGGAGGAGTTTTAATAACAAAATCAAAAGATTTGTCTTTGTAAACTGAAATGACAACAGGCAAAACTTTTCCAGCTTTTTCCTGCGTCCGAGCATTGAATTGCTTACAGAATTCCATAATGTTCACCCCTTTGGCACCCAATGCAGGGCCTACCGGGGGTGATGGATTCGCTGCGCCACCTCTAATCTGAAGTTTAATTAAATTTTCTACTTCTTTAGCCATCGTAGCAATTCGTGTTGGTTATTAATAATCAGGATAATCAAGAACATTTCAATTTTCACCTGCAGAGGCAATCAAAAAGTTGCCCTGGAAGCTCCGCTGCTCGATGAACAGAAACTATTCTTTTTCTACCTGTAAAAAGCTTAATTCAAGAGGTGTCTTTCGACCGAAGATCTTCACCATAACTTTCAGTTTCCGCTTCTCCTCATTTACCTCTTCTATCACACCGTTAAATCCATTGAAAGGACCATCTACTACTTTGACAGTCTCTCCCACATAAAACGGAATGTTAATTTCTTCTTCATTCTCTGTCAACTCGTCAACTTTTCCAAGCATCCGGTTGACTTCCGACTCACGCATTGGAACAGGGTTATCGTCACCCAGAAATCCGATTACATGAGTTATACCCTTTAAAATATGAGGAATTTCTCCGACCAAAGCTGCTTCGATAAATACATACCCGGGATAAAAAGTACGTTCTTTATTGATTTTTTTCCCGTTACGTATTTGATAAACTTTTTCGGTTGGTATCAATACCTGGCTGACATAATCCTGAAGGTCGCGGCTGGCAATTTCACTTTCTATGAATTCCTTGGCCTTTTTTTCCTTTCCGGTAACAGCCCTTACCACATACCATTTCTTTTGAATATCACTCATCGGAATAATTCCTTCTTCCAGTTTTTTAATACAATTGCTGATAAATCCATTGCAGAACGTTATCGAAAGAGTAATCCATCGCATAAACAATTCCGGCAATAATAACAGAAGCCACCATGACAACAATAGCACTGTTCTGAAGCTCTGACCAGGTTGGCCATGATGTTTTGTTTATCAGTTCATGATGAACATCCTGAAAATAGGCTTTTATCTTTTTCATATACTCGCTTGTGCTTAGACCTTCACCAAAATTGGTAAAAAATTTTGTAGCACGGGAGGAGAGGCTCGAACTCCCGACACCTGGTTTTGGAGACCAGTGCTCTACCAACTGAGCTACACCCGTATTCATAAAGATGGAGAAGCACATAGCCTCTCCATCAAATATATGTTTTGGATTGCTTATTCCAAAATTTCAGTTACCTGACCAGCACCAACAGTACGACCACCTTCGCGGATAGCGAAACGCAGACCTACGTTAAGAGCTACAGGATAAATCAGGCTCACAGTGATAGTTACGTTATCACCAGGCATAACCATTTCTGATCCTTCAGGAAGAGTAATCTCTCCGGTTACGTCCAATGTACGCAAGTAGAACTGAGGACGATATTTATTGTGAAATGGAGTGTGACGTCCACCCTCTTCTTTTTTCAACACATAAATTTCAGCCTTAAACTTGGTGTGAGGAGTGATTGAACCAGGCTTGGCCAATACCATACCACGTTTAATCTCTTTCTTATCAACACCGCGAAGCAAAAGACCTACGTTGTCACCAGCTTGTCCGTCGTCCAAAATCTTACGGAACATTTCAACACCAGTACAAACAGTTTTCTTAGCTTGTGCACCAAGACCGATCATTTCCATTTCATCACCAGTATGGATTACTCCGGTTTCGATACGACCAGTAGCCACAGTACCACGACCTGTAATAGAGAATACGTCCTCAACAGGCATCAGGAAAGGCTTCTCGTTGTCACGCTCAGGAGTAGGAATCCATGAGTCAACAGCGTCCATCAGTTCCATGATTTTTTCTTCCCACTTCTCTTCACCTTCAAGGGCACCAAGAGCAGAACCTTTGATGATAGGAGCATCATCTCCGCCAAACTCGTAGAAGTTCAACAGATCACGTACTTCCATCTCAACAAGCTCGAGAAGTTCTTCATCGTCAACCATGTCCACTTTGTTCAGGAACACAACGATTTTAGGTACGTTTACCTGACGGGCAAGCAGGATATGCTCACGGGTCTGAGGCATAGGACCATCAGTTCCGGCAACAACCAAAATAGCTCCGTCCATCTGAGCAGCACCAGTTACCATGTTTTTTACGTAGTCGGCGTGACCAGGACAGTCAACGTGTGCATAGTGACGCGCTTCAGTCTGATACTCAACGTGAGCAGTGTTAATAGTAATACCCCTTTCTTTTTCCTCAGGAGCATTGTCAATAGAATCAAATTCTTTAACTTCGGACCAACCTTTCTTTGCCAACACTTTAGTGATAGCAGCAGTCAGAGTAGTTTTACCATGGTCAACGTGACCAATGGTACCGATATTAACGTGAGGCTTCGTCCTTTGAAATGTTTCTTTAGCCATAACTCGAAATTATTAGACAATTAGATATAAATTGAAACCACTTATTTTATTAATATTCAATACTTAATACAGATCAGACTCTCGAAACTATCTGATTTTGGGGCCATAAAGATAAACATTTTCAATGCAATATTCCACAATTGTTACTCTTTTTTCCAAAAAACCAGTCTAATAACCAATCATCCCGAAAAAGAAAACAAAGTACATTACCCTTCTGCCCTTCATTTTAATAGGCTGATTATCAAATATAACCAGCCTATTAAAACAATTCCTGGCGTGCTTCTCAGCTACCAAAAACGGTGTGCAAATGTATAATATTTTTCAAATAGCACCAAATAAAACGGCACTCTTTTTTAACTATTTGGCTTTTAACTTTTCTTTGCGTTTTATCAACTGTTTGCGTAAAGCTTCACATGCCTGATCAACGGCCTCTTCGAAAGTTTTGTTCTGCTTTTTGGCAAACAAATTATTCCCCGGAATATCAAGTTCCACTTCCGCAACTTTGTTTTCAGCGGTTTCAGCCTTGTCCAGGCGAAGAGTCACTTCTGCACTGATGATGCTGTCAGAAAACTGATCCAGCTTTCCTACCTTCTGATTGATGAATTCTTCAAGTCTTTCAGCGGCATCAAAATGTACCGATTCAATCGTAATATTCATAGACACTCCTCCAACTAATTTAGGCCCTTGGATGGGCCTGATTATAAATAGATGATAATTTCTCAAAAGTATTATGCGTATAAATCTGAGTTGCATTTAGATTGGCATGACCAAGCAACTCTTTAATGGCATTGATATCTGCTCCGCGATTTAGCAAAATAGTAGCAAAAGTATGCCTCAAAACATGGGGACTTTTCTTAGCCATCGTTGTGACAACACGCAAATGTTTATTGACAATTCGGTAAACAAGTTTATGATAAATCTCTTCACCACTATCTGTCAGAAAAAATGTATTCAACGGTCTTTCGGAAAAAGCAGTATTTCGAACCTCTATATATTTTGAAACATTAACAATGGTGCTTTGGTTCAAAGGAACCAGTCGCTCTTTATTGCGCTTCCCGAGCACCTTGACCAATCCTGTTTTCAAGTCAAAACTTGCATCCCTGAGCCCTACCAATTCTGAAAGACGGATACCGGTACCATAAAACAGATCGATGATGGTTTTGTCTCTCACCCCGCTATAATTCTCTTCAAAGGGAAATTGATCGAGCAGAAAATCCATCTCCTTTTCCTTTACAAAATCCGGAAGATTTTTGGGCAACTTTGGAAGCACAACCCCTTCGGCCGGAGAAGTTTCGATAAGCTGCTCTCTTAAAAGAAATTTAAAATAAGCCCTGAGGGAAGCAATTTTTCTATGGATAGACCTTGCTTTAAGCTCATTGTAATGAAGTGCAACAACCCAATTCCTGATAAAACGTGTCTTGATCTCACGCTCATCGGCTACGCCCATCTCCTCCATGTATGAAGCAAACTGTTTAAGATCGGCTTCATAAGCCACAAGAGTATGACTGGAACATCGCTTTTCGAATTTCAGGTAATTTAAAAAGGGGTCAATATATAGCATACAAAAACGCCTGACTTTTCAACTAATGGTGTTAACGAATATACGAAAAAACCATTGAAAAGTCAGGCGTTTTTTGAAAGATTTTTTTCTATTCAGAATCTTCCTGAAGCTTCTGAATATAGGCCGCCTTCTTCAGCTCTTCTCTGCGCTCAATAGATGGCTTGGTAAAAGCCTGACGACTACGAATTTCTCGCATAGTACCGGTTTTCTCGAACTTACGCTTAAATTTCTTCAGAGCTCTCTCAATATTTTCTCCTTCTTTGATAGGAACTACAATCATGGTTTTAATCTTTAATATTTTAAACTACTTATTTCTTAATAAAATACAGGCTCTGCATTCCTCAAATGCAAAACAAGTCAGGGTATATTTACAAATATCTATCTCTTACACCAACAAAAAAACAACTAACCTCCAATCTTTTAGATGGTTATATAAAAAAGT
>DHQK01000272.1:6888-7289 GCA_002411085.1 Marinilabilia sp. UBA5340 | reverse complement strand
GGACTGAAAGACCTGGAGGAGGGAGTTATTCGTACGCCATTGGATCCGATGGTCACTTTTTCTGATGATCCGTTGAGAATCCTTCGTGCCATCCGGTTTGCCACCCAACTGGGATTTCGCATTGAAGATAAGACGTATGAAGGGATTGTTGCCCAAAAAGATCGACTCAAAATAATTTCCATGGAACGGGTGGCCGAGGAGCTCAATAAAATGATGATGTCTGAGCGGCCTTCTCTTGGATTTAAGCTTTTGGAGAAAACGGGCCTGCTTCCCATGATTCTGCCCGAATTGCAAGACATGAAAGGGGTAGAGAAAGTGAAAGGAATCGGGCATAAAGACAATTTCTATCATACCCTCGAAGTCCTTGATCAGCTGGTTCCCTATTCCGATGATTTATGGCT
>DHQK01000272.1:6049-6650 GCA_002411085.1 Marinilabilia sp. UBA5340 | reverse complement strand
CGTTGGGCCGCATTGCTGCACGATATAGCCAAGCCCCGTACCAAGCGGTTTGATCCAAAACTTGGATGGACTTTTCATGCCCACAATTTTGTGGGGATGAAAATGGTTCCTAAAATTTTTAAACGACTGCGGTTGCCACAGAACGAGAAAATGAAATTTGTGCAGAAGATGGTGGAGCTCCACATGCGTCCCATCGTGCTGAGCGAAGATGAAGTGACCGATTCGGCAGTTCGTCGTCTGCTTTTTGAAGCCGGTGACGATATAGACAGTCTTATGACGCTTTGTGAGGCCGATATTACTTCCAAAAATGAAGTGAAAGTGCGCAAGTTCCTCCGTAATTTTAAAGTTGTGCGCCAGAAACTAAAGGAGATTGAAGAAAAGGATCGGGTAAGAAACTTCCAGCCACCGGTATCGGGCGAAGAAATCATGGAAACTTTTAATCTGCCACCTTGTCAGACGGTCGGCGAGATCAAAGCTGCCATTAAGGAAGCCATCCTGGAAGGGGAGATTCATAACGATTATGATGAAGCCCGGGCCTATATGCTTAAGAAAGGGCAGGAACTGGGGCTGGGGAATTGAGAGTTCCGGGTTTCGGGTTTTG
>DHQK01000272.1:3535-5896 GCA_002411085.1 Marinilabilia sp. UBA5340 | reverse complement strand
GATGATCTGAGGTTCTGAGTTCCGGGTTCTGGGGTCTGAGTTTCGAGTTCCGGGTTTCGGGTTTTGAGTTGCGGGTTGGTTTTTCGTTGAGCCGTTTTTTGTATATTTGATTGCACATATTTCAAGATAAATCATGAGATTATCAGAAAAGGAAAGGGAAAGCATAAAGCAAGCTGCAAAAGAAGTTTGGGGAGATAAAGCTACCATTTATCTGTTTGGTTCACGAACAGATAACACCAAGAGAGGTGGAGATATTGATTTATACATACAATTGTCGGAACTGAAATCCTCTCGTTTGCTAATTCATCAAAAGGCCTCATTTCTGGCCAAATTGGATATTCTTATTGGAGAGCAAAAAATCGATGTAATCATCAACACACCTGACAATGAGGAATTGCCTATCATCAAAACAGCCCGGAATCAAGGGGTAATCTTATGAAGCACTAAATTATTGTAATGAACAACACTGAATTAAGAGATAGTCTGGGAAATGCTTTTGAGACAGGTTATTTACATCTCAAACGGATGGATTTTGCTACTTCTAAAGTTAAAAATTTCCTGCCAATCACGCGTGATAATTATTATTCACTGGATGAAGATGCAATAGGTTTTTTGGATCAATATATTTTTCGCTTCTCCAAAGCACAAGACCTAATCGGATCCAGATTATTTCCACTGACACTTCAGGCATTGGCTGAGCCGGTGGAGGATAAGGCTTTTATCGATGTTTTAAATCGTTTGGAAAAACTAAATATCATTGATTCTGCTACAAGCTGGATAGAGTTACGAAAAATCAGAAATGATATTGCGCATGAATATCCATCCAACTTAAATGAGCGTATCGAAGGCATTAATATATTGTTTGAAAACCTGACCACTTTTAGGCAAATACTGGATCGTTGCAGTCAGGTTTTGGTAGAACATGGCATTAAATTGAATTAGCATTGCTAACCCCGAACACAGAACTCAGAACTCAAAACACGAAACTCATTTGAACCAAGCTAACAAATTTTTTGCGAATAAACATTATCAGCCTTTTTCTGATGAAACGGCTCCAATACTCATTGCCTGGCATCTCCAAACGCCCGAAAACGCGGGGCATCTTTTGCGTCTGGCTGCCAATGTAGGCTGCCGCCTGGTTTTGTTTATTAAGAATGACGAGGAAGCGACCTTTAAAACGGCTAAAATGAAATATGTGGCCGGTCAGGCAGCTAAAAATATTCCCTGGAGTTACTGCTTACCCCACGAAGTAGAGCTGTTGGTGCCTGTTGATTATACTTTTACTGCTTTGGAAACGTCTCCTTCTTCAAACAGTCTTTATAAAGTAAAATTGCCTCCCCGAATGGCTTTAATGGTGGGGAGTGAGCGTTCCGGAATTCCTGTTGGTGTGAATTTTCGTAATCAGCAAAATGTTCATATTCCCATGCATGGAACGGTAAAATCGATGAATGTCTCTCACGCAGCAAGTGTCTGTTTGTTTGAGTGGGTGAGGCAGTGGGGAGGCTGCGGAATTTGTTCATCAGGATATGCAGAATGAATTTGTTCCGTTTTCACTCTTTAGAAAAACGACTTATATCACTCATATTGCCTTTGGCTTTATCCTCAACCTTTTTTCCTCCCGAAAACTTGAACAATACTGATAGCTTAATATTCCTGGATTCAGGAGAAAAGCGAATGTGTTTTGTAGTCCCTCCAAAATAAAGGTGCTTTATCTCATCATTGGTGTCGAAGATATTGTTAATATCCAGCGAAATAGTTAGATTTTTATTTTTCAGGCCTGTATAAAACATCCCTACATCCAGCGTTTCTTTCTTTTCAATAGTATATTGCGGATGCTTTCTTTTTCCAATTAACTGTCCCCATGCATAAACAGAAAATCGCTCATGGAATTCATATTGCAGAGAGACTTGAACCCTGTTGGAGAAGGATCTATTTCTATTTTCGGGAATAATGAAATTGTTCTGGCCGTTTGAGTACCAAGAGTAGGCCAATCGAGGTTCGATTTTCCCACTTAATTTTTTATCAAAGAATTCAAATGGGATGCTGATACTCGATGAAATATTGTGCTGATCAGCGTAATTGATGTAGCGGTATTCGGTCAATTCATCTTCCAGGTTAAAGGCAATTGTTCCAAATATATCTTTATTAAGCTGGTAATGGCTAAAAATGTAGAAATATTGATGAATTATCTGATTCCAGCCAAACCGATATATTTTGATGGGTTTCACATCAACGGTTCCTGTGGATTGTAAGAAATCATTGACATACCTTGTGGCCGGTAATATTTTTTCATAATCGGGATATGCAATTCCTGATACCAATCCAAACGATGTTTGGTAATTTTCTCCCTGATAAGTTGAT
>DHQK01000272.1:0-3318 GCA_002411085.1 Marinilabilia sp. UBA5340 | reverse complement strand
TTGCTGAACTCCGCACGTACCCCTATTTTAGCACTCCACTTTTCTGAAAAGGAGTATTTTGCTCTGAAATGACTCCCAAGGATGAATTCTTTTCCGGTGAAATCACTGTTCTCAAGGGGAAACGACTGTTGATACCGGGGTGTATAGGTTACCAGATCGTCTAACTTCCCTGATTTCCCGACAAATCCCATATCGAGTGACGTCTTTTCTGTGAGATTGTATTTGATATCAGCTCTGAATGTATGTCGGTGTCCAACCATAGAATAGTCACTTTCAAAAGATGTCCAATCATTTGTCTCTCCTAATTGTTCAAAAGAGGATGAAGAACGCAATCCACCATAGATGATTCCATACGACAGTTTTGTTGATAATGGCAACGAGTCATTTGTCTGGTATTCAAAATGCCCTGACCATAAATCATCATGCAGATTTCCCCTGCTGTTTTGTGTGTAATGTTTCGCTTCTGGGAGGAAAGTACTTGTAGGTGTTTCACTGTTTTTGTTTCCCTTTTCGTAATACACAAAAAAGTTGGCATTCAAAGTACTGTTGTTAAGCTGCCAGTTAAGATTGGTTGTTGTGGTGAAAACATTTGAGCGTGACTCAAAAGAGTTGAATAACCGGGTTTTGTTTCCGTTGTTAAATAGTGTACTGTCTTCTGACGTAGAATGGTTATATAAATCGGCGTACGAAAGACTGGTGTTGAAAACAAAGTTATTTTTTTGAAATATGTAGAATCCCTGCATTCCTTCTGTAGTCTCTTTATTGTCAAGACGCTTAATGTTTCCTGCAATACTGGCATAATATCCATCAATATTTCTGGTTTTTGTCTGTATGTCGATAACAACTCCTGTTGATGCATCATAACCTGCCAGATCCAGAGAATTTATGACAATATTTTGGATTGCATCGGTTGGGAGAGATTTCAGGAAGTTTAAAACCTGTTCATCACTCATGTTTTGCTTTCTGCCATCTAAATAAATGGTTGCTTTTTGGGCGTTGAACGAAATTCCCTGATTGCTATTGGCCGTGATTCCCGGGAGTCTGTTGAGGATTTTTTGAATATCGGCAGATTGAAAGCCGGGAATTTTAGAAATATCTGCTATGATTTTTCCATCTTCCATGCGTAATGGAAGTTTTTTGGCGGTAACCTCAACATCATCAATGACATATTCTTCCCGCTTTAATACCAGGTTTTTAGTTTGAGATTCTTCTGTCAAGGTTAGTGCAAGTGAGGTGTCTGAATAGGCAACATGAGAGGTGTGAAGCGTTATTTCTTCAGATGAAGAATCACCTTTTATTGATAATTGATATCCTCCATCATCAGTAGAGATGGTATATGCCAATAGCACACTATCTTCATTAGATGCAGAAATTAAAACACCTGAAAGTGGTTGTTGGTCTGTGTCGGTGATGCTTCCATGAATAGAATAATTCTGACTGTAAGATAGCAATGGAACAAAACAGATAAAAAGCAGGAAAAAGCGACTTTGCATTGGTTTGGGTTAAGGTGTTGTTACAACTCTAATTAAAGCAGGAGCTTAATGTTTTCAAAAATTGTAAAATATTTTTGTATTTGCAATTGGACCTCCTCTGTGGTGACCAGGTTTGCATGGTATGTGAGTGTTTGGTAGAGCTCGTGCTAAGGGTTTTTACAAGAGGCTTTTTAAGTGATTTGCTTTTCATTGTAACAATTTGGGAAAGTAATTAGGATGCTGTATCAATGTGAATAATGAATTAAAGAAATTTTTCTTTTTTAACAGCAATTACAGAACCTTTTCTTTATTAATCTCTACTTTTGCGGCCAAGTTAGTTAACCAGAAAAACTCCTTAAGTATTTATGGCCTACATCCAAAACACCATGGTGATTCGCCGCGAAATTTTGGCGCGTCTCACCCGATTAATGAAAGAAGATCAGCTTACCGAAAATATTGATCGTATCCCGCTGGAGATGGCTCCCAAAGAGAAAGGTGCTCAGCGACGATGCTGCGTGCACAAAGAAAGGGCAGTTATCAAATACAAAACCATGCCTTTGCTGGGTTTTAGTCCCGATGATGAGAAAGATGAGCTGACCCCTCTTTCGGAGTATGCCGGTGTTGCACTTCGGCGTGATGAGGCAAGCAACAATAGCACATTGACAGTAGTGGATGAGGCCTGTACCGGGTGTGTAAAAGTCAACTATGTGGTGAGCAACCTGTGCAGAGGATGCGTAGCTCGTTCCTGCCAGATGAATTGTCCTAAAGATGCCATTATTATAAACGCGGCAGGGAAAGCACAGATTGTGGAAGAAGATTGCATCAGCTGCGGAATCTGCCATAAAGCTTGTCCCTATCATGCCATTATATATGTTCCTGTCCCTTGCGAGGAGGCATGCCCGGTAGGAGCTATCAAAAAGAATGAGCAGGGAGTGGAAGAGATTGATGAAGAAAAATGCATCCTTTGTGGCAGATGCATTAATGCCTGTCCTTTTGGATCCATTTTCGAAATTTCTCAGGTGATTGATGTGCTAAAGACTATAAAAGAGGGAGGTAAGCTGACTGCCATGGTAGCTCCGGCCCTGCATGGTCAGTATGGAGTGAAACCCGGTCAGGTTATAAATGCCATCAAAGAGGTTGGCTTTACCCATGTGGCAGAAGTGGCAGAAGGTGCCGATATAACAGCCCGTGAAGAAGCTGCTGAGTTTCGTGAGCGCCTGGAAGAGGGATGTTCTTTGATGACCACCTCTTGTTGTCCCAGTTATGTGGAGGCGGTTAATAAGCACATTCCTGCAATGAAAAAGCTGGTAAGCGAAACACCATCTCCGATGATTTTCTCAGCTCGTTTGGCTAAAGAGCGGTTCCCCGATTCCAAAACAGTATTTATTGGACCTTGTGTCGCTAAACGGAAAGAAGCTAAAGACTCAGGACTGGTAGATTATGTGCTGACTTTTGAAGAACTGGATGCCATCTTCGAAGGAATGGACATTGATGTGAGAAATATGCCTGAAGAGGCCGACCTGGTAGAAGTGCCGCGTGAAGCACGTGGATTTGCGATGAGTAACGGAGTGACCAACGCGGTGAAAAAGGCAGGAAAGGATGTTTACATCAAAGAGGTGGTGATCAACGGGCTGGATAAAAAATCCCTGAATATGCTGAAAGCCTATGCCAGAGGAAAAGCACCGGGGAACTTCATTGAGGTAATGGCTTGTGAGGGGGGCTGTCTCTCAGGACCCTGCTCCATTGCTGACGACCGCAAGGGTAAAAAACAGTTCAATGAATCGCTAGATTCACTGTATCAATAGTGATATATGTATTTCATTACTCTGCCGATTTGTCACCCGAA
>DHQK01000270.1:18137-20023 GCA_002411085.1 Marinilabilia sp. UBA5340 | reverse complement strand
TATCTGTTTTTGATGGATCCTTTTTTCCAAAATTGAATAAGCATTGATGGGTTGGAGTGTGTTTTTAATGAGTTAATTTTTTGCTAACTTTGCTTCCCTTTTTGCCCTCTCCTTATTATTGGCGGTGATATTCTGCCGGTTTTGTTTTGAATGGGTTGTATATGAATTTGTTATATGCAGCCTCTGAAGTGTCTCCCAAAAAGGAAAAATAATTCGGTCATGGCTCAAAAAAGCAATTACGGAAACAACAACAATAAAAGAAGAACGCCCGTCCAGGCAGACACCGAAATGGGCAGGATTCCTCCCCAGGCAGTGGAGATTGAAGAGGCCGTGTTGGGAGCATTGCTACTGGAAAAAGATGCTTTTATTGCGGTTTCGGAATTGCTGAAACCGGAATGTTTCTATCGTGAGGCCCATCAATATATTTTTCAGGCCATCTCCAATCTTTTCTTTCATGAACAGCCTGTCGATATTCTTACTGTTACGGAAGAACTTAAGAAGATGGAGAAGATGGAAGAGGTGGGAGGTGCTTTTTACGTTTCTCAACTCACCAGCCGTGTTGCTTCTGCTGCTCATATCGAGTATCATGCCCGTATTATCTGGCAGAAATTCCTGCAGCGGGAGATGATTCGTATTTCCAGTGACCTTCAGACCCGGTCATACGATGAATCTCTGGATGTGAATGATCTTCTCGATGAGGCGGAGAATAGTTTCTTTCTCCTTTCCCAGGGTACCATGAAGAAGGAGGTGACACAGATTGACCCGGTTATACAGGAGTCTATCGACCGGATTAAGGAAGCCGGTAAACGAACCGATGGATTGAGTGGTGTACCTTCAGGTTTTACAGGGTTGGATCGCATTACTTCAGGATGGCAGGCTTCCGATCTGGTGATTATAGCAGCCCGTCCGGCGATGGGGAAAACGGCTTTTGTACTTTCAATGGCCCGAAATATGGCCATTGCCCATGAGCAGCCGGTGGCATTGTTCTCTCTGGAGATGGCCAATGTGCAGCTGGTGAACCGTCTCATTGTTTCGGAAACTGAAATTCCTGGCGAGAAAATCAAAAACGGAAACCTTTCTCCACAGGAATGGGAACAGCTGGATTCGAAAATCCATTCCCTGATGGGGGCTCCTATTTTTGTGGATGACACTCCCGGATTGTCCGTTTTTGAACTCAGGGCCAAGTGTCGCCGGTTGAAAAAACAGCACGATATCAAAATCATTATTATTGACTACCTTCAGTTGATGAGTGCCGCAGGGATGAATCCTGGCAGCCGCGAACAGGAGGTGAGTATGATTTCACGATCGCTCAAGGGACTGGCTAAGGAACTTGATGTGCCTATTATTGCTCTATCTCAGTTGAACCGTGGGGTGGAAAACCGAACCGGCTTGGAAGGAAAACGTCCGCAGTTGGCTGACCTTCGTGAGTCCGGGGCCATTGAGCAGGATGCCGATATGGTGTGTTTTATCCACCGTCCCGAGTATTATGGTCTTTATGAAGATGCAGAGGGATACTCGTTAGAAGGAATGGGTGAGGTCATTATAGCCAAGCACCGGAATGGTGCCACTGGTGATGTGCGTCTGCGCTTCCGCAAAGAACTGGCTCGTTTTGAAGATCCGGAGCTGCAGAGCCTGCCTCCATCGGAAGCCGGATTTGACCCCGGAAATGGAGAGGGTGCCCCTATGACTTTTAGCTCCAAAATGAATGAGGACGAGGGAGTGCCTTCAGGCAATATGCAGCCACCGTCAGGGGGAGGATTTGATGCTCCTCCCGCAGGCTTTGACAAGGATGTGCCTTTTTGATCGAAAGCTATTGGTTTTTAGTGTTGTGTGTGGCTTTCTGTGGTGATACTTCAGCCTTCCGGAAAGCAGCATTTACCCCAGAA
>DHQK01000270.1:10321-17833 GCA_002411085.1 Marinilabilia sp. UBA5340 | reverse complement strand
GAACCCGCAACTCACAACCAATCCATTAATTCTTTCAGAGAGGAGATTTCCCTGCTTACTTTTTCCGTATGGGCTATTTTATCGGGGTTGAAGTAGACCTGATCCACACCAAATTCCCGTGCACCGATTATATCATTTTCCAGGCTGTCACCAATTACCAGACTTTCCTTTTTACGCGCATTGGCGCTTTTGATGGCATATTCAAAAAAGTGACGGTGTGGTTTGCTGGCTCCAATATCTTCCGAAATGAAAGTGCGTTCGAAAAAAGGTGTCAGTCCGCTTCGTTCCATCTTTGTATGCTGGGCTTCCCGAAAGCCGTTAGTGATAATATAGAGATGGTATTTTTTATTCTTCAGGTACGTCAACACTTCTTTGGCGTAGGGGATCACCCGTGTTTGGAGTGAGTTGCCTGAAACAAAATCGTCCGCAAATGATTCAGCCATAGCGATGTCGTCGTATCCGGCCTTGGAAAAGGTCTGATGGAATCGGCCTACCTTCACATCTCTTTTGGGAATTCTGCCATGTTGGTACTCATGCCATAAATGTGTGTTGATGGGCATATATTGTGCGAAGAAATCATCGAAATCCTGAAAGTAACGATCCAGCTTGTAAGAAACAAAAAGATCGTTTAATGTTTTGATTTGATTGTTATGAAAATCCCAAAGTGTATGGTCCAGATCGAAAAATAGATGTTTGTATTGCATGTTTATTAGTTTAAAAATCCGGATTTCTGCAGAAATTTTCTGAGAAATCCGGATTCTGGTCTTTATTCAGAGTGATAAAATCTGGTCTTCAAAATTTTTGAGATAATCTCGTGGGTTTCTTATTTGGCCTGAACCACCAGGTAGTTAGAAACGCTCCAGAACTCGTCCTTGTCTTCAATGTTAAGAATCATGTTTCCATTATCATCGGCATTTAATGAAAAAGAGGCTTCCGGATGGGAGGTAAGTATCTCCACATTGGGCTGATAAAGCTCTATGCTGTCTGTTTCGCGGATGTCAATCCTGGCGAAATACTCTTTGTCAAAATTGTCTTTTAACAACTCAGTCTTGCCAAAGAAAAGAAACCCTTCACGATTCAGAATATTTTTTTCTTTCAGTTCGTTTTTCGTGCCGATGGCATAATAAGCGGTATACATGTCATCGCGCGTTGATTTAAGTTCAGAGCGTGCTTCTTCATTGACATTTTTGATTGAGTCCAGTGCGATTTCCATGTCTGTGAGGGCATAATGCATATCGTCAATCTCCGTATTTTTTTGTTTCAGAAGATCGTTGAGTTCCTTAATTTCCACATTTTTCTGTCTTAGCTGGTCATTAAGATTGGAAACCAGTTTATTGAGTCGTCCTGTTTCAATTCCTGATTGTTTGAGTTGTTGCTCCAGCGATTCAATACGTTCCTTGTTTTGCACCATCAGGTCGTATATGAGCCGGATGTCTTCGTTGATTTGTTGGGCCGATTCCCCTGACGTTTCTCCCTGGCGGGCCTTCAGTGCAATGATTTCTTCTTTCTCTTTAATGACACGCAAGGTAGCTTCAATGTCACCAATGGTGTTGACCATCTGATTCATCTGGCTGTCCTTCATTGCAGCAGCCTGGGCCAGAGAATCGTTTTGTTGTTTGAGCTCGGTACGGCTCGGGCCGGTCTGGCATTGCCAGAACAATGGGGCCACCAATAATATGACCAATAAATTTCTCATTTTTTTCAGGTTTTATTGTTTCAGGTTAATACGTGGTTTCTATGTCCTTTATTGTCTGTGTCACGGTTAAACTGTAAATTGATCTGCGATTTACAGGAGAACCTGAATTTGTGCGAAGGTATTTTCTGCCTTTTGAAACCCAATATAAGATCAAAGTTATTAATCTTTTTTCCCGTTGACAATTAAAACGATCTCTCCCTTGGGTGGTTTGTCAGAAAAATGGACAAATAATTCCTGTAAGGTTCCTCTTACGGTCTCTTCATGGAGCTTGCTGATTTCCCGGCAAACGGCGGCATTTCGATCCTCACCAAGATATTCGGACAGTTGTCCCAGTGTTTTGGTGAGTCGGTGAGGAGATTCATAAAAGACCATGGTTCTGGTTTCCTCCTGTAGGAATTCAAACCGTGTTTTCCGGCCTTTTTTTACAGGAAGAAATCCTTCAAAGCAAAACTTGTCGTTGGGCAATCCGGCAGTTACCAGGGCAGGGACGAAAGCCGTTGGGCCCGGCAGACATTCCACGCCGATGCCTGCGTCAATACAGTTACGGACAACCAGGTAGCCGGGATCGGAAATTGCCGGGGTGCCTGCATCTGAGATGAGGGCGGCTGTTTCACCGTTTTGGAGGCGGCTGATGACTTTCTCTACTGCTGCATGTTCATTGAATTTGTGGTGCGCATACATCCGGGTGCAGATGTTCAGATGCTTCAGCAATTTTCCGGATGTGCGGGTGTCCTCCGCCAAAATGAAGTCCACTTCTTTGAGGATTCTGACTGCCCGAAAGGTGATGTCTTCCAGATTACCAATGGGTGTGGGAACGATATATAGCTTGCTCATGCCGATTAAAGATAACGTCGTTCTACAAGTTCCATAAAACTGAGAACAGCTTCGTTTTCCGGATCCCAATTGAAGTTGGCCAACAGGAAGTTGTGTGCTTCATTGATTCCCCGCATCTGGTTAAGTTGATCCAAAGTCTGATTCATGACTTCTGCGCTGCCTCCAAAGAGTTCTCTCTGAAAGAAAAAGCGGTCATTGATGCCCATAGCTTTTTTCAAATCGGCTATAGGAGGAGCACTGTATGATCTTCTGGTGGGTTCTTTCTTTTGGTTTTTACCAATTTGCTCATTGAAGGATGATTTCTCCTGAACCAGCTTTTCTCCCAGCACCTTGTTCTCTTTATTTCTTTCTTCCTTTATTTCAGCTTTTAGTTTTTTAGGAGTAACATTCTCACTGGCAGGAGCCTCTACTGTATTTGGGGCGGGCGTTTCTGTTAGCTCTTTGCTGACAGTTTCCTCTGTTGCGGGCTTGTCTTCCGGTTTCTCTTTTTTAAGCTCCGGTTCATTGTGCCGAGGGAGCAGTTCTTCTGATGGCACTTCTTTTGGAAGATTATCAGGGGTCGAAATTGTTGGAGAGATTTTATTTTCCTTTTGAACGACAGGATTTTCCTGTTCTGCTACAGGAAACTCTTGAGTGTCCGTTGACCGGTTGGTTTTCTCCGGTAAATCGTCAGGAGGCAAAGAGATCTCTTCCAGCATTTCAATTTCTTCCAGAATGCTGTTGATCCGGTTGCGTGTCAGCTTAAAATAAGCTTTGGACAAGTGGTTGTCTCCCTTGACGTTTTGCGCCAGCAACTCCACTTCTTTCAGATCGTGGATGATTATTTCGAGAAGAGCATCTTTTTCCATAATAGCTTGAGGCCCATTTTTCGTTACATTTGCAAATGTAGTGATTGCAGTGCGAAAATAAATTATTCTTTAAATGTTTCTTGAAAATAAGGTTGATAAGTCCGAGAGGCGCGGATGGATTGAGGTGATTGCAGGTTCAATGTTTAGTGGGAAAACCGAGGAGTTGCTTCGCCGTTTGCGCCGGGCCGGAATTGCCCGACAACGGGTGGAGATTTTCAAACCTATGGTGGATAACCGCTACAGCGATGATGAGGTAGTATCTCATGACTCCAACAGTATTCGTTCTACTCCGGTGGAGAGTTCCGGAAATATATTATTGTTAAGTAGCAACGTCGATGTAGTAGGAATTGATGAAGCCCAGTTTTTCGATAATAACCTGGTAGCTGTCTGCAATCAACTTGCCGGTCAGGGAATCCGTGTTATCGTGGCCGGACTGGATATGGATTTTAAAGGAATTCCTTTTGGGCCAATGCCAGCCTTAATGGCATCAGCCGAATACGTAACCAAAGTACATGCGATTTGCATGCATTGCGGGGATCTGGCCCAGTACTCTTTAAGGAAAACGCAAAGCGATAAATTGGTGGAGCTCGGAGCTTCGGATACTTATGAGGCTGTTTGCCGGGCTTGCTATCATAAATATTATAAGAAATGATAACTTATACTCCCGAACAACTGACGGAAGCCTGTAGTGGAAAACTCACGAAGAATCAGGATACAGAGATTGCCCGGTTAATCATTGACAGCCGGTCGGTCTATGATGCCTCCGAGAGTCTTTTCTTTGCTTTGACTGGAAATAAACATGACGGACATCAGTTTTTGCACCAGTTGTTGTCCAAAGGGGTTCGGAGTTTTGTGGTAAGAAGCGGGAAGATCCCTGCGGATATATTGTCCAAAGCCAATTGGATTGAAGTGGATGACCCGGTAAGAGCTTTGCAAAAAATAGGTGCATGGCATCGGTCTAATTTTCAGATTCCTGTGTTGGGAATTACCGGTAGTAATGGGAAAACTATTGTGAAGGAGTGGATTACCCAGATGATGGGGAGTGAGGTGTTTATTGCCCGATCGCCCAGAAGTTACAACAGTCAGATTGGTGTTCCTGTATCAGTATGGCATCTTAATGAGACTTCCCGTTTGGGGATTTTTGAGGCTGGTATTTCTTATCCGGGTGAGATGAAGTATTTGCAGGAAATTATTCAACCCACCGTTGGGTTATTCACTACGCTTGGTCAGGCTCATCAGGAGAACTTTTCATCACTGGAGGAGAAACTCAGAGAGAAACTTGTACTTTTCAGGGATGCATCTACTGTTCTATATGATTGTGATCAGGTACTGGTGGATGAAATGATGACTGCGTTGTACCCTGATAAAGAGTTGTTGACTTGGGGCCGTTCAGAGAAAGCCACCCTTCAGTTGTTGAGTGAAGATGAGGTGAATGACCGGAAGCACTTGATGTTGCAATGGGGAGTGGACACCTTCGAGGTGGTTATTCCTTTTACCGATCAGGTGAGTGTGGAAAATACGCTCCCCGTGGTTTTGTTTATGCTTTATCAGGGAGTTCAGCCTGAGCAGATCATTGAAAAAATCGGGGGGCTGGTTCCGGTGGCCATGCGCATGGAGCAAAAGGAAGGTGTCAACAATAATCTTTTGATTAATGACACTTACAATGCAGACTTTACTTCGCTTGAGGTCGCACTGGATTTTCTGGTTCAGCAAAGCCGAAAAAAGGGTGTGACCCGCACGGTGGTTCTTTCTGATCTTTTGCAGACCGGCATTCCGGATCATGAGTTATACCCTTTGGTGGCCACCCTGGTAAAGGAGAAACAAATAGATCGTTTTATAGGTGTAGGGCCCGCCATGGTGCGGTTTTCCTCCTGCTTTGAGGTACCATCTGCTTTTTATGAAACGACGGAGGAGGTGTTGGAGGCTTTATCATCATTTCATTTCAGGGGAGCCGCGATTCTGGTCAAGGGTTCCCGAAAGTTTTCATTTGAACGCATTGTGTCTCGTCTGGAATTGCAGCGACATGCCACGGTGATGGAAATCAACCTGGATGCGTTGGTACATAATCTCAATCGTTACCGCAGACAGCTTGCTCCCGACACTAAACTGCTGGCTATGGTCAAGGCCTTTTCGTATGGGAGTGGTTCTTATGAGATTGCTGCTGCCCTGCAGTATCAGAATGTGGATTATCTGGGGGTGGCCTTTGCCGACGAAGGCATTGAGCTACGTCGTGCAGGCATAGCTACTCCTATCATTGTAATGAATCCTGAAGAGAAAAGTTTTCTGCAGATGCTGGATTACAATCTGGAGCCGGAGATTTATGGGTTCAATATATTGGACTCCTTCAATGAAATTGTGCGTGCCGAGGCATCAGAGGTTGTTCCGGTGCATATTAAGATTGATACCGGGATGAACAGGATGGGATTTCTGGAAAGTGAAATTGACGCTTTGGTGGCCCGTTTGCAGCAGATGCCTTCCATCAGAATAAAATCGGTTTTTTCGCACCTTGCAGGGAGTGACGATAAATCGCATGATGGCTTTACTCTTCAGCAAATCAGAAGGTTTGAGGCAGTTTGTAAGAAACTGAAAGCATCGTTGAATACTGATTTTTTGATGCATATCCTCAATAGTGCCGGTATTGAGCGGTTTCCGGAGGCTCGGTTTGATATGGCTCGTTTGGGAATCGGACTGTATGGTTTTGGCCCCGGAAATATCGAGGATTTGCGGAATGTGGTTACACTTAAGTCTTATATATCTCACATAAAGCCGGTTGCGGGCTATGAAACCGTGGGGTATAACCGTGCCGGAACCCTGAAACGGGATGGACTGATTGGCGTAGTTCCGGTGGGGTATGCCGATGGTTTGAATCGTCATTTAAGTAATGGTCGTGGAAAAATGATGGTCAATGGTCGACTGGCACCCATTGTCGGAAACATCTGCATGGATATGTGTATGGTGGATCTTACGGATATTCAGGCAGATGAAGGAGATGAAGTTATCGTGTTTGGAGATGATTATCCCCTTACCAACCTGGCAAAACAGTTGGATACCATCCCTTACGAGATTTTGACCAGTATTTCGCGACGTGTTACACGGGTTTATTATAAAGAGTGAAACGTTTGCGGATATTTTTCTTCCTTTTCAAGATTCACTGTATTGTTTACTTTTCCGTGAATCTTTTTGATATGTTACCTGCAATTATTTTTCTTCTGCCTCTCAATCTTCTGCCTGCGCATACATATATCTAAAAATCTAGCGGTCTGTTGGGCTACAGATTATCTTTAATTTTATCCTAGCCGCGAAATCCGTTCCAGCTTTTGTTCATCCAGAATTCGGATGATGCGACCATCCACCGTCAGCACTTTTTCATTCACAAAAGAGGTTAATGTACGAATGGCATTCGATGCCGTCATATTGGAAAAGTTGGCCAGATCTTCGCGAGAGAGATAAATGCCCAGGGTAAAGCCATCTTCTTCGTAACCGTAAATGTCTCTTAAAACCAGAAGGCTCTCCGCAAGCCTGCCCCGAATATGTTTTTGGGTAAGCGAAACAGTGCGAAATCGGGCAAACCCCAGTTCTGTGGCAAAGGATTTAATAATATTCATGCAGAGGGCATTGTTCGACTGCATCAATTGCATCAACACATCTTTGGCTACATGAAATATTACACAGGGTTCAAAAACCACGGCCGACGCAATGTGGGCTTCATCTGCAAAGAGGGCCCGGTATCCGATGAAGCCGGGGCCGCTGGCCATGCGAACGATTTGTTCCCGGCCGGTCATCCCTTCCTTGTAAATTTTAACCTTACCGGAGCCAATGCAAAGAAGGCCGGTAGGCTTCTCCCCTTCCTGATATATGATCTGATTTTTTCTGTAACGGATAGTCGTATGGTGCGCCAGAAGATATTCTTTTTCCTCTGGTGTCAGCACGTCAAAAAGCTGAGGAATATCTTTGATGGTCGGTTCTTGTAGTATCCCTTTTTTTGTCCCCATTGTATTTACGCTGTTTCTGTAAGCCGCTAATTGTATTTTGTATATCCTTTCTGTCTCTTTTATGAGCAATGCTTTTGTTCTGGTTTAGCTAACCTGCCTTATATATGAGACAGGTAAGATGTAAACAGGCTGAAAGCCTGAG
>DHQK01000270.1:9919-10086 GCA_002411085.1 Marinilabilia sp. UBA5340 | reverse complement strand
GTAAACAGGCTGAAAGCCTGAGCGAAATAGAACACTGTCCCCAAAGTCCAATTTTGAGTTTGTCGAATAGCTTATTTGTTTGAAAGATTGATGTTTCGACTATGCTCAAAATGATACTTTTGGTGCGTTGTGCTTTTTAAGCCCCGTCTCTATACATCGGGAGATGC
>DHQK01000270.1:9220-9553 GCA_002411085.1 Marinilabilia sp. UBA5340 | reverse complement strand
ATTACACTTAGAAACTGTTTAAGTATTCAGGAAACGGACAGCTAACCAGCTCAGCATTCCCGCAGCTGTTTCAAGGGCATCTTCATTAATATTGAGCTGAGGAGTGTGAAGCGCTCCGGTTTTTCCGTCTTTTTGAGCTACTCCAAAACGGTAAAAAACAGATGGGAATTGGTGTGTGTAATAACCAAAGTCTTCTGCTGTCATTCGAATGTCCATTTCTTCCACATTGTCTGCGCCCAGAAATTCCCGGGCAAATCTGATTGCATCTCTGGTGGAATGTTCGTTGTTGTATACCACCGGGTATCCGTGTTTAACATCCACTTCGCAGGTAGC
>DHQK01000270.1:2667-8935 GCA_002411085.1 Marinilabilia sp. UBA5340 | reverse complement strand
ATACTTTTTCAGGAATGATATTGGTGGCACCAAGGCCTTCAATTTTTCCAAAAGAAAGTACCGTTGGAATGTTGGCGGGAACCATTCGTGATACAATTTGTTGAAGGGCAACAATGATGCTGGATGCAATCAGGATAGTATCGTTGAGGGTGTGGGGAAGGGCTGCATGTCCGCCTTTACCCTTGACGGTAAGATATACTTCGTCGCCTGATGCCATATACATTCCGGGTTTAAATCCCACATGTCCCGCCGGCATATCAGGTAAAACATGCTGGCCGATTACCAAATCCGGTTTTACCTTTTCAAGGGCACCTTCCTTTAACATAAGACTGGCACCTCCGGGGAATTTTTCTTCTCCCGGTTGGAAAATCAGGAGGACGGTTCCTTTCCAATGTTCCTTCAATTGAGAGAGCACTTCAGCAGCTCCCATTAGTGCGGATGTATGTGCATCATGGCCGCAAGCATGCATTACGCCCTGGTTGATGGAGGCAAAAGGCAAAAAGGTATCTTCCTGGATGGGAAGCGCATCCATATCGGCACGTAAGGCCACTGTTTTTCCTTCTCCGCTTCCTTCAATGGTGGCCACAATGCCTGTTCCTGCATATCCCGATTTAAATGGAATACCCAGTTTTTTGAGTTCCGCGGCGATATATGCTGAAGTGTTATGTTCTTCAAACGAAAGCTCCGGATGCTGATGCAGGTGACGCCGGTGACTGGTGATTTTATCAAGGATTTTTCTTGTTCGCGAATGTATTTCTTGTTGTAAATCTTCCATCGTCTGAATTTTATGTTTTCCTTTTATCTGACAGGACAATTGCCCTAAGGACAATAGTACAAAGGTAGTGGTTTCGGTGGATACCCAAAATTCGAAAAATGCAGGTGACATTAAATTCAGTTAACAGTGTTATTTGTAGTGTCAATTTTGAAGATTGGCATGGTTTTGGAAAATTTTTGGAATTAAAATTATTATTAGCTTTGTAAGAATGTAAAAGAAGATGGCCATCAGAATTGGTGTGATTGTTTTGATTGACCTGATTTTTGAAAACCCTTTAAATAACAGATGTAATGATGAATAAATTATTATTGTCTTTAGCATTTTTGACTATAGGTATATGTGCCGGTGCTCAACAAACCAAACCGGCAATTTCTTTCGATGAGGAAATTCACGATTTTGGAGAGATTAAGGAAGACGGAGGAACAGTAACCCATTCTTTTTCATTTACCAATACCGGAGGACAGCCGTTGATTGTGCATAATGTTCGTGCTTCCTGCGGGTGTACCAGTCCCGACTGGACGCGTCAGCCTATTCAGGCTGGTAAAAAAGGGTTTATCAAAGCAACCTTTGATCCGCGCAACCGTCCTGGTAATTTTAATAAGTCGATAATTGTAACCACTAATGGTACGGAGCCTACCAAGGTTTTACGCATAACAGGTAAAGTGCTTCCGAAAGAGAAAACCATTGAGGATATTTATCCCAGGGAGATGGGGCCGATCAGACTGAAAACTTCTCATCTTTCTCTTACCCGTATAGCTCCCAAAGAAGTAAAAACCGAAGAGCTTGAGTTTATTAATACTTCTGACAGCGAAGTTACAATCGATTTTGAAGCTGTTCCGGCACATTTACATATCAACGTTGAACCCGAGGTGGTTGCCCCGGGAAAAAAAGGTGTGATATCTGCTGTTTATGATGCAGGAGTGAAAAATGACTGGGGATTTGTGGTTGATCAGGTTTATCTCAAGATCAATGGTAAGAGTGATAGAGCCAATCGTCTGAGTGTGAGTGCTACGATCGAAGAGGATTATGCAGCCTGGACGGATGAACAGATCGCCAATGCTCCTGTTATTAATATCGACAACCGGGTTTTTGACTTTGGTGAAATCAAACAGGGAGAAAAGGTGACTCACAGCTTTGTTATTACCAATTCAGGGAAATCCAATCTTATTCTAAGGAAAGTTCGTGCCTCCTGCGGATGTACTGCTATTCAACCCGATAAAAATATTATTGAGCCGGGAGAGAGCACCAATGTGGTGGCAGAATTCAACTCACGGGGCATGAGTGGGAGACAGAATAAGTCAGTTACCATTTATTCAAACGATCCGAAGAAAAGTACTATGTTGCTTCGTTTGACAGGAACGGTTGTGAAATAATTTCAGATAAAATCATAAAAAAACAGTAGGAGAATGGATGTTTGGGATGGACACAGCCATATAGAGAATGATCCTGCCTTTAAGGGCCTGAATGTGAATAAAGGTGTAGAAAGCCTGCCCTCTGTAAATCCCGATGCAGCCCGGCGTTTTTTGGGGCGTAAACGATCTGTATTGAGTGTCGATCAGTATGTTGAAGGAATACTGGAGGGGAATGTTACCATATTGAGCCGGGCAGTTACGATGATTGAAAGCAGCAAGCCGGAACATCAGGCCGTGGCCCAGCAAATTATTGAGAAGTGTGTGCCTTACGCCGGGAAATCGGTAAGGCTTGGTATTACAGGTGTACCCGGTGCCGGAAAAAGTACATTTATTGAAGCATTGGGTATGCATATTCTGGATGCCGGAGGCAAACTGGCTGTGCTGGCTATTGATCCCAGTAGCGAACGATCGCGGGGCAGTATTTTGGGGGACAAAACCCGGATGGAAAAACTGTCAGCCGAAAAAAATGCGTACATTCGCCCATCTCCCTCAGCTGGATCATTGGGAGGTGTCGCACGAAAAACAAGAGAGACGATAATTCTCTGTGAGGCCGCAGGTTTCGATACCATATTTATTGAAACTGTTGGGGTGGGGCAGTCGGAAACAGCTGTCCATTCTATGGTTGATTTTTTTCTGCTCCTGATGCTTGCCGGTGCGGGTGATGAATTGCAAGGGATCAAAAGGGGCATTATGGAGATGGCCGATGCCATAGCGATCAATAAAGCCGACGGTCAGAATGTTCAAAAGGCTAAAATGGCGCGTACTGAATACCGAAATGCGCTCCATTTGTTTCCTCCCACTCAGTCGGGATGGACTCCTCGTGTGGAAGTTTGTTCTTCCCTCCTGGATGAGGGAGTGGATGATATCTGGAAAATGATTCTTGAATATGTGGAGATGACGCGGAAGAATGATTATTTTAAAAATAATCGTAGGGAACAAGCCAAATACTGGATGTTCGAAACCATCAACGAGCAGTTGAAAAACAGTTTTTATCAACATCCCGATATTAAAAGTGAATTAAAAAAATATGAACACAGAGTGCTCAATGCAGAGACAAGCTCGTTTATTGCAGCACGCGAATTATTAGATAAATACTTTGATAAACTATAATGATTATTTTATGAGAAAGATTGGTTTTTTATTATTGACAGGACTTATTGTTCTGGCATCTTGCGGTAAAACCGACCAGTACAAGGTGAGTGGAACCGTAGAGGGAGTTTCTGAGGGACAGGCTGTACTGCAGAAAATTGAAGCCCAGGGGCCAGCTGCCATAGATACTGCCGAAATTGTGAATGGTACTTTTAGCTTTACCGGAACCGTAGAGTATCCGGAGCTTCACTTAATTTATATTGATGGAAACCAAATGCCCGTTGCATTTTTTCTGGAAAACGGAAATATCAATATCAATGTGGATATGGAAAATATTCAGGATGCTGAGGTAACAGGTTCTGAGATCAATAAAAAGTTCCAGGAATTTAATGACGGTGTACCTTCCAATGATCGTGCACAAAGTCTCCAGCAGGAGTTTATGGCTGCCCGTCAGGGTGGCGATCAGGAAAAAATGCAGGAACTGGCTGCCGAATATCAGGCAATTATGCAGGAGCAGCAACAGTACTACCGCGACTTTGTGATGACCAATACCGATAATGTGGTGGGGGCTTTTCTGGCTATGAATATGGCCGGGTCGATGGAACTTGAGGAACTTGAAGAACTTGTTGCTTCGCTGAAAGAGAGCAATCCCGGACATCCGTATGTGCTTGAAATTGAAAAAATGCTGGAGCCCATGCAAAAGCAGGCTGCTGCAGAGGAAACCATTCAGGTTGGTAAATCAGCGCCTGACTTTACCCTGGCTGATCAGGATGGAAATCAGGTGAGTCTCGATAGTTTTAAAGGGAAATATGTATTTCTTGATTTCTGGGCATCATGGTGTAAGCCTTGCCGTAACGAGAGCCCTAATATGGTTAAAGCCTACAATGAATTCGGTGGCGAAAACTTCGAAATTGTCGGGGTTTCACTGGACAAAACTGCTGAGCCATGGCTGAAAGCAGTAGAAGAGGATAATATGACCTGGACATTGTTGCATGATCCTTCAGGCGATGTGGCTAATACCTATGGTGTTCAGTCCATTCCTTTTACTTTGTTGCTTGACAAAGAGGGTGTTATTATTGAGAAGAATCTCAGAGGAGAGCAGTTGCAAAACAAATTGGAAGAACTTTTATAGGTCCGAGTCAAGACCTCTCACTAAGACCGGGTTCCCTTTGGGAGTCCGGTCTTATTTTTTATAATATTGACCGGAACTCAACAAAGATTCAAATCGATTGTTTACCCTAAATCAACTCAGTTTATCAGGAATAAAATAATTACATTTAATAAATAAATCAACTAATATAAAATTATGAGTTACGATCTCGTTGTTATAGGTAGTGGTCCGGGTGGTTATGTTGCTGCCATCAGGGCTTCTCAACTTGGAATGAAAGTAGGAGTTGTGGAAAAGGCTGAATTGGGCGGTGTATGTCTGAATTGGGGCTGTATACCTACCAAATCGCTCCTAAAAAGCGCACAGGTATTTGAATATCTTAACCATGCCCAGGATTACGGAATTAATATAGATGGGAAAGCATCTGCTGATTTTAGTGCAATGGTCAAAAGAAGCCGCGAGGTGGCTGGTGGTATGAGTAAGGGTATTCAGTTTCTTTTTAAGAAGAACAAGATTGAGGTGATAGAAGGTACCGGCAAGCTGACCAAAGATAAAAAGGTGGAGGTTACCAGGAATGACGGAAAAAAAGAGACGGTAGAGGCTAAACATATCCTTCTTGCTACCGGGGCACGTAGTCGTCAATTGCCTAATTTGCCTCAGGATGGAGAGAAAATTATCGGTTACAGAAAAGCTATGACCCTTGAAAAGCAGCCGGAATCAATGATTGTAGTTGGCTCAGGGGCCATCGGTAGTGAATTTGCTTATTTCTACAATTCTATTGGGACCAAAGTTACACTTGTTGAATACCTGGATAATGTTGTACCCCTCGAAGATGAAGAGGTTTCCAAACAGCTGGGACGTTCTTTTAAGAAAGCGGGCCTGAAAGTAATGACGAGTTCAGAAGTGACTAAGGTGGATACCTCCGGTAAAAAAGTGAAGGTTACCGTGAAAACCAAGAAAGGCGAAGAGAATATTGAGGCAGACATAGTGCTTTCTGCTGTTGGAATTGCTCCCAATATTGAAGATATTGGTTTGGAAGAAGCAGGTGTGGAAATCGAAAAAGGGCGCGTAAAGGTAGATGAGTTTTATCGTACTTCTGTTGAGGGCGTTTATGCCATTGGGGATATAGTTCCCGGTCAGGCACTTGCTCATACTGCTTCTGCAGAAGGAATTATTTGTGTGGAAAAAATTGCCGGTGAAAAAGTGGAGCCCCTGAATTATGGCAATATCCCTGCTTGTACTTATACTTCACCTGAGGTGGCTTCTGTGGGAATGACCGAAAAGGCTGCCAAAGAAGCTGGTTATGAGTTGAAGGTTGGTAAGTTCCCTTTCTCGGCGAGTGGAAAAGCAAGCGCTGCAGGGCAGAAAGAAGGTTTTGTAAAGTTGATTTTTGATGCCAAATATGGAGAGTTGCTGGGAGCCCACATGATTGGAGCCAATGTTACGGAGATGATTGCCGAATTGGTAACTGCCCGTAAACTGGAGACTACCGGTCACGAAATTATTAAAGCTGTGCACCCGCACCCGACCATGTCGGAGGCCGTAATGGAAGCTGCTGCTGCTGCCTATGATGAGGTGATTCACATCTAATGATATTTTGGGGATATATGAAAAAAAGGGCGGCGGATTCTTTGGCAAGCAAAGCAGCAAAGCTGAGCGCCGGTCCGCCGCACCTATTCTGTCATTGGTAGCTTGTCGAAGAATCTGTTGTTTGAGAGACAGATGTTTCGACTACGTTTAACATGACACTTATTTAGTGCTTTGTACTTTTGGGGACAGCCTTTTCTCAGTAGGCAGATGTCTACCTGTTTTTGTAATTCTCAATACAATTCCTCTCTTTTCATCCGTTTAAAATATATTTATTAAGGTCGGATAGCCTGCCCC
>DHQK01000270.1:0-2486 GCA_002411085.1 Marinilabilia sp. UBA5340 | reverse complement strand
CTGCCCCGATCTATCGGGGGAACTCGCAGATCTTTTATATAGCATTTTTGTTACAAGTTTGAGAAATCAAAATTCCATGCTCGTTTCACTCGATAATCTCCACGTTTAACCCTGCTTTCTCTAAATCATCCCAATACCCGGGATATGATTTTGTGACTACTTCCGGATTTTCAATAATTAATGGTCCATCGGTAAGAGCTGCCGGAGCAAATGCCATGGCCATGCGATGATCATGATAGGTGCTGATGCTGGCAGGACTGGATGCCGACTCTTTTTTTCCATCCCATTTGAGGTCATCAATGTTGTTGGAGGAAAAAATGAATCCCAGCTTTCTTGCTTCAGCGATTAATGCATTAATTCTATCGGTTTCTTTGATCTTCAATGTATGCAAACCCGTCAGATGAAAAGGAATGTCAAGGCAGGCGCAGGTGACCGCAAAGGTCTGTGCCAGATCAGGTTGATCAGTGAAATCATAGCTGAATCGGTTGGTCTTTTCTCCTGTTTTGGTGAGTTGAAGCCCTTTTTGTGAGTATTTGTGTTTGACTCCCAGTTGGTTAAAAAGTTCGGCTACTTTAGAGTCACCTTGCAGACTGTATCTGTCAAGACCCGATAAAGTGATTGTTGCCTCTTCCTTTGCCAGGGCAACAATCTGAAACCAATAAGAAGCGGCACTCCAGTCTCCTTCGGCTTTTGCAGCCATTGGAGTAAAGGGCTGTTCGGAAACTGTAATGGTGTCATCCTGCCATTCCGAATGTATGCCGTATTGCTCCATGAGTTTCAGTGTCAGATGGATGTATGGGCGGGAGGTGATATCTCCCTTAAGCTTGAGGGTGAGTCCATCGGTCACAGTGGGTGCAATCATCAAAAGGGCTGAGATGTATTGACTGCTGATATTGCCGGGCAGTTCAAGTGTCTTCCCCTGCAGCGAACTGCCATAGATTTTGAGTGGTGGATACCCTTCTTTTTCGGTATATTCAATTTTGGCTCCTATTTGAGTGAGTGCATCCACCAAAACCCCAATTGGACGTTCTTTCATACGTTCGCTACCTGTCACTATCCATTCTCCTACGATTCGTGAAAGGAAAGCAGTAAGAAAACGCATGGTGGTCCCGGCTGCGCCAACATTGAAGATGCTGGCATTGGAGGTCAAAGCAGTGGCCAGGGCACGGGTGTCATCGCTGTCCGAAAGATTTTTTACCGGAAAAGGGCTAAACGACAATGCATTCAGAATTAGAAGACGATTGCTGATACTTTTCGATGAAGGAAGATCAATCTGTATGTTGTTGAGTTGCCCGGGGGCTTTAACTTTAAATTTCGTCATATTGTTTGTGATTTCTGCTGGTCTGTATTTCCGGTCTTCTGAAATGATTCTTTTGAAGATCCCGGACAGAATTCTTTTAACGTGTGACTATCTTTAACCAAAAATGGCAGCTTTTATTTCGTCTTTGGTGCAATTGATGTCTATTGCTGGTTCGCCAACCTGAGTTAGTAATGTAAAATTGATGCGGTCGCCGCGATTTTTCTTGTCATGTTGCATTAATGAAAACAACTCATCGAAATCAGTAATCGAAAAGCCGTGATCTTCGTAAAGATCGCTGATGTACTTCGAAGTTTTGTCGGCCAGAAGCTTAGGGAGTTTCATTTTGCTTACTGCCAGTCTGATTTCGGGAATAATCCCCCAGGCTACTGCATAGCCATGCAGCACCGGGCGACCCTTTTTCATGGCAAGGCTTTCGAAAGCATGACCAATGGTATGTCCCAGGTTGAGTGCCTTGCGGATGCCTTGCTCCAGTGGATCAGCTTCCACATAACGATCTTTTACCATCACGGAATCAGCCACCAGGTCTGCCAGTAAATTCACCGAAATAGCTGCCGGATCAATTCCGAGTAATTTTTCTAGCGTTTGTGGCCTGTCAATGAGGGCGTGTTTGATCATTTCGGCATACCCCGAAAGTAAATTTTCGCGATCAAGGGTTTTCAGAAAGGGGGTATGAATGAGCACCATGTCGGCAATACGGAATGCCCCTATCTCATTTTTGAAACCGTTGAAATTGATTCCTGTTTTTCCACCAACAGAAGCATCGACCATGGCTAATAAGGTGGTAGGCAGGTTGATAAACGGGATTCCTCTTTTGTAGGTGGCAGCCGCAAAGCCCCCCAGATCACATGGCATTCCACCACCCAGGTTGATGAGCAGTGAATGGCGGGAGGCTCCTTGGTCGGATAGCAATTGCCATACAGAAGCAAGGGCTTCCGTGTCTTTGTGATGATCACCTGCGGCAATGGTAATGGATTGCTCTTTTGTTATGCCCTTCACGCCTTCTAGCAAAGGGCGGCAAAGACGCTGCGTGTGTTCATCGGTGAGCAGAAACACTTTATCAGGTGAAATTTTTTCAATCAGTTCATTCAGGTCGGCAACCGGATCTGCACAAATAGAGACGGGAGCCGATTTAGATGGTAATGGTTGCATTCGTTTTCTTTAATTA
>DHQK01000007.1:2315-3364 GCA_002411085.1 Marinilabilia sp. UBA5340 | reverse complement strand
ACACAATCCAACCCGTTTGTGACATCCCATTAGCCTTGGACAGTCCGGATCCAGCCATCCTCGAAATGGCCTTCTCCATGGTTGGAAAAACGCCCATGATCAACTCTATTTCACTGGAGAAAGAGCGGTTTGATGCCATGATGCCTTTCCTTAAAGGAAAGGACTGCAAGGTCATTGCTTTGTGTATGGACGACGCGGGCATGCCCGAATCCGCAGATGATATTCTTGGCCGGGCCAAATCCCTGGTGGAAGAACTGAACAAAATTGGTATCGCCACGGCTAACATCTATGTAGATCCTCTTGTTCAGCCCATCTCTACGGACTCCAATAAAGGGATCATGGTACTGGATGCCGTACGTGCCATAAAAGCTGAATACCCTGAAGTTCACATCACCGGCGGTCTATCCAATATCTCTTATGGTCTTCCACAGCGCCACATCATCAACCGCACCTTTGTGACCTTGATGATGGATGCAGGTATGGATTCAGCTATTATTGACCCGTTGGACAAAAAAATAATGGCCACAATTCACACTGCAGACATGCTTCTGGGTAATGACCAATTCTGTATGGAATACCTAAAAGGGGTTCGCTCTGGTGCTATAGAAAGTTAAAAATTCCATTTTCTACATTGCCCTGCTTCTGATCTTTGGGAGCAGGGTTATCTTTTCCATAACAAGTAATTCCACGGCGACAGCTATGTCTATGAAAAAACGCTATTGCCGCTAAATTCCTACGAAGCACTGGCGGATCTATTGTTTGGGATTGGGATCATGAAATACGCTTTGAAAAACCGGGATCTCGACAGTTTTTTTGATCTTTGGAAAAAAATCGTTCAGACTTTTATATGAATTGCCCGGGAATTGGCTTATCTGTTGCCATGTGTACTTGATCAGTTATTGGTTGGGACCGCAGATCTTCAAATAGAATTTTTTCATACCATTATTCATCAGTATCTCTGCGCCTACCCCCAAACTTAGACCACGGAACGGGATTTCTTAAGTGGAAAATGCGTTCCTGTGATTCCTGATTTACGCGGCCTGAGAGCC
>DHQK01000007.1:2028-2225 GCA_002411085.1 Marinilabilia sp. UBA5340 | reverse complement strand
ACTTGATCTGTTATTGGTGAGGGCCGTTGTCCTTCAAATAGAATTTTTTGATACCATTAATGTGGGGTTTCAATTTACTGAGTTTTTTATCGGATCTATTGTTTTCATATACTGTTTCAGGTAAATTTAATTAAACCACACAAATGAAATAGTTACTGCTTTTTCGATAGTAAAATTTTTGGAGTTCGCTTTTATAG
>DHQK01000007.1:0-2019 GCA_002411085.1 Marinilabilia sp. UBA5340 | reverse complement strand
CAGCCTGGAGGATAGGGCAATGCTGGGAAGCAACCTGAGCGCCATGACTGGTAACGGAGACATGGGGGGCAGCATACAGCCAAATTTGTGCTGCCCTCTCTTCCATGTTTCTGTTCCTAATGCGTTAAATCCCCGCGCCTTAGCGCGGAATAAATACCCCGTAGGGCCGCCGGAGGCATATTCAATCATAATTCCTTATGAACCTCCTTGTTGACAGATCTTTTCATGAATACCTCAGCCGGAGTTTGCTTGTCCAGTGCAGAATGCTTTCGTTCGCAATTATAGTATCTGAAATAAGCATCCAGCCCTCTATAAAGTGCATGCCCATCACTGTAGGCTTTGGGATAAACGTCTTCATACTTGAGGGTCCACCAAAATCGTTCGATGAATACGTTGTCAATAGCTCTTCCGCGACCATCCATGCTTAAGGCGACTTGTTTATCCAACAATACACTGGTAAAGGCTTCCGAGGTAAATTGTGAACCCTGATCTGTGTTAAAGATTTCCGGAGTGCCTTGTTCCAATGCCCTTTCCAGCGCCGCAATACAGAAAAGACTTTCCAGCGAGTTCGATAATTCCCATGAAAGAACATATCGGCTATACCAGTCGATTACAGCGCTCAGGTACATGAACCCGTGCTGCATCGGAATGTAGGTAATGTCGGTTCCCCAAGCCTGGTTGACGCGTTCAATTTCAACACCACGAAGCAAATACGGATATATTTTATGTCCAGGTGCAGGCTTACTCGTGTGCGGCCCGGGGGTGATTGCCTGAAGCCCCATGCGCCGCATCAGACGTGCCACCCGTTTATGATTGACACAATACCCCTGATCACGAAGCCAGTCCGTCATTCTCGGATAGCCGAATTCAGGATGCTTCATATACTGCTCGTCAATCAGACGCATCAACACAAGATTTTCATTTGTTTCAGGAACGGGGTTATAATAAAAACCCGAACGTGGTACGCCTGCCAGCCTACATTGGCGCCGGATCGAATAGACGGGGTCGGATTTCACCCAACCCCGGCGTGATGAAACCGGCAGGCTTATAGCTTTTTTTCAAGCCACTTGATATCCATCTTCAGTCGCCCGATTTCTTCATAAAGTGGAGAAGTGAGCTCTTCCTCGCTTTTTGGCTGGCGTTTTTTTCCAGATGAAAAAAGTTCCGGGGCATTTGAGAGCAGCTGTTTCTTCCAAGCCGATATTTGATTTGGATGAACCTTATAAATTGCTGATAACTCGGCTAATGTTTTTATCCCCTTGATTGCCTCGACTGCCACTTTGGCTTTAAATTTGTCCGAAAATTGTCTTCTTTTACGTTTCATTTTCATGCGTCCTTTCTTACCATTTTCAGGACGCAGATTCCACCTTAGCAAGTGGTCCAAAAATCGGGGTTAAGCGCATTTTGAAGAAACTTCACTGCGTAATCTTTTTTGTATTTGTTTGTTTGCACTTGCTACTCTTTTTTCCAACTGTTTATAGGATTTAAGCCGTTTACATTCAACATAAAGTTTACGGTTGCCTATTATGATAACCAGATCAGATATGCTTCTCAAATCGACAATATAACCGGCTTTAGAAAATCTTGATCCAATACTAAGCTCAAAGGCAAAATCACGAGATTGATCTTTAATGCTTGAATTTCTAAATATTTGCCCTCCAACGAGTTTTTTGATCGATTCAGATAGTTGCGTATTGTCAAAGCTTTCAAAGGTGGTTTTAAGTCTTACTAATTCAGTGGCCTCTAAATTTGCATTCATGAAAGATTGAAGTCGTCCTTTGGGATTTTTGGGCTCCTTATCTTTCACAAAATTTTTAATATCTTTTTCGTATAATCCAAATCTTGTTTTTTTATAATCTATTCCAAAAGTAGTGAGCCATTCGCAGGCATCTATAAATTTTTTATCAAGTTTTTTACTCTCTTCAATAAATTTTTCAGGAATTAAATCTATGATTGTGGTCATGGGTATTCACCATCTTGAAGCATTGAATCCCTCAATATATTGGAAATATTCATAGT
>DHQK01000262.1 GCA_002411085.1 Marinilabilia sp. UBA5340 | reverse complement strand
GGTATTTCATAACGGAAGCCTACGCCATTGTCAAACACTCTAAAGAAAACAGACATTTGACGACCAGCTTCTGCCGTCTCCTGAAGATCAACCCTCAGTTGATTATAATGATTACGGATGAACTGTTTTTCGCCCCATACCTGCTCCCACGTATTATCATAAGAAGTAACTTCACTCCCTATAATTTCAAAGCCTTCGGTCAGCGGCGCCTGATCTTTTAATACAAACCCCATTGCAGAATTCAGCAAAACCTCCTGCCCCTTATAGGAGATACTATATTGAGGCTTCGTTTCATGCAACCCAAAAACTACATTAATATTCCCATCGGGCGACTCAACAGTCACTTTTCCCTGAGAACACGATGTGGACATAACTGCCACAGACATCAGCACTAAAAATAAATTCCTTATCATATTGATTATATTAATTGTTTCTTGTGGCAAGTAAACAAAAACAAGAAAATATCAGGGGATGGAAATGTTCTTCAAATCGGGTTAAAATGTCTTTTAAGACCTAATGCAGTATTGTATATTACATTTTATACCACCATTGGATCAATTATTCCCAACCATTTCTCCTTCAATCTCAACAAGGAGGTTGTCTCTACACACATCTGCCTGCACAAAAGCCATCGGAACACCAGGAAAATGGTTCTTACAAATTTGTTGTACAACCGGGAAATCCTCCTCATTTTTCACATACACCCGCAGCAAAGAATATCTCAAGGCACCATCACTCTGTATTTCCAAAGCAGCTCGCCTCAACTCCTCAATATTTTCAATAGTCACACAGGTTTGCTCTTTAACATCTCCAAGACCAACAGTTTCCTGACCAATGATTGAAGCTGTACCGGAGATAAATAATGTTGATTCAGAAGACGTACTAAATAATCTGGCACGCTCAAACTGAGGAGGCTGCTTCACCACACTGGTCGCCGGGACTGAACCAACCAACACCTCCTGACCATACACATAAGCATTCTGTTGTTTCCGGTTATTTACAGGAGCTGTGGAAACACCCTCAGTCAATGGCTTCACCGCAAAAAAATCAATGGAAACACCCGGGACTTTCACCCCGATTCCGGTAGCGGCAGGAAAATCCTTACGGGTGCGATAATGCTTGTAAAAAAGACCACGTACTTCATTAAAGACCTGGTAATTCTGCAAATCCCGGCCATCAGCATCATTTATTTTAAGAATCTCTCCCACATAGTTCCATTGCCTGACGACATCATCCATGGTCATGCCTTCTGTGTGCAGAATTTCAACCATCTGCTCAAAAGCACGGATAGCATCCTGCTCGATGTCTCCAACAAGCTCAATTCTTCCGGCTCCACTCATCCACAATTCTTTAACCACAGCATCTTCAATCAGGACGTAAGGAGTCCCATGATGCATTTTGTAATGAATCTGAAAATCCTGTCTGATGACAAAACCCGCCTCTACAGCAAACAAAGAATCAGAAAAAGGTTTTTGAGAAACGATGTTGAAAGCAGGAACCTTATCACGAAAACATTCATAAACTGCCGCAGAAATATCAGCTGTTTTGCCTCTGTACTCATCTTCATTCTCACAACTCACAAAGACCGTTAGCTTAAAAACCGATCCATTTATTTCTCCCGCACAGGTCTTAACTTTATGCAGCAATCTCTTTATTCCTTCTATAGAATCACGATCCTTATCAATCTCCAAAATCTGGTATGCTTTTTCAATACCCATAGAATCATCTTCCAATAAATTCACCACAACTATGTCTATAATGCTCGAATCAATTATTCTTCTCCTCAAACCTCAACTGAATGTGCTCATTGCTTACGGCATCTTCCAATTGATCCAGGTTCAAATTAACTGGTTGACTAATAAACTCAGGAACATTAAATGAGTAGAAGGTCATATCATAAAAATCCGGATCTTCCTGAGGCAACAAAAATGGTTTGCCTGCATTCCCGTCCGCGTCGATGTGGGCGATAAAAGGCATGGTATAAAGACCATTTACTCTGCGACTGCTAAATACAATCCACCGCGAATTGGAAGACCATGAATGATAACTCTCTGTCTGGTTACTATTAAGAGCTTCAAGCGGTTGATTTGTTCCGGATTGGGTGTCATATAACCACAAATCTGCTTCCGGATGCCATATTGAGAAGTTCCCATAGTTAAACCTGGTATAAACAATAAACCGACCATCATAAGAAGGCCGTGGAAATGACACAGTCTGGTCTAAAGCAGCAGCATTGAAAAGAGTATCTACAGAACTTCCAAACTGTCCGGTTTCCGGATCGAAGTCAATCCTCAACAAATTGTATCTAATATCTTTGACTTGAAGAGGAAGAGTATCAACCTTTGAAGAACAAAAGAATAAAGATTTACCATCCGGAGAGAAAGCTGGAAACGTTTCCATATTCTTCCCACTTCTCAGGAAATCACACGAAAAAAGTTTATTCCTTTTAACATCGAAGATTACAATATCTGATGCATGGTCAAAGACTTCAATCCTTTTGGGGTTGGCACTGTGGAACGTTTGCTGGGTTTTGTTTACCGAATAAGCAATATAGTTGCCACTTGGATGCCAATAAGGATACACACAATTTGAAAGTGTTTCTTTAGTTTTGGTATCCAACACTTTTAAGTTTCCGTCATTCAGTAAAACAGTGCCTCCCTGAGATCCGCGAATATGCAAACTCATATTTTCAGCATCCGTTTGTCTGAAGGAATGACAGTTCATGCAACTCCCCTGGAAAAGCGTATTCTCGACAATCGCATCCTGATCAAAACTATTCAGAGACCTCTGATAAATCCCCATTTTACTGTAAATCTCATACCCTGGTGCAATCAGTCGATAGGAAAGTCCATAATCTATCGGGTCGCTGCTGATATATACCGGGAAAGGTGAAAACCGATACCATGCTCCATTGCGATTTACCTCAAGATGAAACATAAGGCTATCTCCTTTCGACACCTCCAGAAGATGCTTCCATTCATCCAACGGAATCTTTATTGTCTTGCCTGCCCTCACCCTCAAGCTCTTACCTTCGCTGTTCTCTATCAACAATTCTGAATGACGAACAGAATCCCATTCAATTCGAAAATTGAGCGGTGCAATCCCCTCCGGAATGGTCACTCCCACATAATCCGGGAAAATATCAGGATGTGTCCCTGTTTTCTGAACGCCTGATTTCTCCGGGGCACAAGAACTAATTCCAAGAAACAGAATACTGAGGAGTATTGAAAAATGCAAACCCTTCATGACAAACCTTTTAATTCCTAAAATGAAAATAATACCAATAAGTATCGCCAAAATCTTTGCGCAACAATGATTGCGGATTGGATTGGGAAGTATAAACCTTCCTGTATTTATTCAATGAAGACTGGATCTCCCGGTTGATGGGATAGGGTATATCCTTAATAACCTCACTCTTTGACACATCCCATGCATAAACCAAAGCCTCCTGAAAATGCCGGGGAATTGTAAAATAAGGCAAAGTCTCACCAAGAGGGAAATACTGCACAAAATGCTGAATATCTTTATTCAACAAACAGTAAGCCATCAGATACTCAAAAACCAGCTTGCTCTTCTTTTCGGAGAGAATAATTCCAAGCATCATATCTTTTTCCTGATCACTAAAGAAGAAATCTCTGTCCAGCTTCATCCTTCTTAAGACTCCATATTCGGGGTGTTGATTGATTAAATCCTCATTTTTCATAGCTCTCTCAAGATAAGTGGCCCACTTACGGTAGTAAAATGTGTTTTGAAGAATTTTCAGATACTTCTTTGAAAGCACATAATTGCCCTTAATCAAACTTGTCTCGGCAAGCCGTTTTATTGTCCTCACGCTCTTCTGATAATCAGGTAAAGCCTCCATTGCTTCAAAAGAAAATCGCTGCGCTGTATTAATCAAACCCAAATGGTAATAGACTTCACCAGCAACCATAGGGATTGTAAAATCTTTTACAAAGTCAGGGATCAATCCTTCGTCCCCCTTTTGAAAAAATTCGAACATTCTGTCTCCCAGTTGTCCCTTTTTACCCAAAGCCAGATTCAGACAAGTAACAGAAAGCGGACTCTGAGGAGTTTTTACTTCAGCCTTGTGGATAATCTCTTCCCATTTACGCATTCTTACATAAAAATCATATTCCATTATTTCCTCTCTTTCAAAATCCACCGACCGATGTATAAACCAGCTTCCAAAAAGTAAGAAAACAATCACCTGAACTATAAGAATACTCTTCTTAAATGGGAATTGTCTGCTGGAGAGATATTTCGACACAAATGGCAAAGCCACAAGCAGAAATCCGATAACCACTACAATTACCGGGAAATTTATGGGAAAGCGAAAGTAATTAACACCCACAAAAGAAGGGACAGGAGGAAACATTCCTAACCTGTTTTTCAGGAAGAAAGGTATCGTCAGAATAAGTAAAACACCTAATAAATTAAATAAAAGCAGGAATTTCCACGAACGTGTTTTTTCATTCACTTCATAGATTAAGAGGAACAAAAAGAAGAAGAGGACGCTTCCTCCGGCAATTAAATATAGTAGCGGGATTCCTAAAAGGATAAACAGTATTTTCACTGTGCCCGATCTGCTAAAAGTATATAAGTAGTTGGACAAGCTTACAAAAAGAATGGCAACAAGTCCGCCTGTCAGGTAATTCTCGTCGCACAAGAGTCCCCAGTACATCAAAACAGGAAAGAAGGAAAGCACAAAAAAGTTCTTTGCAGCTCCAAGATTTCGGGCCGTTCCAAGGAGAATCCTCTGAAAAAAAATTAACAATGTGGCCAGAATGAAACTTCCGATCCATGGGTAAAAATAGAACTGCGTAAAAAATGCCCCCAGATAATTACTCAAACCACCTGGCTGCATTACCCTTTCAAAAAAATAATCGGCAGTAAAAAGAAATAACTGATACTGCTCCTGATAGTGAAGGTGGAAAGCATAAAACAATCCAAAAAACAAAAAGATAACCAACCCCAATAAAAGGGAACTTAAGCCGGAAAGAGATATCTTCTTCAACATAAAAGCTAATCAGTCAATAAAACATTTACCAGTAGTAATTGCAGAAACTACGGCTTCCGAAAGAAATAGTATTCTGTTAAGCAAATAAGGGCGAACAGAAACTGCCCGCCCTTAAGCCATTGTTATAGATGAACACTATTCATTGACAGCCTCAAATTTATAGAGCCAGGTCTCACCGGTACCATTGTCTCCCCCGAGGATAAGCGTATTCTCGGTAACAGACACAAGTGCCAATTCAGTAAAGACGGCATTTCCACCATTTACATTCACTCCATAAAGGATACTGACACCATCCAACTTGATGGTGCCCACTGAATAACCATCAACCTTTGATCCCAGATCCAGTTCTACAGATCCGGTATGAGTGCCAACGGGGTCAATACTGGTATCTCCTCCCTCGTAAACCTCTTTGGTCAAACTCATATCAGAATATTTGAAAGTCATGGTTCCATCCTGTCTTCCGATCATATTCTCATAGCTATTCTGCCACCAGCCGGCACCCGGATCAGTAAATCCGTGATAGGGACCATTGGCCCACACCATTCCACTTCGTGACCATCTCCAGGTTTTAGACACATCCGGATCTGACAGGAAATCACCAAAAAGGTTTACATATTCATCAGGAACCGTAGTCAGCTCTTCCACATCAATTTCCTGAGTATAAGCATTCTCAATAACAGATCCATCAGCTTTGGTGAGATTCAGAGAGAGCGTAAAAGTACCACGAGCAGTGATAAAGAGCTCTACCCGGTTTTTATTTCCTTTAGCATCACCAAAAGTCCAATCACAGAGGTAAGGAGCATCACAACTCAAAGTCAGCTTATTCCCAAGTCTTCCGTTCACAGCAACTTCCTGCACCACTTCTACATTGTAATCAACACCCTCCACATAATTGGCATTTCCCCAGAAATAGGGTTTGGAAGCTTTATCGACTGATCCATCTGCATTGTATTTTATACCTAAACGGCTCTTCACGTCTGCCGGAAGATTGGTCATCGTATCAATCTGGACTGAAAGATTATCTTCCACTTTTGAACCGTTTCCATTCAATCCGACAAATTGAACCTCTTTTGTCCCTACATTATCGAATACAACTGTTGCATAAGAAGACTCAACCTGAGAACGATCAGAGATCCATCTGGAAAGAAGAGGAGAATTATTCTCTACAATAACTTCATTTGAATTCCTGCCATCTACCACTATCGGATCCGCTGACAACTGAAGGTTCTCCTTGCTAACAACACCCGATAATGAATCACGATCTTCGATGGGATCGCAAGCTGCAAAAACAGCAGCAATAAGGGTAATATATAATATTATTCGTTTCATAAGATTCTGTTTTTAAGTTTTACCAACCCGTAAAATTACTGGAAGCAGTTCCATAACCCGGAGTCTGCGACAAAACACCTTCTGACAAGGCAATTTCAGACTCAGGAATAGGGAAAAATCCTCCTGTTGCTTCATATCGGGCTTTGTAACCACCTCCAAAGGATTTCATTACTGTTGGAGCTCCACTTTCATAAATCTTCACACCCAACTGTCCTTCCAGCAACTCAGGAGCATCTCCCCAACGACGGATATCAGCATATCGTCTTCCTTCAAATGCAAGCTCGAAGCGACGTTCACGCTTCAAGGCCTCCAATGAATAACTCACAGGATCCAATCCGGCACGGGCACGCACCTCATTCAATTTATCAGCTGTTTCTGTCAATTCTGAGTGCATTAACAAGACATCCGCAAATCGGATCAACATCAGGTCATTTACACCATCCAACTGAAAGTTATCAGAAGCTCCAAACATTGGCACTGAAAAAGATGAGTAGTATGTCGGATTACCTTCTCCATCCACCTCGCCTGTTTTGGCACTAATGTGAACACTCTTCATTTGCCAGTAATCTGTTTCTTCCATCATTGTCCAGCCGCCAAAAGAATAATCCGGCAGATCGGAAACCGGCATAATCGACGCCTCTCTCCTCAGGTCAGTGGGTTCTGCATCTTCCCATGCCTCCCAAAGAGTTGGGTTAACAGGTCCTGCGCCCCATCCCTGTCCAAGAGGGAAGGTATTACCATACGGTTGACCACCACGAATACCAAAATGAAGTAAATACTGATTGGAGTATCCGATGGTAGTATTCCAATCGGCAAAATTGGAAAACTTAATAGCAAAAACGGACTCCTGATTCCCATCACCAGCCCAATTAAGGTCATTTCCATTGACCCCTGTTTCACCGGACATTTTATCAAAGTCGGGCAATGTGTATTCATTGGTATAAGCCCAAAGGTTTCTAAAATCTCCAACCAAACTGTGTCCACTATTGGCAATACAGTCTTCCAAATAGCTAACAACATCCGTTTTGCTTAGAGAACTTCCATCAGCCAAAGGCATTGCATCTTTACTGTAATAACCGGTGTAGAAGAGGTAAACACGGGCCAGCAAAGCTTCTGCAGCCCATTTGGTGGCATGCCCTGCAACAGTCTCATTGTATGGCACATCCTTCATCAAAGAAATGGCAGACACCAGATCATATCCAATCTGTGCATAAAGAGAATCTGAAGGTGCATTAGGCAGATTCTCTGCTTCATCAGAATTCAACGGCATAGGAACCTCTCCATACATTTCAGCCAATTCATGATAAAAGAAACCACGCAAGAAATGAGCTTCGCCTTTCAATTGGTTAACTTCTTCGCCTTCCAGTCCCATTTTTTCTATGGAAAGAATAACACTATTGGCTCTAAAAATCCCCTGGTAGCGGGCCTTCCAAAAAGGGCGGGAGGCGTCAGTTCCAAAGTTCATAATTTTATCCCAGGCCTGCATCAACTTATCATTGTCACCTCCACCGCCAAAGCGATCATCAGAGGCAAGTTCAGCAGCATAAAAATAGGTACACTGAGGATCGGCCACAGCAGTGTTAAGGGTATTGTAAATACCAATTACTGCCTGTTCCACATCTTCCACATTGGCGGGAAAATTAGTGGTATTTTTCTCTGTGAGATTTTCTGTGTCAAGGAAATCTTCACAACTGGTAAATACCAGAATGGCTATTGCGAAATATATTAATCTTTTCATATTCTTCTCCTAATTAAAATTTGAGATTTAATCCAACCAAATAAGTTCTTGGGGCAGGATAGAACCCAAGATCAATACCGGAAGACCAGTTTCCCTGATCACCGGATCCACCATCATATCCATATCCTACCTCCGGATCCATTCCCGAATAATTGGTAAAAGTGTACAGATTTTGAGCAGAAACATAAAATCTCACTTGCTGTAAGGGCAAATTAGTAAAGAGTTTCTTGAAGTCATACCCAAGGGTGACATTGCTGATTTTTACGTAATCACCATCTTCAATATAGATATCAGAAATATTCTGCCAGTTTGTGTTTGTACCAGGAGTAAGGCGTGGCAATTTATTGGAAGTTCCTTCGCCATACCAACGACCAAAAATTTCAGTAGTATAATTTTGACGTTCGCTATCAGCAAATGATCGATAAGATTTTGCAATTTGCTGTCCAAAGGCTCCATTGGCTGTAAGACCAAAGTCAAGCCCTTTATACGACAAGCTGAGGTTTAGACCAGCAGTGAAGTCAGGATGAGGATTACCAATTTCGGTTTTATCATTTTCATCAATGACTCCGTTTTTATCTGTGTCAGCGAAAATGACATCGCCGGGCTGGGCACCTTCCATCACGCCCAGGCCTTCGGCACGTCTCGCATCAATTTGCGCCTGATTCTGGTAAATTCCTTCAGTTTTGTACCCCCAGAAATAACCAATGGGCTTGCCCTCTTCGGCACGATACATCTCTGTAGTTCCCTGACTCAACACGTGCGGCTCACCATGTATAATTCCTTCACTGTTGGCAATCCGGGTCACTTCGTTTTTATTATATGCCCCGTTGAGAGCTACGGTGTAAGCCAAATCACCTGCGCGATCATTCCAGTTCAACGCCAGTTCAATACCACTATTCTCCACATCACCACCATTAATAAAGGGGGGCTCTGTTCCATAAGATGCCAACGCGGGAGCAACAACCAACCAGTCTTTTGTTGTTTTCACATACCAGTCAAAAGCTACCCCGAGTTTGGAATTCAACAATCGGGCATCAAATCCAAGGTCAATCTGCTCAGATGTTTCCCAGGTAATATCCTCATT
>DHQK01000259.1:4551-14295 GCA_002411085.1 Marinilabilia sp. UBA5340 | reverse complement strand
CAAAGCGATTTATGGCTCCGTGACCTCTGTGCTTACTCAATTGGTATGCTCACAATGTGCACGGTGCTATGCAATTGAAAGACAATACGTAAGCACTGTGATTTTTTTCTCTGTGTAAAATTTAAACAGTTTCTAATAATTATAGTTTACCTTTTACATTGGTTTTTGCCTCGGAGGCAGGGTGTTACTGGGAATGTAAATGTTCTTTTTTTTCTTAATTATTATCGTTGAAAGCAGATAACAGGTTCGTTTTGTCATGGCGAATCTTTATTTTTGCAGGATCCCTGTTGATTAAGAGCCTTGTAATTGTTGGTAAAAGTTGTGCGTTGATTGATCCAACTCTTCCGGGTTGATGAAACCAGCACGTTTCTTTTTGCGTAAGTAATTATCCTGTGCCTCGCAGGAGGTTTTATTTACTAGCAGATGATTGGACATCGTGATGGATTATTGGTTAAAACGCTGCCCTCAGTTTTTTAACCTCTTTTTCTATGCGTGAAGCAGGTTGAGCAAGGTGAAAATATTTATATAAGTATACGTTAAAAATTTAACCGCATGAGAAAATTTTTATTGGCCTTTGTCGCAAGTCTTTGCGCTTTTCCGATTATTGAAGCTCAGGATTTTAAAGTGGAATTGAAAGGTTATGTAGGGGTGGATGCTGCACTTAATTCGCGTGCGAGCGTAGAAGCCCGAAACGGACATATCTATCTATATCCGCTTCCTGAAGACCTCAATGAAGCGGGTGAGGATGTTAACGATTACCGTAAGTATGATGTGGACGCCAGCCACAGCAGGTTTGGTCTTCATGTGAGTGGCCCTGAATTAAAAGGTTTTGCCACATCAGCGGTTCTGGAGGGCGATTTTCTGGGAAAAGGAGATGGAGATAATAATTTCCGGTTGCGCCACGCTTACGTACAGCTGGCAAAAGAATCCTGGTCCATAACAGTGGGGCAGACCTGGCATCCGATGTTTCTGACAGAAAATTTCCCGGGGACTGTAAATGTAAATGCCGGTACACCTTTCCATCCCCTGATTCGTAATCCTCAGGTGAGGTTGACATTCAATGCCTCCGAAAATACACAATTGCTTTTCTTTCTTTTGGAGCAGAACAATTTTCGTAGTTCCGGGTTTGGTTCACAAAGTACTGAGAGATCATTGTTGCCGGAATTTGATGCTCAGCTGAAATGGAACAGTGGAGGAGCATGGGCTGCTATCACAGCTGGAATCAAGACTCTGGCTGTTCCTGAAACGGGTGTTGAGTCCGATAAAGTGACTTCTTTGCATGCTAATGGATCCTTTAAGTATAAGTTTCCTGGCCTCACTTTTAAGATGGAGGGCATCTACGGTGGCAATCTTTCCGAAATGGTGATGCTTGGTGGAGTTGGCAGAGCTATTTCGGATGCAGAATATATCCCCGTTCGTACTGCTTCTGTTTGGACTGATATTCACGGGAACAATACCGAAGGCTTCCAGCCTGGCTTTTTTGCCGGATATACTGCCAATATGGGTGCTGCTGAAGAGGTTGTAGTTATGGAAGCCTTTTCGCGAAGTGGAGGAAAAGTGGCTTCTGTTTTTGCGCTTTCGCCGAGGATTAAGTATATCATGGGTAAAGCCTGGATTGGATTGGAGTATATGATGACCTCTGCTGAATGGGGAGAGGATTTTGATCGTTACGGTGTGCCGGAGGATACCGAGAGTTATACCAATCACCGTGTTTTGCTCTCATTACGATATAATTTTTAATTTTGCCTGAGAGGTATTTGTGCAATACAAAGCACCGGAAATAGCAAGCTTATGAAAACCAGGTTAGGAATTGTTGCAGTATTGTTTGTGGTTATGGGATTTGGAATGATCCATGGCGGCTCCCTGATTATGGAGCGCATAGCCATCGGGCTGATGGGAACGGGAATTGTATACCTGCTCTATCTTTTGTTGTCCCAAAAGAAAAAAGAAGATTCATCAGAATCTGCGGAATAAACAGGTTGACAGGCCTATACTGTAACCAATATTAATGAAGCGAACAACCAATGTTCAATAAAGAAGAAGCTAAAGCCTTACGACTTGAATTCTGGCAGAAATTATCAAACCGAACGCGACGACTGCCAGGGCAGAAAGGGCGTAAACGACTGTGGATTGCAGAAAATACCGGGATAAAAGGGTTAGATCTTCGATTTGATGTAGGGCGCGAAAAAATCATTGTTGCCTTGGAAATCAATATCAAAAAGGAAGAAGACAGATTGGCACTTTATGAAAAGCTGGAAGCTGCCAAAGGCATTTTTGAATCTGAGTTTGGCGGTCCCCTGATTTGGGACTTCGCTTATACTAAAGATAATGGACGCGAAGTGTGTCGTGTTTATGTGGAGCAATCCGGAGATATGTATGTGCAAGAATCCTGGCCGGATATTTTTAAATTTATGATTGATGCTATGATCCGGATGGAAAAAGCCTTTCTGGAAGTAAAAGACTATCTGAAATATATGTAAAAATCAGGGAAATGGAGCATGCATGCCCGTTGTGCAAAAACACCAATGGAATCAGCAAGATAGAAGGGCCGCTTGGCCGGAGCTATTTTCATTGCCCTGCATGTGACCTGATTTATGTGTCATCCCGGGATTTGTTGGCTAAGGAGGATGAGCGGGAGCGATATGAATTTCATGAAAATGACATCGCCGACCCTGGATATGTGAAATTCCTTAATCAGGCCATTACGCCTGCTTTGAAGTTTTTGAAAAAGGGAATGCAGGGGTTGGATTATGGCTGCGGGCCGGGGCCTGCACTGTCTAAGTTGATGCAGCAGGAGGGATTTCCATGCCAAAATTATGATCCGGCATTTGGGCCTCCTATGCCTGATGGATATTTCGATTTTATTTTTTCCACCGAAACGTTTGAACACTTCCATGATCCAGAGATGGAGATGAATGTCATTGTAGAACGGCTCCTTCCCGGAGGATTCCTGATTGTGATGTCTCTGTGGCACAAGGATGAAAACCACTTCCGAAACTGGTTTTATGCCCGCGATGATACGCATGTTTTGTTTTATTCAAAAAAGACATTTGAATATATGGCCCGGAAATGGGGCCTTGAGATGATTTGGACTGATAACAAACGGGTTGTTGTTTTTCGCAAGAAAGAGAAATAAATTTTTCTCTCTTGTGAAAGAAGCTGATAAATCATTATTTTTGAAAAACTGTTTGTGCGTTTTTTTTGCCGAATTTTCTTCCTCCAGAGGTTTACCTGGTGGTGACAAGGGATTGAATACAGAGAAATCTCTCAGGTTTGAATTCTGAATAAAATAATGCACAATCCCGTTCTGGCCAAAATAAGACAAGTGGTCGTTTAGCTGCTTCTGAGTAACATTAAAAAGCATTGATTTGAGAGAAGGTGTAGTTATAAAATCTACCGGTAGTTGGTACAACGTCAAGTCAGGCGACGAAACCCCGGTTTCATGCAAAATAAAAGGGAAGTTTCGACTGGACGAACTTAAAAGTACCAATCCTGTTGCAGTGGGCGACAGAGTGGTTTATTCTTTGGATCAAACCACCGGAACAGGTGTTATTGAGGAGATCAAAGAACGCCAGAACTACATAGTGCGGCGGGCCTCAAACCTCTCCCGTCAAACGCAAATTCTTGCTGCCAATATCGATCAGGCCATTATCGTGGCCACGATTAATTATCCGGTGACAACACCTGTTTTTATCGATCGGTTTTTAGCGACAACCGAGGCTTATGGAATTCCTGCTACCATTATTTTCAACAAAACGGATCGTTACGACCATTATCATCGGGATCAACTGGATGAAATCATTGGGATTTATAAGGGAATCGGGTATGATGTTTTGACCACCTCTGCCAAACATGACGAAGATTTAAGTAATATAAAAGAACTGTTAAGAGATAAAGTATCCCTGCTGGCCGGGCATTCAGGTGTTGGGAAGAGTACCCTTATCAACAGGGTAGAACCTTCCCTTAATTTGAAAACCGGTCGTATCTCCGATCGCCATCATACCGGACGGCATACCACTACCTTTGCTGAGATGCATCCGCTGAGTTTTGGAGGTTATATCATTGATACCCCGGGGATTCGTGGATTTGGGTTATTCAATATTGAGAAAGAAGAACTGGCGCATTACTTCAGGGAAATATTTAAAGAAGCTAAAGAGTGCAGGTATTACAATTGCACTCATCTTCATGAGCCCGGGTGTGGAGTGAAAGAGGCTGTGGAAAGAGGAGATATTGCCTCGTCCAGGTACAATAGCTATGTGAGTATTCTCCTGAATCGGGATGAAAAATACAGGTAAATGCAGGCTGAGACTCAGGTTTCAGAGGCAAATAGACTGCCTAGAAAGACCGGTGGCGTGCATCAAACAATTTTCGTAAATGGAGATCTACAGTCGAAAAAAATGGTGGAAATTTTTTCTAATGACAGGGGCCCTGATTATTGGCGGGGCTTCGCTGTTTTACACCAATCGGCTGACATCGGAGCTGCGGCGCGAAGAAACCCGTAAGATGGAGCTTTGGGCCAAAGCTAACCGGCAATTTGCACGGCCCGACATAGATGAGCAATCTTTGGAGCTGGTTTTCGAAATTATCCAAAACAATACTACCGTTCCGCTAATTATTGCGGACGGAAACGATACCATTTATTTCCACCGTAACCTGGATCTGCCTCAGAAAAATGAGGCTGCTTTTTTGCAGAAGGAGCTTCAGAACATGAAACAAGGGAAAGAGCCCATTGTAATAGATTTGGGAGATAACCAAAAACAGTATTTATATTATACTGATTCTACCATTCTTCAAAAACTAAGATGGTTTCCGGTGGTGCAGCTTGTGGTAGTTGTTTTGTTTGTTTTACTGGCCTACTGGGCCTTTAGCGCTGCTCGCCGATGGGAACAGGATCAGGTATGGGTGGGAATGGCCAAAGAAACGGCCCATCAGCTGGGAACACCTACCTCCTCATTGCTTGGATGGGTGGAGCTTCTTGAAATGAAAGCTGTGGAGACATCGCTGGTCGATGAAATGCGGCATGATATCCAACGCCTTCAAACCATAACGGCTCGTTTTTCCAAGATAGGAGCGCACCCGGAACTAAAGCGTGTAGATATCACGGATATGTTGCATGATGTGATTAGCTATCTTGGACACCGCATCTCGTCCGGGGTGGAAATTCTTGTCGAACCACCTCGGGAACAGGGAGCGGTAGAGGTGATGGTAAACCGTCCGCTCTTTGAATGGGTGATCGAAAATATCAGCAAAAATGCTGCCGATGCAATGGAGGGAAAAGGGATATTGACTTTTTCATGGGGGAGACAAAAGAATCAGGTTTTCCTGGATATCACCGATACTGGAAAAGGAATTGCGCGTAAGTTTCATAAAACCATATTCAAACCCGGATACACTACAAAAAAGCGTGGTTGGGGATTGGGACTTACGCTGGTGAGACGTATCGTGGAGGATTATCACCATGGTCGCATTTTTGTAAAGGAGTCCATTGCCGGGAAAGGGACAACATTTCGGGTTCTGATTGGAACATAGGAAGAACAAAAAACTTTTTTTCTGAAATTATTTTTCCCGGACAATGAATATTTTATACCTTTGCGAAGTTTTTACGTATGGCAGCAGAGAAGAAAATGAAAGAGTATGGTATTGCCTTTAAGGGACTTAAGGAGGGAGAACACCTCTTTAATTATCATTTGAAGGATGCCTTTTTTGAGCTGTTTGAGCAGCCGCAGGTAGAGACAGGTGACCTAATGGCCACCGTGAAGCTCATAAAAAACAGCCGGATGCTGGAGTTTCAATTCCAGATCGACGGGGAGGTTGGAGCGATTTGTGACCGGTGCTTATCCGAAGTGATGGTTCCTGTTAATTATGAAGGAACGATATATGTAAATTTCGGAGATGAATATGATGAGCCGACCGAAGAAATTGTGGTGATTCCACACGAGGAACACACTTTTAATATTGCACGTTTTCTCTATGAGTTTATCGTGGTAAGTTTGCCTATAAGGCATGTTCACCCCGATAATGAAGACGGAACGCCTGGATGTGATCCGGAAATGCTGGATCGGTTGAGTGAATACATGGTTGACCAGGAGCCGGCTTTTACTGATGAAGAAGACGAAAATGAAGAACCGATAGATCCCCGATGGGACGAGTTAAAGAAATTATTCAATAAAAACAACAAGTAAAAAGAGGTTATAAGATGGCACATCCAAAACGAAAAACATCGAAGACGAGAAGAGACAAAAGAAGAACTCATTACAAAGCCACCATGCCTGCTTTGGGAGTTTGCTCTAACTGTGGCGCTACTATCAAGATGCATACTGTATGCAATGAGTGTGGTCATTACAGAGGTAAACTGGCTGTAGAAAAAGAAGTTACAGCCTAACGCGGTTTTTTATTCTGATGTTTGGTAGTCTTAAGCTGTTCATCCGGTACAGGTTTGTTTCTTTTTTGCGAAACAACCAGTGGAATGCTTTGCAGTTTATGGACAAAGTGACATCATGCTTACCGCTTTCTACAAAACAGATTATCTGAAAAGTTGAAATATGCCCCTAAGTGATTCATTTAGGGGCAGTTTTGTTTGTGTAGTCCCGTTTTTGGGATGCTATCTTACCAGGCTGAACCATGGCCCGCGACAGTCTGTGACGCACCGGGATGATTACGGCCCCAATTAAATCCTGTCTGTTACAATGGAAAAGTTGAATGCAGTTATTACAGCAGTCGGTGGATATGTCCCCGATTATGTGCTTACCAATGATGAGTTGAGTAAAATGGTGGAAACTTCGGATGAATGGATCACCACCAGAGTTGGAATTAAAGAGCGCCGAATTCTGAAAGGAGAAGGGAAAGGAACTTCCGATATGGCTATGATGGCTGTAAATCAGGTGTTGGAGAAATCCGGCACTTCACCCGATGAGGTGGATATGCTTATCTGTGCTACTGTAACTCCCGATCATGTATTTCCTGCCACTGCCAATATCGTTTCGGATAAATGCGATATCCGAAATGCACATAGTTTTGACATTAATGCCGGATGTTCCGGGTTTTTGTACGCCTTGGATACGGCTACCAAATTTGTGCAAACTGGGAGTAAGAAAAAGGTAATTGTAGTAGGTGCCGATAAGATGTCTTCGATTACAGATTATACCGATCGTACCACTTGTGTGCTCTTTGGTGACGGAGCGGGTGCTGTATTGTTGGAGCCTACTACCGAACAAGTGGGAGTGCTCGACAGTAAACTGCAAAGTGATGGATTTGGTCGTGTTTACCTTCATCAAAAAGCTGGCGGGTCTGTAAAGCCACCAACTCACGAGACCATTGATAACCGGGAGCATTTTATTTTTCAGGATGGACCACATGTATTTAAGCATGCCGTGTCTAAAATGGCTGATGTTGCTGTGGAGGTGATGGAACGCAACAACATTACTTCTGAAACCCTGAGCTGGCTGGTTCCACATCAGGCTAATATGCGCATTATTGAAGGAACAGCTCGTCGAATGGGTATTGAAAAAGAACAGGTGATGATCAATATTCAGCGTTATGGTAATACCACTGCCGGCACATTGCCCATTTGTCTTTGGGAATGGGAAGAACAACTAAAGAAAGGTGATAACATCATTCTTGCTGCCTTTGGAGCAGGATTTACCTGGGGGGCCCTCTATTTGAAATGGGGGTACAACGGCGATCAAAAATAATCTATCCAGAAAAACAGGACAACAAACGGATATATAACCCCGGCACCGATTGGTTAATCAATTGGTGCCGGGTTTTTTGTGGGGTTTGTAATTCTTTCACAACAATACCAGCTCTCATCGGTTACCCTTATGAACAGAAAAACATAGTTTATGCAATTTCATGTTAAAATCAGCGACGTAAAGAGTGTTGATGAACTGCCTGATGCCTGGTCGCTTAGAGATTATAAAGAACTGATGTCCCGTTTTGAAGTACCGGATACAGAGACGGTGAAGGATGCTGAAGTCAAAGATTTTCTTTTCATGGCTATAAATGAATTTGAACCTCGCGAGGCAGCTGCCATTGTGCTTGACTACAAGCTGTCAGATTATTTATCGGAGGGACAAATTGATAATATTTCGCTGGAGATGTTGAGCGAAAAGATGGCTGAGAAATATACCGAGATAGACCTCCACAAGCCCTTGTTTGAAGTCAACCAACTACTCTATAAAGCATACAATGGAAAATTTCCACATATTCAGATCAACGTAATCGACCTGGAATTGACCACCAACGAAGATCAGCCTGAAATCAACAAAGAAGTGGTGTTGAAAGCCTTTAGTCAGGGGTTGTCGGAGAATAATCTGCTTCACCGTTTGTTTGGTGATCAGCTGGAGGGGAAAGTGGCTTTTCCGGAGGCTGATGGTATTATCTGGGAGTTGAAAGAGAAAGGAAATGATCAATATGAAGTGCTTACTTCCGAAAAATGGCTTACCAAAGATGAGGTGGTTAATGCAGAGTTTGATGCTACCATAGCTATGTATGATGAGAATGCAGCAGAGGCTTAATGGCTGACTCTTTGAGGTGTAGGGTTCCTGTATGTTTATTGAGATTTTGTTGAATCAGGCCTGCGACGACAAAGGGGGCGACTGTAAAGACGAAGCCCCAGACATACACATACCAAAGGAATTTTACAATAATCATCCTGTGTGCTGCATCGTGACCTCTGTGATAGACTTTAAAAAACCGGGATCACCGGTTTTTTAAATCATCATCTGTGGTTTATTCCTCGAAATTTACATTATCTCCCTGGCAATAATCTCAGCCATGGCGGCAGCTCCCCGGGCATCGGGGTGGATGCTATCGAAAAACATTGCTCCTTTGTCGAGCATTGGATCATACAAATTTATTACAGGTAGGTTGTTGTGCTCAGCAACTTTCTTTACAATGGGGATAACGCCATTAACCACCGTAGAATCATTGATTCCCCATTTGGTTTTGAATACCGGTACCGGAAGGCAAACATAGATTTTGGGATTGGTGGGAATGGTCTTAAATGTATCGATCATTGCCTGGTAGCTGCTTTCATATTTAGCCGCATCCCAGTTTTGTGGTTTCGTATCGTTGGTCCCCAATTTGATGATGATCACTTCCGGCTCAAAAGCAAAAACATTGGAGAATTCCTTGGCGGTCCAATAGGGAAAATCACCATCCCTTAGCATTGTTGTCGCGCTGCGCCCCAGATTTATAACTGTGTATTGGTCGCCCAGCAGACTGTCCAGAACAACAGGATAGGCCAGTTCACTTTGTGGCCATACACCGGCACCTTCGGTGATGCTGTCGCCCACACAGGCTACTTTAGTTGCTTCGTTACATGTGCAAGCAGAAAGGCCAATGAGAAAGGCCAGGTGTACTGAAAATATTATTTTTTTCATAGTTGGTTGTTTTGGTGAATGAGAAATTTTGTGGGGCTAAAGTTAGGAAAAAATGGGCAAGGAGCAGAGTTCATGGGGGACGGGTAAAAAGGTGGAACGTTAGAAAGGCCGAATCGCGAGAGAGACTTCATTTTTTCAATAGTTTATCAGGCCATCAGTTTTTCTGGTTGATATTGTAGATTCCATTCAGAAAGCCCAAATAACATTAGTTCAACGGTAACGCCTTGTGATAATGAACAGGGATGGAGGTTTTACGCCCTGCATGGGCCGGAAAGGTTGAGGTTAAAGTTAAAATTTTTAATTAAAAGCAGATCTCTCGCAGTACCGAAGAATGCGCAAAAAAGGACTCTGTCTTTTTCGG
>DHQK01000259.1:0-4417 GCA_002411085.1 Marinilabilia sp. UBA5340 | reverse complement strand
AGGACTCTGTCTTTTTCGGAGGCCGAAGGTCTCCCATTTGCATAGAATATTGTGGAAATAAAAAACGACTCCGAAGCCATCTCCGTAGGAAAGAGGTTCTGTAATTGAGCGGTTTGCTCCCCAAAAAAAACTTATCAGTTCAGTGGTGTCCGCCTCAATTTCTGGTTGTTGAATGAAAATTGCGATATTTGTTGGCGGCGATGATAAAATTATCTCAACATTTAAAAACACAAACAACCGAACTATGAACAAATTTTTAACGATTTTTTTTGTGTCTCTGATGCTGGGTGCCACGATCAGCTATGCTCAGACCGAACAAACAAAAGGCTCCTGGAATAATCACAAAGCAGCAGTGGTGCTTACTTACGATGATGCCCTGAATGTTCATCTTGACAATGTGGTGCCGGCTCTGGATGCCGCCGGGATGAAAGGGACCTTTTATGTTCCCGGAAATGCGTTGCCGCTGGTGGAGCGCATGGATGAATGGCGTGAAATAGCCCAAAACGGTCATGAGCTGGGCAACCATACGTTGTTTCACCCATGCGATGGCAGTTTGCCTGGGCGAGAATGGGTGAGTGCGGATCAGGATCTTTCCGCTTATTCCTTTTCTCAACTTACGGAAGAGATTCGTGTTGGCAATGTACTTCTGAAGGGCATTGACGGAAAAGATCTGCGTACTTTTGCCTATACCTGTGGCGACAAATCGGTGCAGGATTCCTCTTTTGTACAGGCTATCTCTGATTGGTTTCCTGCAGCCCGTGATGTTGTTTATCGCATTGAAAAAAAAGGTGAAATTAATCGCATGGAGGTAGGTTCCTTTGTCGCCATGAATCACACCGGTGAAGAACTTATTGCCCAGGTGGAGAAGGTGCGTGAAGAAGGCGGTTTGCTGGTGTTTCTGTTTCACGGAGTAGGTGGCGAACACAACATAAATGTTTCACTTGAGGCTCACAATCAGTTGGTGGAATACCTGCAGGCGCATGAAGACGAAATTTGGGTAGCACCGCTGGTGGAGGTAGCAGAGTTTTTTTAGGGAGCTAAGAAAGCTTGGAATACTCTGTGTTTATGGTTTGCCGAGAGCGTTTAACAGCATGGTGGAGCGTGCCCTAATGAGTTATCTTCTTCCTTATCTGTTAAGCGTCTCCGCTATCTCTTCCACTTTCAATAGTCCCTTTTCCAATCTACGGATGTTTTCAAGATATTGGCGGGTGGTTGCTTCCACTTCCTTTTGGCAATGATATCGAATGAACTGGCCAGTTGTCCTACTACATTTCCAATTTCCGCTGATTGGTTTTTTGTCTCCTCCGACATTTTTATGATTTCTCCCGCCAGCACCCGGAATCCGGTCCCGGTGCCAATGCTGTTTTCGCTCTGCCCGATGGAGGCCGCTTCAATGGCAGCATTCAGGCCCATGATTTTAATGCAGTCGGAGACCTCATTGATGAAGCTAACCATCTGGTTGGTAGCCTTCACTTCCTGTCCTGATTTTTCCTGATTGGAAAGCAGCTAGGTAATTATATTGGTGACTTTTTGCTGATTTTGAGTCAATTGATTAAGTCGTTCTCTGAGTATGGATAATACTCTCATCAGTACATCGGCCGTATTTTTTCTGCGATTAATATCAGTATCAATGGTTGCCAGATAAATAACCTCTCCCTCATCATTAAATATGGGTGTGAGCGTGGTATGAGTCCATATTTCGTTACGGTCACTGGTGATGTTGGGGCCATCGTAAAAGACGGGCTGTTTGATGTTTTGCTCTTTCATCCTCTTATTTAGTCTATTAGTCAAAAAAAACAAAGTGTTTGTCCTGATAAACAATCTTTTAGGTTTTGAGGTCGTAACAACAGGTGTAAATAACAGAGGGGAAAGAATATGAACATGAGGTTGTTAAATACTGTTTTGCGGAGAAGTTTAATCATCCTTTTGCTGATGGCTATCGTGTTGCCGGTGGAGGCGCGTAAGAATGATTATCATTTTCGGACTTTTAAGAAAGCTCTGGCTGCAGCCGACCGTAAGGATTACAACGAAGCGATCAGGATTTATTCTGAAATATTAGAAAGCAATCCGCAGCATGTGGATGCACTCACCCAGATGGGTATATGTTTTGTACAAACCAACCAGCATATTGACTCCGCACTAGTGCTTTTTCACCGGGCATTGTCAATTATTCCTGAGAACGATCATTTTACTCCATTCGGTATTGAATTGCAGAGAACCATCGCCCGTACTTATAATTTGGACGAACAACCGGGGAAAGCACTTTCTATTTTCAGGACACTGAGAGATTCAGTGGAGGATCGGGAGCTAAAGGCCGATCTGACTCAGGAAATTGTACAAACCCGCAATGCTGCCATTTTGTTGAAGAATCCTGTGCCTTTGAGGATAACCAATCTTGGAGACTCTTTTAATTCTTCCTTTGACGATCACAGCCCTTTGGTGTCAGTGACCGGAAATCGGATTTTTTTCACTTCACGTCGTCCTACAGGAAGAGATGTACAATTGGAAGACGGTCAGTTTCCGGAAAAAGTATTTTTTGCTGAGTTCAATGGAACCCAGTGGAGCCAGCCCAGGGCCATAGAGGTCTTTTCATCCCGCTCGGAACACAAATCCATTTTATCCCTGTCGCCTGATGGCAATCGGTTATTCTTGTTTAAAAACGACCGGGAAGGGAAGAGCATTTATGTGAGCAATTATTTTAATGGTGAGTGGCAGGAACCTGAGAAGTTACCATCTCCCGTCAATAGTCAGTGGGATGAGACACATGCCAGTCTCTCGCCCGATCAAAGTACCCTTTTCTTTACCAGCAATCGGCCAGGGGGATTCGGCGGACTGGACATTTACAAAGTGACGCTTGATGAATACGGGAACTGGGGTGAGCCGGAAAATCTGGGCCCGCATATTAATTCAGAAAAGGATGAGGAAACACCCATGTTGCATCCTGATGGGCAAACACTCTATTTTGCCTCGGAGGGACATTCGTCTATGGGGCGTTTTGATGTCTTTTACAGTCAGAAACAGGAGGATGGTTCCTGGACAGCCGCTGTGAATATGGGACATCCAATCAATACTCCCGATGATGATTTCTTTTTTGTGCCTACGCTGGATAAGAGTAAGGCCTATTACTCATCTTATCGTTTTTCTAAAAATGTGGGTAGGTCAGATATCTACAAAGTGGAGTTTGATTCCCTTTATCATGGATCTCTTGCGGTGATTGAGGGAACGATCAAAAATTCCAAAAATTTACCTGTTGAGCAAATCAGAATTCTGGTTTCCCGCAATTCGGATGATCAGAAGATGGGGGATTATCGTCCCAATCCTGCTAACGGTAAATATCTGTTGTTTCTCGAAGCCGGTGAGAGTTATACTATCCGTGAGGTTACCCCTGAGTCAGAAGAGGAAGAGCTTCAGGTAAAAGTGCCCAAACAGCTTGCTTTCGAAAAGTCTGAGCAGATCGTCTTGTTGCAGGATCCACGTATGCTGGCACCGCTCAGTCCGGAGCGCCCGTCTGTAATACCAGAGACGCATCGTTTGGCAAAGATGGAGTCTGCGCAGTCCACACCGGTTGATACCTCTTACACCGTTCAGGTGCTTGCCCTGAAGCATTATCCAACAGTAGGCTTTTGGTTCTTTCAGGGATTAGATCTTGAATCGGTCAATGCACTGGAAGGTCGTGATGGCTATCTGCGTTATGTTACAGGTCGGTTTACAAGCAGGGAAGAGGCTGAGCATTACCGCCAGAGAATCCAACAGAACGGTCGTTTCAGTGATGCGTGGATCAGAACCTGGGAGCCGCTTGAGGATATCTCTGAGAAAGGGGATTTCAATAAAATTTCTGCTTTGCAAACCAATGCTCAATAATGGAGAAACTGAGTTTAAATTTGTGATAGCGTTCTTCGATGAGACTATTGTCTGCAGTTCCTTTTATGGAGTATTGGTATGATAAATGGAGCCTGTTTCCGCGATCGCTTACAGGAACTGAAAATCCTGCGCTAAATCCTCTTTCATCAATGCGTGTTCCATTGATGCTGATAAGTCCGTCGGTATAAAAAGCTCCTGCCTGCCAATTCATCTGATTAATACGTTTGTGTTTGTTTTTAGGATTAGACCAGGATACGCCTGCACCAAAGGTTTGTGAATCATGAAAAGTACCGTTCAGTGTGCTGCTTTGGTTCAACAGAGCCCATTCGGCCAATGAGTAATCAGCTGCTACCTGCCATCCGGAGTTCCATTGAGCTGCCAACCCGATGTTGTAAATGTTGGGTAGCCATACATCATCAGCCGGCTGGTCTTCATCGTAATAGGTGGTACTTTCATCCTGTTCGATGGTTTGGTTGAAGGTTGCATAAATATTGGTTTCTGGTTGCCAGGTGGCACCGGCATGCAGACTTCCGTTTTTGAGCTGCGCCTTGTATTG
>DHQK01000104.1:17658-39243 GCA_002411085.1 Marinilabilia sp. UBA5340 | reverse complement strand
CCAACGGTTAGAGACAAGTTGTCCTGATCAATGGAAAAATCGGTAAGATCAGTGACCGGCGTGGTTTCCGGCGTTTGCCAACGCAGGAATGGATAACCGTTGTTTTTGTCGGGCTGAATGTCCCAGATATTTGAGAAATCCCATTCGGAAAAGGTCTGGGGACATCTGAGGAAATCATCCTTGATGGCTTCACCCAGATTATTGTTGGGTTGGCTATCCGGAAAATAACTGTTGTTAATAGTATAAGATGAGTAAACGTAGCCTGCCAAACCTCCTGAACCATTTACCTGCGCCAAAGAATAGCTGTTATTTATGGTGCTATAACTAAGGTGTCCAATTAAGCCTCCGCCACGATAAGTAGTTGATATCGTGCCGGTTCCATGACAATTGGTGACGGTGCCGTTGTCTTTATATCCAACCAGTGATCCGACATAAGATCCTGTTACATCGACATTTGTGTAACATTCACTGACTGTCCCCATGTCTCTGCCTGCAATGCCACCGCCATAATCTCCCGCGTTAATAACTCCTTCAACTGAACAATTCCTGGTAGTTCCATAATAGTGAGCAGCAAATATACCTCCTACGCGTCGTGATCCTGTTAAATTAATATTGGTAAGATTTAAATTTTCTATTGTGGCATATTGTCCTAAACCAAAAAGACCAACATTCATTATGGCGCGATTAATATAGAGGTTAGATATGGTATGTCCGTTTCCATCAAATTTTCCTCTAAACGAGTTGTAATAATCGTCGCCTATTGGGAGCCAGCCATTGCCTTCATTGTATGGAGCAATGTCAAGGTCAATATCAGCGATCATCCTGAAGTGAACCCCGGATTGTTCTAAAAAGTTCCGAACATTGTTTAAATGTTCAGCAGTCTCTATCAGAAATGGATCATCTTGAGTGCCGGTTCCACCCGCAAACCAGGGAATAAAATGAGCTGTAAGATCTCTTGAGCCATCAACCGTAAAGGTTATTTCCGCCTCGTTGTTTATAGTAGTTCCACCTTCGCTCCAATGGGAAAAAGAAAACAGATTCTCGGGAATGGCTTTAAGTGTTATTGTTTCTCCGATTAGATAATCTCCTGTACCTTCAATTATTCCCCCGTTGGAAGGGGCTGCAGTGGCTGTAATTGCATATTGTTCTTTGAAGATGGCCACTAAAGATGAGTCGCATACTATTTCAAAGCTAAGTGGATTGTCTGATGAAACAGAATCACTGTTACTTTCCCAGTGAGAGAATCCGTATCCTGCTTCGGGGAATGCTTCAACAGATACTTCGGTGGCATAGTCATAAGTGCCGTCTCCTGTTGTTGTACCGTAAGAGGAATTGTTGGCACTGGTGACCAGATTGTACTGATTGATTTCGAAATTGGCGGTCAGGACTCTATCTTCGGTTGCCGAAAAAGTGTATTCGGCGGAAGTGCTGACTTCTGTAATGCCTTCTGTCCAGTTGACAAAATGATAACCTTCATCGGGGGTTGCAATGATGGTAACATTTTCTCCGTCAGAATAGGTTCCTGCACCAGAGATGTTTCCATTGACCGGCTCGTTTACCAGGAGAGATATTTTGTAGTCTTTGACCGGCTGAAATTCGGCTGTGAGGGTGCGGTGGTCAAATAGCTCTATTTCGGTTTGTGCATTGGCTGAAATAAACTGTCTGTTTTCACTCCACTGGATAAACTGGTATCCTGCTTCGGGAGTTGCTTCAATGATTTGTGTACTGAAAACAGCATAGTCACCTTCTCCTGATACTGTTCCACCTTCCTGGGGAGATGCTTCGAGCGATAAAGTCCGATTATCAGGAATGCTGAAGAAGTATCGTGTATTTGGGCCGTGTGGACCGGAGCCTTCTCCCATATTAATGTCGAGATAAGTGCATGAGAAGTTAACCAATGTGTCGTTTGGAGCTTTTACAGTAGATGGCCAATAACCTTCTTCAGCAAGTGGAACCTGCTGAAAAGTGGCAGGCCATGTTTCGTCATCAGGCTGTTTTTCAGCATATATGGTGGGTTGATCTTCCACGTTAATGATGACGGTTTCTTTACCAAAACCATTGGTGTGTATTTTAACGGCATTTACCTTTTTTTCTCCTTCAACCGTATAAATGGGCGTTCCCGGACTGTTGTCCAGCGAAGATTTGTACATGATCTGCTGTGGATTGGCATTTGTAGTGTAAACGATGCGTGGATTGCCATCGGGGTGCCTGCAAATATCCTGACGGTTATATGCTGCCGATGAAATAATCACCGGTGAGTTCCAGGAGCCGTCAGAACATGTTCTGTAGCTTAGTTCACCGCTTCCTTTATTGCGCCAGTGAATACCTGCTATAGACCCATCATTTTGAATTATGGCTGGAAAGAATCCCATTCCATGGTCAACCGATGTGTCGTTGTAGTTTGCAATGGTGATTGTGGACCATGCTCCGGAATTTGGGTCTCGCCGAAATTCCCATGCTTTTCCACCATAATCAAACCAGCCTGAGTGGGTCGTGATGATGTGAACTGTCCCGTCATCAGCAATTAACAGATCCTGAATGTTTTTGTTGCCGGATGTAGATGCCGAGGGCGTTGATACAGCTTCTTTTTCCCAATTTCCGTTTAAATTGTGATATAGAAAGGTATGTCTCCAGAAGTAGTAATTGGAAGTTGAAAGTGATGCTCCATAGTTAAATGCTGGATTAATGTCTAGAGCAATAAAAATATTACCATTACCATCTCCTTTTACTGCAGCGCTTTTGACTTTCCCGTTGTATTCCGAAGCAATTGACTGCTCTGTCCATGTTTGTCCGCCATCCGGACTGGTTAAATATTTTAGTTCATAGTTGTCGATTACAACCATGTGCAGATTGCCGTCCTTGGCCTGGTAAAGACTGGATCTGTGTCCGTGAGAATATCCAACATAAGATGCTGTTGTGTATGTTTCTCCGGTCATTACCGTAGTTTCGAAGCTTTGGGATTTTAAGAGTGAGAAGTTACCAATAAAGAAAATTGAGATAATGCAAAGAACAGGTAAAAGTTTTTTCATCGCAGTAAATTATAATTAAGTAAAGGTGAAACGTATGGTCCTTAAAAGGATTAAAAGATACGTCTGCGATGCAAATACGTTCTTGCAAAAGGTAAAACCGGCTTTAAAAAGGTAAAAAAGGTTGAAATCTATTGATTAGTGGCAGTTATTGATTGACGAAATTCATTCGGGGTTTTGCCTTCTTCAATTTTGAAGGCTCTGACAAAGGAAGAATAGTTGAGAAATCCTGACATACTAGCCAGTATGGTGAGTGAATAATTGGCAGTTTTAGGATCTGACATAAGTTTTATGGACTCCCGGACGCGATAATGGTTAACGAAAGAGGAATATCTTTTCCCATATTCCTGATTGATTAACCTGGATATATAAGTCCGGTTGGTGTTAAGATCTCTTGCTACATCCCAAATTTTAAGATCCGGGTTGAGGTAAGGACGGTAATCAGTGAAATAACTTTCTAATTTTTCTTTCAGCCCGTTTGGGATACTGAATTCAGCAGAAAACTCTTCTGTTGTGGTTTGTTTCTCAGCTTCTTTGCTGATATTTATTTTTTCTGATGAATCTAACTCTGTTTTCTTTGAGGGAAAAATATTTACATTTTGTTTGTTGCTGTGGTTGCCTACAATGGCAAAAAATGTTCCCAGAAATAGAAACGGGACTGAAGAGAGCATTTCACTGTTAAGGACATCAAGTCGATGAACCCAGTGCACTGTTACACCGGATAATAGGGCAAGCACAAAGAAGAAACCCAGTGTTCGTACCCAGTTGAGTGAAACCTCCTTCAGGGTGGCATAATAGTCCTCGATGGTTTGCTGATGTTTATGCACCAGTTGGAGTGTCATGATGTAATAGACCACCGAAAGAACAATATAGGAGGCTTTGGCTAGTTTATCCACCATGTTCATAACATTAAATTTCCAGTGTATCGCCTCTAATGATGGGGTTTTCGACAATAATATATGTTCTATATAGAATTGTTTATCATTAAAATTCATCATTACTGCGTATAAACTCAGAGAAAGAGTCAATAAAACAGAAGCCGGAAGAAAATGCCACAACAATTTTTTGCTGATCCTATCCGGATTTACAATTTCAAAGACATAGATGTAAAAAAGTGGAAAAAGAGCAAGAGCAGTAAAGAATACCCATGGATAAACAAGCCTGTAGACTTCAGTCGCTCCTGCATATATACCTATGCCGGAAAGAAATGTGACAAAACCACATCCCATGAAGAGGGCCATGATAAAGCGGGGGTTTCTTAGCGATATTCTGCTGAAAAGAAATGAAATGAACCATGTGGCCGTGACAATTACCGGGAATAGCAGGAATATTTCTGAAAAGGTAAGCATCTTTTGAACGTGGTTAACTTATAAATCTTTTATTTTTCATCTTCGAATACTTCCCCTCGAAAAGGAAAAGTAAATTCCGGCCAGTGCTATCAGTGAAAAAGTGATGAATCCGAATTGCATGGATTTCAGGAAGATGGCCGAATCGATTTTCTCGATTTGCTCACCTCCGAAGAAAAAAGCAAAAAAGAAAGTAGCAATGGTCATGCTGGCAATTTGTCCTACTACCCGCATGGTTGCCGCAGACCCTGATGCAATGCCGTATTGGCTTTTATCCACCGAACTCATAATGGTATTCATGTTGGGCGATGAAAAAAATGCAAATCCCAGTCCTACCCATAAAAGAAGCGCAATGATTTGCCAGAGGGGGGTATGGCTGCTAAAAAAAGCAAACAGGGCTAGTCCGGTAGTACACATAAACATTCCAAGGGTAGCCAGATATCGGGGTTGTATTCGGTCGGAGAGTCTTCCTGCCACCGGTGAGAAAACAGCCATCATTATGGGTTGGGCTACCAGGATCAGTCCTGCCTCCCGGGGATTCAGCCCTTTTATTTTTTGGAGATAGAGACTTAACAGGAAAACAATGGCAAAAGTAGCGCTGTAGTTGATTAATGCCGCGAAGTTTGAATAAGCAAAAAGGCGGTTGCCTGTAAATAACTTGGTGTGAATGACCGGGTTGGAGGATCTTTTTTCAATTTGCCAGAAAGTAATCAGGGCACCTACCCCCAAAAGCATTAATAACCATCCTTCTGTGTCTGGTATGAGTGAGGAACCATATACCAGAGAGGTTAAACCAATGATGTAAAAGAAGGTGCCTTTTAAACTAATCTTTTTCTTCTGATCATTCTGAGGCTGTGGATCTTTTCCTAGGTATCGCCAGGTTATGGTGGTGACTGCGATTCCCAGAATTGCCGAAACCAGGAAGATAGAACGCCATCCTGTCTCCTGGGTCAGAAAACCGCCGAAAAAAGGACCAAACGCCAGTCCCAGATAAACTGCTGATACAGAAATGCCCAGAACACGGCCTTTTTGTTGGGGTGGGAACGAGGATACCAATATGGCAGGGCCGGTAGTGCTGGTCAGTGCAGCTCCTGCTCCCTGTAGTAATCTGAAAATAATAAGCCACAGACCGGTCGGAGCTATCGCACATAAAATGCTGGATAGTGTGAAAATAATTACGCCGATTTTGAATATTCTTCTGATTCCGGTCAAGTCGCCCCATCGGCCAACGGGCAACAACAAAATAGCCATTGTAAGCAGAAAAGCAGTAACAATCCAGCTGAGCGTGACCGCATCCAGATTGAATTCTTTTTCGATTGATGGCAGGGCAATATTGATGGAGGAGATCAGAAATGTCCCCATGAAAGAAGTGATGGCAACGATCGAAAGAATGGAGAATTGTTTGCGTGTCCAGGTCATATAAAAAGATGATTGTTCCCAAATATAGGAACAATTATCTTCTTTTGAAAATAGCCGGCTCTTCCCCCTTTCGATTCCGATCGAGGAGGGCTTTGCTCCTCATCTCCGACGAGTTTGTTTAATCATGTCGTCAGAGACGACGGGGGATAAACCCCTCGATCGGAATCGAGGGGCAGAGGAATGAATCATTTTTTATTAGAAGTTTTCCGGGCTGAGAAATTTTTACCAATAAAACAGGGTTCCGTCTGCTTTGCGGTTTACCGGCAGACTTGCAGGACTGTATGGAAACTTTTCTGCCGCTTCTTCATCAATGTCTACGCCTATTCCCGGTGTGTCATCTATGTACATGAATCCGTCTTCAAACTTGTAGTTGGTTTTGAAAACTTCATTAACAATTTCCTCATGTGGCATGTACTCCTGAATACCAAAGTTGTTGATGGCAAAATCGAAGTGTAACGCTGCCGCCATGTTGATGGGAGATAGATCGGTGGCTCCGTGGAATCCTGTCTGCACATGGTAAATGGCTGCAAATGCTGCCACTTTTTGAAGATGAGTAATTCCTCCTCCGTGTACGATTGGCATCCTGACAAAATCAATGAGTTGTTTTGAAATGAGCGTTGTATAATCATATACCGAGTTAAAAACTTCTCCTATGGCAATGGGGGTGGTGGTATGCTGACGCACAATTTCCAATCCTTCCTGAAGTTCTCCTGTTACTGCATCTTCCATCCAGTAAAGATGGAAAGGCTCCAGCTCTTTGCCCAATCGACCCGCTTCAATGGGTGTAAGGCGATGGTGCACATCATGAAGCAGTAAGAGATCTTCTCCAAAATGTTCTCTTACTTTTCCGAAAAGTTTAGGTGCCCAGTTTAGGTATTTATGGGTGTCCCAGAAGTCCTCTTTAGGAAGTCCCTTACCGGCAGGTTCGTACTTTTCGCCTTTCTTGGCAACCCCGTAAGTGTGATCCAGCCCGGGGATTCCCGATTGAACACGGATGGCTTTGAAACCCTGCTCCATTTCGTATGCAACGCTTTCCAGCGCATGATCCAGATCTACCCCATTGGCATGGGCATATACCATCACCCGGTCGCGACTTTTTCCTCCCAACAGGTTGTAGATGGGCGTATTGAGCATTTTGCCTTTGATGTCCCAAAGAGCCATGTCTATTGCAGAAATGGCTGTCATGGTCACTGCTCCGCGTTTCCAGTAGACACCCCGATAGAAATAATGCCAGATATCTTCTATATTGCGGGGGTCTTTGCCAATTAGCGCAGGAATGCAATACTCCTTCAGATAAGTGGCTACTGCAAGTTCCCGTCCGTTGAGGGTGGCATCTCCAAGACCATATACGCCTTGATCTGTATATATTTTTAAAGTGACGAAGTTCCGTCCGGGGGAACAAACAATCACTTTTGCGTCGGTAATTTTCATGATAATCTTTTTTTGATGGTTTTATAATCTGCGGCAAGATTAAAATCCAATGGAATTACCACCGTCTACAGGTAAAATTGCTCCTGTGATGTAGCTGGCTGCATCTGAAACCATGAAAAGGGCTGCAGAGCCTACTTCCTCCGGATTTCCCATTCGTCCCATTGGGGTTCGTGAGAATACTTTTCGTTTTCTTTCAGGATCACTGTCCAGTGCTTTTCCCGACATTTTGGAGTAGATGAAACCAGGAGCGATGGCATTAACACGAATCCCTTTAGGTGACCATTCTACTGCCATAGCCCTTGTCATCCCTTCTATCGCTGTTTTGGCTGCTGTGTAGGCAATAACTTGTGGAATACCGTATATGGCTGCCATGGAGCTGATGTTTAGGATGGAACCCGATTCGTGTTTAATCATTTTCCGTGCGACCTCCCTTGAGAGTGAAAAAACTACGTTCTGATTGATCTCAATAACTCTTTTAAATTCCTCATCAGTAACGTCAAGTGCGAATTTTTTAAGGTGGATACCTGCGTTATTGACCAGGATATCCAGTTGTCCGTATTTTTCTTCTAATGAATCAACCAAAGCCGGGATCTTGTCCAGTTGGGCCAGATTGAAAAGTTCATATCCGCATTTGTCGCCAAATTCCTCTTTGGCTGCCTTCAGGTTTTCTTCACTAAGGTCGATAATGATGGTGAAAATTCCTGCATCAATGAATGTTTTGGTGATGGCTTTTCCCAGGCCAGTGGTTCCACCTGTGACGATTGCTGTTTTTTGTTTTGTCATGATTCTATTTTTTTTGTTCTGGATAATTGTTTTCAAAACTTAATAGTACGTTAAGCGGTTGGGGTTTCTTTGGAATTATGTTTTCTTGATGTCGTGGATTCGCGGATGATCATTTCAAAGTCCAGGACTTCAGTTACTGGTGAAGTTTTCTCTTTGTTAATCAGGGCTATAATGATTTCCACCACTTTGAGTCCCATTTCAAGGCCGGGGTAGTGTATTGTGGTGAGTCCCGGAGTGAAAAGTGCCGAGAACGGGTCATCATTAAAGCCTGCAATTAATATTTCTTCCGGGATTTTTATGCCTTTCTTCTGCAGGCATTTGGTGATAGTTATTGCACACGTATCATTGGATACAAAGATTGCGTCAGGAAGGGGCTGCATCATGGCGATTTTTTTAGCCGCCAATTCTCCGTCTTCAACGCTCAATCCACTACTCCATACCATTTCTCGGGCAAAGGGAATCTTGACCGTTGTGAGGGCGTCTTTAAATCCCTCCAATCTTTCTCTGTAAACCAGCAGATCTGTATTTCCGGTAATGTGCAATAAGTTTCTGGCTCCCTGATTTAGAAGGAGTTTCGTTAGGCTGTATCCCGCAAGTTTGTTGTTGATGGTTACTGAATTGAAGGAATGCAGCCCGAGAGGAGCTCTGTCAAAGAATACCACCGGGATCTTTTTTTGGTGGAATGGATCAAAGTGCTTAAAGTCCTTCGATTTAGAGGATGTTGAGACAAGAAGCCCATCTACCCGATGATTAAACAGTAGCCGGGCACACTCTATTTCTTTTGCTGCTGACTCAAATGATTGCATGATAATAAGGTGATAGCCCCGTTCTACGGCAGATTTTTCCATCCCTGCCAGAACAGTTGACATAAAGTTACTGTCGAGTCGGGGAACAATTACCCCCAGTGTATAACTTTTGTTGGTACGTAAACTGCTTGCGAGGGCATTTGATCGGTATCCCATATCCCTGGCTGTTTGCTGGATCTTTTCGCAGGTTTTTTTGCTGATGGAAGGATGGTTTTTTAAGCCCCTGCTAACTGTTGCTGCAGATATATTTAGCACTTTGGCAATTTCATATATGGTAACTTCTTTTTTTGGCATTTGAGCAATATTATGGTACTTTATTTTGGCCTCTGACCGGGATCAATAACTTTTTTGCGATAACTCATGAAAAGATCAGGTCAAAGAAAAAGTGGCTTTATGTAATCTTCTGAAATGCAAATGTAATAATAATCATTTGTCGAACGCAATCGATTGCGTAAATTAAAATAATTTTTAACTTTGTGCAGAATCCAGGAAAAGAGTAGTAACTTAGAATCAGTTCTATACTGACAAATCGAAGGCCGATGAATTGTAAAAAGTTGTGTTTTAATTTTTTGTTTCTTTTTTTCTCGCTTTTTCAAGTTTCCGGAAATCAGTCCGTGTGGCTTTCCGGACTTTCCTTTCGTGATATTCCTGTCCAACAGGGTTTGTCTCATTCGTCGGTATATTGCATGCTTCAGGATCAGAAAGGTTTTATCTGGATTGGAACAAAAGATGGCCTCAACAGGTATGATGGCTATGAGTTTATGACATATAAATATGATCAACGCGATTCTGAGAGTCTTTCCAATAATGAAATCACTTGTCTCGAAAATGATCATGATAACTACTTGTGGGTTGGAACACGAAGTGGAGGAATCAACCGTTTGCATTTTGCTACAGGAAACATAACCCGTTTCAATAATCTCACTTACGATAATTTGGTTCAGGATCTTCAGATAGATAGCCTGAATAATATGTGGGCAGGAACCTCTGAAGGACTTTTACTCTTTTCTGCTGATGAAACAGGAGAAAGAAATATGATTCGAAATGTCTCCGAAACGGCAAGATATTTCAACTCTGAAGGGAAAATATTTGATCCTGACAAGTTGAATATCTCCATCACCGTTATTGCCGAATTGCGGAAGGGGATTCTTTTAACAGGAGGTGAAGAAGGGTTGTTTATTTATGACATTCAAAAAAATGAATTCACTTCAGTATCTCCCGAGACATTGGGAACTACCGTTTTTACTTCTTTGGTTCTTGATAAAAAGGGGGATGCCTGGGCAGGCTCGTATGATGGATTGTATCATATATCCTTCGAGATGAAAAGTAATGTAGAGCCGGGACAAATTGATTTGTTTCATTCCGGAGCAACTACCAATGATAAAAGATTGGAAGTTGACTGGGTCGAAGATCTTACGGTGGATCAGGATGGCAATGTATGGGCAGGAACCAGAGGAAGCGGTCTTTATAAGATAAGCGATAACAGAATTTCATCGCAATATCGATATATTCCATCAAACAGGTCATCCATTCCTGATGATTTAATTAATTCTTTGATGATTGATCGTACAGGGGTTCTGTGGGTTGGTACCGAAAGTCGCGGCCTGGCTTATGCAGACTTGTATGCCAGAGGTTTTCATGTTATCAGACCTGGTGAGAAATCAGGAAATGGATTAAGCGATAATTTGATTACTGCTGTTGATGGGAATGGGAGTCAGATTTGGATTGGAACAGCTGCTTCCGGTATTGATGTTTTTTCCACTCAATTTGGAGAGATAAACAAAAAAGGGAATATCCCCAGGATTTATGCTGCTAATCAACAGTTTTCAAGAGAAGTTGTGACCCTGCTGCTCGACAGGGATGAGAATTTGTGGATTGGGTCAGCATCCAATAGTATAAGTGTTTACAATGAAAAGGATGGTTTCAAAAGTTTCACTGTTGATGGATTTGTATTCTCTCTGTATGAAGATAATGCCAATAGGATTTGGTTTGGAACCTGGGGAAGAGGACTTGGATATATAGATAAAAGCACGAATGCGATAGAGCGTTATCATGGAACCGCTGCGATGTCTCTTGGCCTGAGCAATGATAAGGTGCTTTGTATATTTGAAGATTCTAACGGACTTCTTTGGGTAGGCACCAAAGGAGGTGGAGTCAATGTTTGTGATAAAGAAAAAGTAGTTTCTCGCACTGGAGAATTTATTGCCTACCGGAATGTGACCGGAAATAACCAGAGTCTTAGCTATAATGATGTTTATGATATCTATGAGGATTCAGCAGGTGATATATGGGTGACAACTGGCAGTGGTCTTAATAAAGTAGTTTTTGATTCCGGAGCAGGTCTGGTGCAATCTGCTTTAAACGGGAATCTTTCTTTTCAAACTTTTACTGAGAAGGATGGTTTGGCAGGAGGCCTGGTGTTGTTTGTGGAAGAGGATGGTAAAGGTCACTTGTGGCTTGGCACCAATAAAGGAATTTCCAAATTTGACAAGGAGAAAGAAGTTTTTACCAATTTTGGAGTCAGTGATGGTCTTCCTTCGGGTGAATTTCATGTTAATGCCTCCTATCGCAATCCTGAATCCGGAGTGATGTATTTTGGTGGTGTGGACGGAGTCGCAGTTTTTCACCCCGACAGCATGGAAGTGAATCCCTTTCCTCCCGGTGTGCAAATAACAGGTTTACGTTTGCACAATGATCCGGTTTTTCCTGGTGAGAAAGTGAGTGGGAAGGAAATTCTGGACAAAAATATAACGTATACCGATCATTTAACTCTTTCGCACAATAATAACGAACTGACTTTTGAATTCTCGGCCCTTCATTTTGCCAATCCGGACAAAACTCAATATGCTTTTCGGTTGAAAGGATTCAACGATTCCTGGCAGCAAACCGATAGTGAGAATCGGAGGGCTACTTACACCAATTTGCATGAAGGAGACTATGTGTTTGAAGTCAGGGCCTCCGACAGTTCCTGTGAGTGGTCTGCAGAGACAGCTATGATTCCGGTGACCATTCGTCCTCCATTATGGAGAACATTATGGGCCTACCTGGCTTATTTTGGACTTCTTGTTTTTTTGCTTGTTACGTTTAGAAGGTATTCCCTGATTGGTGCCAAGCAAAAAAACAGTTTAATTATAGAAAGCATCCAGCACAAAAAGGATCGGGAGTTAAATGAAGCGAAAATGCGTTTCTTTACCAATATTTCTCATGAAATCCGAACTCCACTAACCCTGATCTATGCTCCATTGCAGGATATACTGAGTCGCAAAGACCTTAAGCCGGAAGTCCATCGGACGCTTTCGGTTATGCATCGGAATGTCAAGCGTTTATTAAATATGGTCAATCAACTTCTTGAGTTCAGACGTATTGACACAGGGCATTCCGAGCTTTTTCCCGTAAGGTTTAATTTGGTTGAGTTATGCATGGATACATTGACAGCTTTTGATTCTCTTGCAGGTAAGAAAAGAATTGATGTCTCTGTTGATGCCCCCGGGGAGTTGTGGCTTATTGCTGATGAAAAAATGATCTCCACAGCTTTGTACAACTTACTGTCGAACGCAATGAAGTTTACTCCGGAAGGAGGCCATATAAATCTGGAAATCGGGGAGAATTTAGCTGATGAGCAAAAGGTTTTTATTCGCGTCTGTGATTCGGGTCCCGGAATCCCTGATGGTCAGATGGATAGTATTTTTGAAAGATTCAGTCAGGTGAGACAGGGGAATCAAGCTCATCTGGCGGGTTCCGGAATTGGACTTTCTATTGTAAAAGAGTTTGTAAACCTCAACGGAGGTGTCGTCAATGTTTTCAATAAGGAAGAAGGAGGCTGTTGTTTTGAGATTCTTCTACCGGATAAAGTCGCTCAAAATGTTACTGTTGATTCAAGTGCAGGGGAGAGAGCCGGATTTCCTGCAATGGCAGATGAAACCCCTCATTTTGACATCCCATCTGAAAATGAGAGCGCAAATGAGGAGGAGAATGGAGATGAAAAGCCAGTGATGTGTATTGTTGAAGATGATCATGAATTGGCCGGTTGGCTTTCAGAGGTATTTGGAACGGACTATAATGTGTCTGTGTTTAATGATGGGAAAGAGGCACTTGGAGGAATTATATCAGCTATGCCTGATATTGTTGTTTGTGATCTCATGCTTCCGGGAATGTCTGGTACCGAACTGACCGGTACTATAAAGAATAGGTTTGAAACCAGTCATATTCCGGTAATTATGCTTACCGCCAAAGCAGGAGATGATAATGTGCTTGAGGGGCTTAAGACCGGGGCTGACAGCTATATTACGAAGCCGTTCAATATTAATATTCTTAAAGCTCAGGTAAATTCTCTGGTTAATTCCAGATTGGCATTTAAAAAGAGTTTTTCGGGAAAGCTTTCCCTTGAACCTTCTGAGGAGACGATAACACCTGCAGATGAAAAGTTTCTCACCCGTTTGATGGAAGTGACTGAAAGCAAAATGGGGGATCCTTCCTTTGATGTATCAGTTTTGGTTGATGATATGCACATGAGCCATTCTATTATCCTTAAGAAAGTGAAATCAATGACAGGGTTGTCATTGGTAGAGTTTATCCGTTCGATGCGCATAAAACGTGCTGCTCAAATTTTTCGGCAGGATAAGTTATCCGTTTCAGAAGTTAGTTTTATGGTTGGATTTTCTGATCCCAAATATTTTAGTAAATGTTTTTCGAAACAAATAGGGAAAAAGCCCACTCAGTATATTAAGGAACACCACATGTAGACCTAAAGATGATTTGCATTATCTTTTTCACACGGCCTGATTGGAGTCTCTTTTCCGAACAGGTGTCCTTTCGTATTAGGTGTGAATAAGAGTTGATTCTATTGCTTTGGAATTTAATTATACTCCCGATGCGTTCTCAGTTATATTGTCACTTACATAGACGATATTTATGCTTTTTCTTAGATGAGCTTACTTTGCTCAAAATAAGCTAATTCTACTTCCAGCTTTCTGCAAACTACAGCCATTCTCATAAAGTTGAATTGGAAATTCATTTTATGTTCAATTCATTCCTTCTCTCTGGGGTTGATGGTGTTTTTAATTCTTAAACAATTAACGTCAATAATTCCTTGAAAGAGCCTGTTAATTTCAATAAAACAATTTTTTGATAAAAAGATGTACCGTTTCCTGATTTGATTAAGAAAACTGTCTTTTTGATTTTAGATATTTTCTGTGTCTGATTTTGTAAATCGATAGGATTTTCCTGTTCCCCGAAAAAGAATTCATTTTTGTGCATGCAAAGAAGCAATACCTGGCGGAATTTAAAAATTAACCACTCTTTGTGCACAAAACGTCCACTTTGTTGGTAAAAAATACTCCAGAAGTGCAATAAATTACACTTTTTTATATGGCGGATACAGTATATTCGTGTTGTTAAAAAACGTATAAAAACCAAATAAAAACTTTTGCCTATGAAAATTTACCCTTTGTTGGATGTGGAAATTTTTAATTTTTTTTTAAAAATGTAATTTTTTTATTCAGAAGGCGGAACAGCACAGAATACAAACGCTTTCATTAAAAGAAAAGAGTATGGAAGTTGAAAGTTCAACTTCCTAATCCGAAAAATTTTTTCAAATGAGAAAAACTGATTTAATTTTAAAAAGAACATTTTTTGCCATGTTCTTTTTGTTAACTGTCTCCTTGACTGCTTTTTCGCAGAATGTAAGGGTTTCAGGGCAGGTGACAGATGAAATGGGCCCTCTGCCTGGGGTGAACATAATGATTGTGGGAACCTCGGAGGGAACAATTACCGACGTTGATGGAAATTATAGTATCGAAGTTCCTGCCGACGGTCGGTTGCAGTTTAATTTTATTGGGTTTGAACCACAGATCATTCCCGTAGATGGGCGCACAGAAATTAATGTGCAGATGCAGGAGGATGTACAGGCGCTTGATGAGGTTGTGGTTGTTGGTTATGGACAAATGAAACGGAGTGATCTTACAGGTTCTGTTGTGTCGGTCTCCAACGAATCGATTGAAGAAACCGTATCAACTTCAGTTGATCAGGTATTGCAAGGTCGGGCTGCAGGTGTACAAGTGATGCAAAACTCAGGTACTCCCGGAGGTAGTTCTTCGATTCGCATACGAGGTATCAGTTCTCTGAATGCCTCAACCGAGCCTATTTTTGTCGTTGATGGAGTTATAATTGATGGCTCAACAGGATCCAACAGTGATAATGTTTTAGCATCTATCGATCCCAATGACATTGTTTCAATGGATATTCTTAAAGATGCTTCAGCTACAGCTATTTATGGGTCGCGTGCAGCCAATGGTGTTGTAATTATCAATACGCGGAAAGGAGAGAAAGGAAAGAGCCGCGTTTCCTATAATGGGCATTACGGTGTGCAGGAAATGGCAAACAAGCTGGATCTTTTGAATCTCAGACAATATGCAATTCATAAAAACAACCGGGCTGATGCAGGTATTGTCACTCGTGATAATAGTTTTGTCAGGGCTGATTTATTGGGAGAAGGCACAGACTGGCAGGATGAGTTGTTTACTACAGCGCCTATGCAGAGTCATAACTTATCTGTAAGTGGTGGAAGTGAAAAGGTTACTTATGCACTTGGGGCCGGGTATCTTGATCAGGAAGGTATTGCTATTGGCTCAGGGTTTACACGTTATAACTTACGCGGAAACTTTGAGGCTGATGTAAATGAATGGTTAAAAACAGGGGTGAATTTTGCATTGAACAACTCCGAGCAATTGGTTACAGTTGAAGATGCCAATCTGATTAAGACGGCAATGAAACAAACTCCTAATGTTGCCGTGCGAAGTGCAGATGGATCATTTGACGGACCGGATACCGATATGTATGTGCAGACAAATCCGGTTGGTCTGGCTATGCTTCGTGAAAACGAAAATGAAAAGGCTGGCATTAGAAGTAATGTTTTCGCCGAAGCAAAAATAATTGAAGGACTTACCTTTAAAACCGAATTTGCCAGTGATCTTGGGATGACCAATACATATCGATTTAACCCCTCCTATTCCTTTGGTGCTATTACCAATGACGTGGTGGAATCAACCAGAACCAAATCGTATAGTAAATTTTATTCATGGAAAAATGTTGCCAACTTTACCCGAACATTTGCCGAGATTCATGAGTTGAATGTGATGTTGGGACAAGAAATGCAAAAGTCGCATTGGGAATATCTGAGTGGATATCGCAGTGGCTTTGTTAGCAATGTAGGGCATGATCTGAATCTGGGAGATAGTACCACTTCTCAGTCCGGCGGCAGTTCCGGTGGCAGCTCCATCGAATCCTACTTCGGAAGAGCTTTTTATTCATTTGATGATAAGTACCAGTTGACTGCTACTTTGCGTTATGATGGTTCTTCAAATTTTGCCGAAGGAAATAAATGGGGACTTTTTCCCTCGGCTGCATTTGGATGGAAAATATCTAATGAGTCTTTTATGACTGGTGTGCCCGCAATCAATAATCTTAAGTTACGGTTGGGATATGGTTCTGTAGGTAACCAAAATGTTTCCAGTTATGCGTACACCTCAATGTTAGCTCCTGTAACAACTGTGTTTGGAACTGGTTTAATCAGTCAGAATATGGCCAATCCAGATTTGAAATGGGAAACCACCTATTCAGCCAACGTAGGATTGGATTTGAATATGTTCAACAACCGGATCCAGTTTATTGGTGATGTTTACTATAAAGAGACACAAGACTTGTTGCTCCTTGTTCCCCTGCCTGCCTATATGGGGAGTGAAGGACAAGGATCTACTACTCCACCATGGGCCAATGTCGGATCACTTGAGAATAAAGGCGTTGAGCTGACACTCTCTACCATTAATATGGACAGAGGTGATTTCTTTTGGAAATCTAACTTCGTGTTTACCCTTAACAGAAGTAAGGTGTTGAGTCTGGATACAGAATCAAGTACTATCGATAAAACCATTCAGGAAGGCTCAGAGACCACCATTGTAACTCGTACTGCTGTGGGTGAACCTATCGGGCAGTTTTACGGATATAAAGTCATTGGGCGTTTCAATGAGGCTACCGACTTTTACTATAAAGATGATGCTGGAAACGTTCGGGAAGTTGCACGTCCTGAGGGACTTGATATAAGTGAGACTGGTGTTTGGATTGGAGATTACATTTTTAAAGACATCAACAATGATGGAGTAATTAATGAATCAGATCGCACTTATATTGGAAATCCTGAGCCTAAATTTACTTTTGGTATCGGCAACACATTTTCATATAAAGGTTTTGACCTGAATATTTTCCTCAACGGATTTTATGGCAACGATGTTATCAATTACCAAAAACGTTGGTTGGAAAACCCCAGAGAAAATCATAACCTTCTTGAGTCAGCGTTGGATTATGCGCGTGTAGAATTGATCGATCCTGATGGTCCTGTAGATATCAGAAATACTCACATTACCGGAGGAGACCCCATGATGCCGCGTTTGGCAGCTTCTTCATCCAACGCCAATAATCGTTTAAGCGATCGTTTCGTGGAAGATGGTTCGTTTCTGAGAATTCAGGATGTTTCCCTGAGCTATACTTTGCCCAAGGACTGGATTTCTTCCATAGGACTTGATGTCGTAAAGGTTTATGCAAAAGTGAAGAATGCCTACACATTTACAAAATACTCCGGTTACGACCCTGAGGTTGGGTCTTATCAGCAGGATGCACTGATGACAGGTATTGATAACGCGCGTTACCCGTCACCCAGAATTTATACATTCGGTGTAAACCTCTCATTTTAAACCTGTAAATGTAATAGATGATGAAAATAAATAAGATATTAATAATGATGGTGGCCGCAGTAGGCCTCAGCATCACATCATGTGACGATGCCTTTTTGGAAATCGAGCCGAATGATACCATTACCCTGGATAACTTCTTTTCGAGCGAAAGTGACCTGAGGGTTGCCACAGCCGGATTGTATGGTAAGGTGTGGTTCGATTTTAATGATAAATTCTACTATGCTTTAGGTGACGGTAGAGCAAACAATATTTTTGCTCCTTACTCTGACTATGTTTATCCGTTTACCAACTTTACGGAGACTTCTCTTACGGGACCACTGGTTTCTGCCTGGGCGTCCTTCTACAATGTGATTGGACAGGCCAATAATACCATTAACAATATAGAGGCCAACGCTACAGGTGTTTCTGACGAAGCTAAAAATGCAGCTATTGCTGAAGCTCGCTTTATGCGTGGAACGGCTTATTGGTACTTGGCCTCTTTGTGGGGAGATGTACCTATTATTGTTGACAATGGAGCTTTGGTTAACAATCCTATCATTCCTACCAATCCACGCGATGATGTTTTTGAATTTGCTATTCGTGACCTTGAATTTGCAGCTGATAATTTGCCCGAAGAGGCAACACAATCTGGTAGACTGACTCAATGGAGTGCTTATGGTATGCTGGCCAGAGTTTATCTTTCGTATGCCGGATTGCATAATATTGATGATAGGAACGGAGGCCTTCGTGATCCGGAGTACCTGGACCTTGCCCGAAAAGCAGCTGCCAAAGTTTGTGAGGAGAGCGGACTGGAACTGAACGAAGATTATGCCGAACTATTCACCCTTGATGGGAACAATGATCCGGAGTCACTCTTTGCATTGCAGTGGGTTGGGGGAACTACCGAATATGGCATTATCAATACCCAGCAGGCTTACTTTGCCTGGAATTCTGAGATTACTGGTGATGATGCTGCATGGGGATATTACACATTTGCTTCATGGGATATGATCAGAGAATATGATGCTGCTGAAACTGTTCGTTTGCACTCTACCTTTGCCACTTATGGTGCCGAGTATCCTGAAATTAACCAGGCAGCCGGAGGCTATGTTTATGAAGAAACAGATCGCGCCAATATCAAAAAAGGGGTAGTTGGCTCTTCAAAAGATACAGAAGGTGTTGTGGCACGAATGAATTCCGGATTAACAACGAAAATGCTTCGGCTGGCAGAAGTTTACCTGATTTACGCTGAAGCCATAATGGGAAATAATCCTTCTACTACAGATGCAACTGCTCTTGAGTATTTTAATAAAGTTCGTGAAAGAGCCGGAATGCCAAGTAAATCAGAAATTTCTTATGAGGATATTCGGTATGAGCGTCGTATCGAACTTGCCATGGAGGGTCAATACTGGTATGATCTTGTAAGACGTTCGTATTATCGTCAACAGGAAGTGCTGAATTATATGAATGATGCTCAGGACAGGGCGGTTCAATATGAGTATGATGAAGGTGCCGGCACTTATGTGGAAGGGGATGAAAATACTGCCCAGCAGGTTGCTACTGCTACGGCAGAGTCTCTTTTGCTCCCTTATCCGGAGTCGGAATTAGTGCAAAACCCATTGCTGAGGGAAGCGCCTGTGCCGTACGAGTTTGAAGAGGAGAGAGTCAATTTATTTCAGTAATTATTTTCCAAGGTTTCCGTATTAAAAATTATAATAGTGAATATAAGCAGAAAAAACAGTTGTGGAATCATTAAATACTTACTTATTGTTCTTCATGACAGCTTTTTCGCAGGTATGGAAATCTTAACAAATAAATATTAGACACATGAAAAGAATAATTAATATATGGTTGTTAATAGGAGTTTTTATCTCTTCCATGGCTTTTGTTGGCTGCGAAGATGATGAAAATCCTGCAAACAATACACCCATTCAGGTCAATGCAGTTTACCTTCAGGATGCTGATTCTGATGTCCCTGACAGAGAGGTCGGTTTTGCCCGGTTAGGTCAGTTGTTGCGGATTGAAGGCTCCGGTTTTGAGGGGTTAAGAAAGGTCTATGTGAATGGTTATGATACCTATTTCAATCCGGTTTATGTTACAGATAATAATATGCTCATTCAACTTAGTGGTGAAACACCAACCATTGAGGCAGAGGAGCCTGTCAGGAATACTTTTCGCTTTGTCAAAACAGGAACCGAATATGTGTATGATTTCGAGATACGGGCTGCGGCACCTTCTATTGCAAGAATTTCACACACTTTGCCGCAGGCTGGTGAGTCTATCACCATTTATGGTAGCGGGTTGGTTGAAATTAGCAAAGTGGTCTTTCCTGGTAATATTGTTGTTACAGAGGGGATTAAGTCTGATGTAGAGGGTGAGTTTGTTACCGTAACTGTTCCTGAAGGACTGACCGAAGGAGGATCCATCTTTGTCGAAGGATCCAACGGAGGTGCATATTCTCCTACATACTTCAATTTTATGGACGGTGTCATACTAGACTTTGATGGTAATGGTCAGCAAGGTTTCTGGAGTTGGTCCGAAGACGGAAGTATGATTAATGATGAAGACCTGGAATCAGAAGTGATAGGAATGGGCAATGTCTCGCAGGGTACGTATGTTGCTCATCGTCCGGATCGTATTGCCTCTTTCCCTACCAACAGTACACGCCTTACTGAGGTTTGGACTGCCGGAAATGATGTGGACAACTGGAGAGGTCAATTGACACCTCATATTCCGGCAACAACCCCTGTTAGTGAAGTCGCTTTTCAATTTGATGTTTTTGTGCCTGAAGCATGGAGTGGAACAGGGTTTCTGAAAATCTGCCTGCACAATAGTTTTAATGGTGGCGAATGGAGTGGAGACGCTTATAATTATGTGCCTTGGGTTGAAGAAGGGGAAGTCGTTCCTTTCGAAACAGATGGATGGATGACCGTGACAGTTCCTTTCAGTGAGTTTTATTCTTTCTCCGATACTGAAGAAGGGTACACATTTGAGGATGTGCTGTTAGCCCGAGAGGAATCGAGTTATAAGAATTTTGGTATATACTTTGAAAATTCCGACTTTACTTTGGCCAATGTCACCGGAAATGATTCAGATGAAAAGGAATTTCCTTCTTCTGAAACTTCGATAGATGTTTATACTGACAATTGGAGGGTCGTTTCCCTGGAAAAACCGACCTATACTGATTTCCCCGAAGAGGGAGAGACTGCTGAAGAGGTGGTTGAAGAGTAAAAAGTTTTTATCATATCATTTAAGAAATGACGATTATGAAATATAAAAAGTTAATTCCGGTGGTGGCAATGGCAGCATTTTTTGCTACTTCCTGCGAAGATACAATGATGGAGTGGGAAGAGAGGGATCCCGCTACGGAAATCACAGTAGCTGAAATTCCCCTGAAGATGGAGGAGAAGATAGCCCGATATGATGCGCTCAACACTTATACCGACTTTAAACTTGGAGTGGGAGTAGGTGTGGGACTATACATGGAAGAAGGCTTGATGGACAGTGTGGTGCATCAGAATTTTGACGAAGTGGTTGCCGGTTATATTATGAAACATGGTCCCATGGTTCAAAGTGACGGTTCTATCGATTTTACCACGGCTGATGCTTTTGTTGAAAAAGCAAAAAATGCCGGTTTGAGCGTATTTGGACACACTTTGGTTTGGCACCAAAATCAGGATGCCAGTTATTTGAATGGTTTGATAGCGCCTGAAGTAATTCCTGAGCCTGCCGGAAGCAATCTGATGGATATTTCCGGATTGGAAGATGGAACCTTTACCGGTTGGGCTCTTAATAATCCCGGTGATGGTATTACCATAGAGGAAGGTGCAGGTATGGGAGCAGATACGGATGCCATGAAACTTATTGCTTCTTCCAGCTCTTCAGATTATTGGAGTTTGCAGGTACAAAGCCCTGAGGTTGCTGTTATTAGTGGTCATGAGTATCAGGTGACTTTTTTTATTAAGAGTGATCAGCCCGGTGCCGGTCGTATCTCTATGCCTGGTGCTGCAAATGAGTATCCATGGATCGATTGGATGGGTACAGGTTCTGC
>DHQK01000104.1:16116-17398 GCA_002411085.1 Marinilabilia sp. UBA5340 | reverse complement strand
ATGTGGTTGATCTGGATGCTGAACCGACTGTTGTTAATATGATCTCTAATGGAGATTTTGAGAGTGGAACATTAGACCCATGGGGTGGTTGGGGTAATGGTTCTACCCGAGAGGTCTCACCCGAAGGTGATGGTTATGGAGATACCGGATATGCAATGGTTTTAACTAACCCAACTGCTGCTGACTCCTATAGCGCACAGCAGGTTTATACATTTGACCAGCCACTGGAGGAGGGAGTTGATTATAGTGTTTCCTTCATGATTAAATCCTCTGTCGCTACAACAATTCAGGTTCAATTGCAAAATCCTGATTATGGCGGTGACTATTACGGAGGTCTTTCTGTTGGAACAACCTGGACACCTGTTGAATTTACGGCTACCCCCTCTACAGCAGATAAGAATAAGCTTGTTTTTGATTTCGGGGCAACTGCGGCAACATTCCATATCGATAATATTGTTTTTGGTAAAGCGCCGGAATCCCCTGCAGGAGCTCCTTTTTTGAAAGTTGCCAAAGCACCTGCTTACATCGAAAAAACCGATGAGGAAAAAGCTCAGCTGATTGGTGCTGCTATGGAAGACTTCATTACCCAGATGGTAAGTCATTACAAAAATGACATTTTTGCCTGGGATGTGGTTAATGAACCAATGAACAACGATGGAACATTGCGTGACGGAAACGTTTCCGATCCAGCCAGTGATGAGTTTTACTGGCAAAAATATCTGGGTAAAGATTTTGCTGTCACTGCATTTAATTTGGCGCGAGAGCATGGAAACCCGGACGATATTCTTTTCATCAACGATTATGGATTGGAAAGCAGCATTGCCAAATGTGAAGGGTTGATTGAATATGTGGAATATATCGAAAACCAGGGGGCTAGCGTTGATGGTATCGGAACACAAATGCATATCAGCATCAATACGAATAAAGATAACATTGTGCAAATGTTTGAACTGTTGGCTGCTACCGGAAAGTTGATCAAAGTTTCCGAGTTGGATGTGCAGGTGCTTACCGATGCTCCCTCTGCAGAGCAATTTGATCAGCAGGCTGAAATGTATCAGTTTGTTGCCGATAAGTATCGTGAGATTATTCCGGCAGCCCAGCAATACGGAATCACTGTTTGGGGTGTTAGTGATGCTCCTGAAGAGCATGAGAACTGGCTTCCCGACGATGCGCCATGCTTGTGGGATGCTGATTATGAACGTAAAGTAGCATACAAATATTTTGCCGATGGCTTGGCCGGTCGTGATGTGAGTGAGGATTTTACCGGTGAATTGCAGGAATA
>DHQK01000104.1:5709-15827 GCA_002411085.1 Marinilabilia sp. UBA5340 | reverse complement strand
TATCTCTTATAATAATCTCTTCATACACGCTTGTCGATATTTTTTAGTGATAAATATCTACCAATTATGAGTTAAATTTCACTCTTTTTGATAAATGTTCCCACTAAAAACTTTTTTTTACACCTTCTTGAAGATTTATACTGTTATTTTCGTTATTGGCAAAAACCATCTTTTTGTTTAAGATATTCCTGTTTATTCTGAACCTTAATTTTAATGATGAGTTGGAGAATGGAGTTATCTTAATTTTTGAAGTAGGGGATAGTTTATGATATTCAAAATATAATTTGATTCTTCCGGAAGAGCAGAATGTTCGTTCCAGGAATTTCTTTTTTTGACCAAAGATGAGCTATGTTTGTTGCATTCTTAACCCCAGTCGCTCTGAGGATATAGTTCCCTGGAATTAATGACAAAATGTTGTTTGACCATTTTTTCAAGCGAAAAAAGTAAAAATATTCATGTTATGCGAAAAACTAACTTATGGTTTGTAACCTGTTTGTTTCTGATGATTACAGGGGCGCTGGTAGGCCAAACGAGGGAAAAAATACCTTACCTTGATTTCAATGGGGAGACAACTCAGTTGATGGTGGATGGTGCTCCCTGGCTCATGCTGGCAGGTGAACTGGGGAATTCCAGTGCTTCCGACCTCGGATTTATGGAGAAAATCTGGCCAGACCTGCAGGCAATGAAGCTCAATACCGTTTTGGCTCCTGTGTATTGGGAACTGGTAGAACCAGAGGAAGGAGAATTTGATTTTTCTTCGGTGGATCAATTGATAAATCAGGCCCGGAAGTATGATACTAAACTTGTGTTACTTTGGTTTGGAAGTTGGAAAAACAGTATGTCCTGTTATGCGCCTTTGTGGGTGAAAAGGGATTGGAAACGATTTCCCAGGAGTATAACTAAAGAGGGTAAACCTCTTGAAATCCTGACACCATTCTCACGAAATAACCTGGAAGCTGATAAGAAGGCTTTTGTGAAGCTGATGGAATTTCTTAAAGAAAAAGACAGTAATCAGAATACAGTGATTATGGTGCAGGTGGAAAATGAGATAGGAATGATCCCTCAGGCCCGTGATTATCATTCTGAAGCTAACAAGGCATTTAATCAAGGTGTTCCCCAACAGATTATCGACTTGCTGAAAGAGGAAAAGCGAGGAACACAGGAGCATTTATCTGAGATGTGGAAATCCAATGGGAAAAAGGTAGCTGGCGATTGGGAGAACGTTTTTGGCGAAAGCCTTTATACTGATGAACTATTTATGGCCTGGCATTTTGCCAAATATGCCGGCGAGATAGCACAGGCAGGAAAGGATGTTTATCCTTTGCCCATGTATGTCAATGCCGCCTTGAATTCAAGAGGCAGGAAGCCAGGCGAATATCCGTCCGCCGGTCCGTTGGCTCATCTTATTGATGTTTGGAAACTGGGAGCTCCTGCCATTGATGTTTATGCATTGGATATTTATGATCCCGGGTTCAATCATTGGTGCAATCTTTATCATTTGCCCAATAACCCACTGTTTATTCCTGAGATCAGAAACGAACCGGGCAATCATGCACGTGTTTTTTATGCTTTTGGTGAACATGATGCAATGGGATTTAGTCCTTTTTCCATAGAAGATACGCCCGATCCGGCGAATGCTCCGTTAACCAAAAGTTACAAAGTGCTCCATCAGCTAACGCCTCTTCTTGCAGAAAAGCAGGGAGAACAGAGTGCCGGAGTCTGGTTTAATAATGAACGACGGGATACTTCTTTCGTGATGGGGAATTATAAGTTTCATTTTAAACATGATTATACCCTTGGGTGGAATCCAGCTGCGAATGATGGATCGGAGTGGCCCGAAACCGGCGGGTTGATAATTTCTCTGGGGCAGGATGAGTTTATTGTCGCAGGAACAGGTGTGGTAGTGACATTTGAAAGCCTGGACGAAGAGTCAGTTGCCGGAATAGGAGAGATAGACCAGATCCAAAAGAACGAAGGAGAATGGATTCGCAAGTTTAGGATGAATGGAGATCAGAGTCATCAGGGAAGACATTTGCGGATTCCTGTGGATGAATTCGATATCCAGCGGATTCAGTTGTATGAGTATAAATGATTCAAAATATACAGAAATGAGAGGAAAAATTTTATTATTGGTTATTCTGATTTTTTCGATGCCGGGAATGCTGTTTGCCGAAACGGGTGAAAATCTTTGGCTAAGATATGGGAAAGTCTCTGAGCATGTTCTTGATGAGTATTCAGGGCTAAAGAATATTTATGTGGAAGAACGCAGCCCTGTGATTGAAGTCGCACAAAGTGAGCTTGTTAAGGCGATTAAGGGGATGACTTCAGTGGATGCAGCTATCAGCAAAAAAGTGACAGGAAGTTCTATCCTGATGGGTGTTGGGCTGGATGAGAAAATGAATATCCAAGGGTTGAAGGAACGCCTGAAAGGATGTGGTAATGAGGGCTATGTTATCAAAACGATCGGTGAAGGGAAGGATGCGCAGGTGGTGATTACTGCCAATAGTGATGCAGGTGTTCTGTATGGAACATTCGCTTTTATTCGCATGATGCAGAACGAAGAGGACATCGCTTCCATTGATATTGTGGAGTCTCCCAAATATGAATTGCGGTTGCTTAATCATTGGGACAATTTAAACGGAACCGTCGAACGCGGATATGCCGGGCATTCCATCTGGTGGAATCGCAAGGAAGATTTTAAAGACCTGAAAGCGCATTACCAGACTTATGCACGTGCCAATGCTTCGGTAGGTATCAATGGGACAGTGCTGAACAATGTAAATGCAGCTCCCGAGGTCTTAGCGGATGAATACCTGGAGCAGGTGGTGAGGTTTGCAGATCTATTGCGTCCCTATAATATTAAGGTTTATTTGTCCGTGAACTTCTCGTCACCGGCTGTAATAGGCGGTCTTGAAGATTCGGACCCATTAAGAGACGAAGTTCGTGAATGGTGGAAAGACAAAGTGGAAGAGATCTATGAAGATATTCCAGACTTTGGAGGTTTTTTGGTAAAAGCTAACTCCGAAGGTCAGCCCGGACCACAGGATTATGGACGGACGCATGCTGATGGCGCCAATATGCTGGCCGAAGCCTTGGAACCCTACAACGGAATAGTGATGTGGCGGGCTTTTGTCTATGCACCTTCCGGAGATGACCGGGCTAAACAGGCTTACAATGAATTTGTGCCATTGGATGGCAAATTTCATGAGAATGTGATTGTACAGGTGAAAAACGGCCCCATTGACTTTCAGCCCCGGGAGCCTTTTAGCCCTGTATTTGGAGCGATGGAGGAGACTTCTCTGATGATTGAATTCCAGATAACACAGGAATATCTGGGTTTTTCTAATCATTTGGCTTACCTGCCCACAATGCAAAAGGAGACTTTTGAAAGTGATACTTATGCCAAAGGTCCCGGTTCAACGGTTGCAAAGGCTACCGATGGATCTTTGTTTAATCAGAAACATACTGCCATTGCAGGTGTGGCCAATATCGGACGTGATGTTAACTGGACAGGCCATCATTTTGCACAGGCCAATTGGTATGCTTATGGTCGTCTGGCCTGGGATCATACCCTCAGAGCTGATGAAATTGGTAAGGAATGGCTTGGGATGACATTTTCCAATGAGGATGCCTTTGTGGAACCTTCATTGAATATCATGATGCGCTCTCGTGAGGCCGTAGTAAATTATATGACTCCGCTTGGTCTTCATCACCTGATGGGATGGAGCCATCATCATGGCCCAGAACCGTGGACCGAGATTGAAGGAGCACGCCCCGACTGGTTGCCCAAATACTACCATAATGCTTCTGAGGACGGTATTGGGTTTGATCGTTCAGAAAGCGGCAGCAATGCGGTTGAGCAATATGAGGAGCCACTGGCATCTATGTACAACAATCCCAAAATATGTCCTGAAAACCTGATTCTTTGGTTTCATCACCTTCCATGGGATTATACTATGAGTTCAGGCCTGTCGCTGTGGGACGAGCTTTGCTATCATTATTATGATGGCGTGGAGGAAGTGCGATTGATGCAGAAAAAATGGGATCGGATGCAGGGAATGATTGATGAAGAACGTTTCGAGCATGTGAGACAGAAACTGAAAATACAGTCCCGTGAAGCTGAATGGTGGCGAGATGCCTGTTTACTCTATTTTCAGACTTTTTCGAAGATGCCTATTCCTGCAGAACTTGAACGACCGGTTCATGATCTGGATGAATTGAAGAAAATTAAATTTGATATGACACATCACAATTGATCTGTTTTTTTTCAATCAGATTAGAAATGCAGGCTGATGTATTTAAATATTTCGTTATGCTGAATCCCAAAAAACTGATTTTTTTGCCAATTCTTGTTTTGGTGGCTGCTTGTGGCTCACAAGAGCAAGGACAAAAGGGAGCTTTTTTCCATTGGTTCCAATACGAGGGTAATGATGAGTTCTACAATGAAATAAAGTTGGAGGAGGATGATTATTTTAATCCCATTCTGAGTGGATTTTACCCAGATCCTTCTATTTGCAAAAAAGACGGGGATTATTATCTGGTGAATTCTACGTTTTCTTTTTTTCCGGGAGTTCCCATATTTCATAGTACCGATCTGGTAAATTGGAAACAAATAGGGCACGTGTTGAACAGACCCTCCCAACTCAATATTACAGATCAGGAAATCTCTGAAGGCATTTTTGCTCCGGCTATCAGTTACAACCCACACAACGACACCTTTTACATGGTAACCACTTTTGTGGGAGGTGACGGCAACTTCATAGTGAAAACTAAAGATCCTGCAGGTTCATGGAGTGACCCAATATGGATCCCGGAAGTACCCGGCATTGATCCTTCTTTGTTTTTTGATGATGATGGAAGGGCTTGGTTGGTGAATAATGGTGATCCTGAAGGAGAGTCCATCTATCCAGGGCACAAAGCAATTTGGATTCAGGAATATGATGTGGATAAGGATGAAATGAAAGGCCCAAGAAAAATGATTGTGGACGGGGGGCATGACATTACCCAAAAGCCTATATGGATTGAAGGTCCTCATTTATACAAAATCAATGGATATTACTATCTGATGGCTGCTGAAGGCGGTACTGCAGAGGGGCATTCCGAGGTTGTTTTTCGCAGCCGGAATATAAAGGGGCCTTATGAAACGTTCGAAGGGAATCCGATTCTAACTCAACGTAATCTTCCCGATGACAGACAAAATCCTGTTACTTCCACGGGACATGCTGATATTATTAAGTTTGAAGATGGGAGTTGGTGGGCTGTTTTTCTGGGATGTCGTCCTTATAAAGATAACCATTATAATACAGGTCGTGAAACGTTCCTTTTGCCGGTGGCCTGGCATAATGGCTGGCCGGTGATACTGGAGGAAGGAAAGAAAGTGCCGTTGAGCGTTGATGCTTCTCATTCGCTGGAGGAGGGAGCTGATTTCTTTCCCCGTGGAAACTTCAAAGTAAAGGATGAATTTGATTCAGATTCTCTGGGTTTGTGCTGGAATTTTATCCGAACACCGTCAGAAAAGTGGTTCTCACTGAAGGATGGTAGCTTGAAGCTGGATTTTCAGCCTGTTTCTTTCAGAGAACAGAAAAATCCTGCTTTTATCGGAAGGCGACAGCAACATCAGAATTTTTCAGCCTCTACCGAGGTTCAGATTATTCCCGGGAGTATGAATCAGTGTGCTGGTCTCGTCTGCTTCCGCACAGAAACCAATAATTATTTTCTGGGTGTTACTTATGAGCAGAACGAACTGGTTGCCTTTGTTGAGAAAACTATTGTTCGGGAGGGAAATACCGAAAAGAAACGGATTGCCATGAAAAGAACAGGTCTTAATACTGACCATTCTGTACTTTTGAAAGTTGTGGGGCGGGGAGAGTATCTTGATTTTCTTATTTCCGAAGATAAAGAAACCTGGGAAATCCTGGCCGAAGGACAGGATGCTACTTACTTAAGTACGGCTACAGCCGGCGGCTTTGTCGGGACTTATTTAGGTATGTATGCCGAAGGCGTTGAGGAATAGGGTGTTTTATTAAAAAAAAAGGAATAGCTAAATATTTAACGAGGGCTTCCCGGATAGGAGGGGAGCCCTCGTTTTTTGCGCAAGCGAATCAAAATATTCTGATTTTGATGTTTTTTGCAATGGTTGTAGTTCGTTTAAGGGGTAAATTTCTCAGTGATTCCAATTACCATTTCTTTTAATTTCACAACTCTCTTTTACTGTCTCGGCTGTCACACTTTGGATTGCCGAAAGTCTAATCTTTAAAAAACTTCTTGACTACTTCCTGATTGTTGTCCTGTTGTATCACCAGAAAGTAGATTCCGCTTTGTAGGGCGGAAATATCTATTGCATTTTTAAGAGGGCGTTTGGGGGCTGTGATTATTTGTCCGCAAGAATTGATGATTTTAATGCATTTTGCAGAAATTCCTTCAAAAAACAGTACTTCTCTTGCAGGATTCGGATACATCAGAAAATCGGGAGCATTGATATGAGACAGTGTGTTGGGAATGCTGAAATCAACGCTTGCTAACAGATCTTGAGAGATTTCTGATTGGGTATATGTATACCATTCTCCCTGGTCTGTGATTTGCATCGTGTAGTCTGTATTATTAATGAGGAATTCAGCAACAGTATAACCTACATCGGGAGTGGCCACAAATTCAACTTCTCCTCCTTCCATTACTTTTACACTAGTATTGGGGCTGATGGTACCATTGCCGCCGCTTACAGTGCCGGAAACATTGTAATACAGTGCCTCAACTGCCCCGATGTCTATGATAGATTTGGTAATTCGAGGAGCATCCAGAAGATCTGATTCAGGAACCGGAAGTCCGGTAAGATCTGGTTTTCCGGCATCCAATAATGCTGAGCTAAGCCCTATTGCATAGTTGCTGTTCTTGATTTCTTCCAGTTCGGTAGCGGACGTGGGGATGCCCGAAAATGAAACGGGTCTATTGAATTGCGGGTGCAATCCGTTTCCGGAGTTTTCAGGATCAAGAGAAATCATATTGGTAATCTCCGGGGAGACAGTTCCATTTTGGATGGCACAGAAGTCGAAAAGCAGGGCATAAGTGGTGGCAGCATTGTCATCAAATGCCACTTGCTGGTTGCTGCTGTATGGGGTTGTATTCCCCCACATCACGGTGTTGTAAACAGTTCCTCCATCGCTGCAGTACAAGGCAGCTCCCTGGTCGCCTGCATTTGAAACCACCGTATTGTTAAGCATTTGTCCCCCGGCCTGTAAAAAGACGCCTCCCCCTTTTCCGGCTGCTTCATTGTTCCCGATATAATTGTTTATGATTTGGCCTCCCAAATAGTTGGCAATCCCTCCACCTTTGTTGGTAGATTGATTGGCAAAGATTGCTGAATGACTGATGCTGCCTTCTTCTGCATCATCATTAGCTACAAATAAAACTCCTCCTCCTTTGCCATCGTTCTCAATATTTCCTGCAGTGTTGCTGTAAATGGCCGTCTTGGATATCTCTCCTCCAAGGTTGGAATAGATGCCTCCGCCCTGAACAAAAGCGTTGTTTTCGAAAACAATACAGCTTTCCACTTTTCCGCCTTTGTAGAGATAAACGCCTCCGCCGCTACCTGCTGATGTGTTGTCGTAAACCTGACACTCTTTTAGCAATCCGCCTTCCCGGATGTGAACCCCGGCTCCTGTTTTTGCAAAATAGTCAGCAGGGCCATCGGCATACCCCCCTGTGACCTCTACATTCTGTAAAATGGCAGAGTCATCTGTTTCCGGTGGGAAAATTACTACATGATAGACATTGTCTTCGTTGAGCGCAGGAACTCCGATATCTCCGCTTAGGATGACTTTATTTTCGGTGTCAAACAAGTCAGATGGCCTGTCATCTTTTGAGCTTTCGGAACCGTCAAAACCTCCAATTACCAATACGCCGCTGGCCATGATGAATGACAGCTGACGTCCGTCAGCAGGAGAAGCAGGGTCTTCGGGATCTGTTAGAGGAGGATTGGGGGCATCCGGAGCCGCGGCCAACAGACTGGTGGGGAAATAAGTTCCGCCAGCCACCCAAACTTCTCCGCCTCCATTGGCATGCAGGTGGTCTATGGCTTGTTGTAGTTCGTAGGTGGCATTGTCCCAGGTTCCGTGTTGGTTAACACCGGAAAAGACCTTCCCTCCTTTTTCCTGGGTTTTCACCTTCACAATTGGCTGTGCATCTGTAAACGCCGGTTTGGCAAAAAGGATAAAGAAAATAAAAAGAAAGCCTAAGCTTTGGGTAGTGAAGTGTTTGGTTGCCAGCATGAGTATTGGAATAAAGAGTTCAAAAGAAATAGTAAGTTCTTAAATGTCGTTATAAGGTGCAACTGAATTGTGGTGAATGGTCTGTTTTTGTTTTGAAATGACATTTTTTTGCAGACCTGGTTTTTTGATTGGGATTATTTTTTGGCAGATACTGGGGAAATTAAAAAAAATCCCCGGCCTCAGAATCTCTGTTGCCGGGGATAATATTTCAGTAAAATATATAACCAAAGTTATATATGCGTGATTTAAGCTTCTTGCATTTTGCGGTCATTGACCGCTTCACGCAATTGGTTATTTCTTGATGAATCGGGTCTTTATGGTCTCACCCGAATCCGGGGTTAATGAAATAAAGTACAGTCCTTTTTTAAGATCTGCAACAGGAATTGATCGTAAATCAGTGTTTTCGATGACTTTCACCAGTTTGCCATCTGCTGAGAAAATCTCTACTTTTTGGATTGTAATTCCATCAATATACATGATGTGCTGCGCAGGAACCGGATATAGCTTAAACTGCCCTTCAGCAGCCTCTGCAAAGCTGTTGGCCAGGTCAAAGGTAACCGTCGCGTCAAGGTTTTCGGTAACGTTCATAGTATAAGTAAATTCGCTTCCATCTGCCACCAGATTCGATGTGTAATCGGTGCCGTTGATCAGGAATTCAGTCACATCGTAACCGCTTCCGGGAGTTAAAGTAAACGTGATTTCCCCGTTGTTGAGTACCAACGCGGAAGTGGGATCAATTGTACCTGTGCCGCTGGTGACTGATCCGTTGATGTCGAAATAGTTGGTTTCGTACGCTCCGATGTCAACGGCGGTCTGAAGTGTCCTGTCCTGACCTTCCAGATCCAAAAGTGGTACCCCTGTTGCGGAGGAATTTCCTGCATCCAGCAATGCTGATGTCACATTGAGTTTGTAATCAGCATCCAGCAGGTCTGCGATTTGTTGAGTGGTGAGCGGCTGTGCCATAAAAGCAACAGGGTTTCTGAATTCCGGATACTCTTCCGTACCTGAACCTGGGTCTGTGTTGTTTGATGATAACTCTATTACATTGGTAACATTGGTTCCACTAAGTCCCCCTTCAATGGCTGAGTAATCTACAACTGTTGTAGCATCGTCTATACTTATTTGGGTTGTGCTGTTGACGAGTTCATTGTTCCATATCACGGAATTATAAATTTCTCCTCCGGTGTCTGCATACACACCTGGTCCCTGGTCTCCCTTGTTGGAAACAATGGTGTTGTTGGTAACTGTTCCTCCTTCCTGTAAAAATACTCCTCCTCCGTTGCCGGTGGCTTCATTGTTAATGATTAGGTTGTTAATGATGTTTCCGCCGCCATAAGTACCAATGCCACCACCTTTGTTATTGGAGAGGTTGCCAACAACTATTGAATGAGTGAGGGTGCCTGAGGTGCCTGATGAAGAATCAAAAAACACCCCGGCTCCGGTGGCTCCAGCATCCAGAGACTGGTTGCTGTGAATTAAACTGGCGGAAATAACTCCCCCCTGGTTTAATAGTGCACCACCGCCATTTGTATTGGTGCGGTTGTTGGAAATCTCACTCAGGGTAATGGTTCCTCCCTCGTAGAGATAGGCTCCTCCACCCCCATCTGTTGAATAATTTCCTGTGATTGCTGATTGGCGAACAATTCCTCCGTTGCGCATGTGAACTCCTCCGCCACGGTTGGCAAAATGGAATGGGGCTGTGCTTGTGGAAAGATTGGCATAGCCGCCTGTAATATATACACCTTCCAGGATGGCGGTGTCATCTACTCCAAGTGGAAATAGAACTACATGACAAGCGTTGTCATCAATCTCAAGCGGGTCACCAATGTTTCCACTCAAAATAACTCTGTTGTC
>DHQK01000104.1:0-5388 GCA_002411085.1 Marinilabilia sp. UBA5340 | reverse complement strand
CCCATTACGGTGACATTGTTGGCCATTACGAAAGAAATTTCCCGGGGATAAGCACTAGTTACCTCTTCATTGGCTGACATCTGTTTGGTAGGAAGGTAAGTGCCGGCAGCTACCCATATTTCTCCGCCACCAGTAGCCTCTGAGACTGCATCTATGGCTTCTTGAAGATCACTTGTAGCAGTGCCCCATGTGGTATGATTTTCGATAGCGGTAAATGCCACCCCATCGGTTTTTACCATTACGCGTACCTGACTTTTGACGCTAAAGGCTGTAAAAAAGCCTAACAGAACCAGCAACATGGCTCTTTTTAATGAGTTTTTGTAGTAATGCATCATAACCCTTGTTTTTCAGATTAATAACTGAATGATTTTTATTCAATTTCTGAAAAACAAATTAAAGATGCACGTTTTTTTTTATGAACAACTGCCTTTTGTTGTGTAACAGTAAGTGGTTTGTTTGTCAGGCCAATAAAAACGTGGATAAGAGGTAAATGTTAAACTTTTGGATTTTCGAAATGCCTTTTAGCTGCACCCTCCCTGTACTCTGGTCATTTTCTGTTTGACGGGTTTCTCCCTCGAAGCGAGGTTTTCTTCTATTTCTTTCATTTTTTTGGCAGCCTGGCGGCGGAAAAGAGCCACTGTTTGCTGTTCTTTGGATGGATTTTCCGGTATGGAGATGTCTCCATAAAAAGTGTTCTCAAAATCACGGGCAGTCACATCAAGTGCCAGACTGCTGGTGTTGCCGTGATAGCGGGCAATCAGACATGCCTTTTTGGCCTGGGCCGGAGAGGCTCCATAAAAAACATTGGTCTGAATGCGTTGGTTCAGTAATTCGCGGTAAGCGGTATTGTGCAGATCGTCCAAAGGGATATTGATGGCTGTGGCAATATGAAATGCTTCATATTCCTCCGGCGACCGAACGTCAATGACATTGTACTGATAGTAATTGTTCATGATTTCAAAAGCCAGTTTGTCTGCATCAATCAGGTCGGGTTTGCATTCTCCGGCAGCTGCACGTGCTTCCAGTTTCTCCATGGTAAATTCTTTGCGCGAGGGGGTGATCATAATAAGCAGCACCAAAGCAACAGGCACACTTGCCGCAATGGTCTTGTTTTTCCAGTTGCCACTGAGCAGATGCACTGGTTTATTATTGACTTTGTCCTCAATCATGCCGGTGGCCACAAAGGCAAAAAGTGCTATTGCAGTCAGAATTAGCGCAAACGTGATCCGTTCGATTCCAAGTACGTCATAAAAAAGTAAGGGGCCCTGATTGCCTGCCATATAGAAATCTTCGAGCAGCGGGAAGAATTCTCCAAAGGCAAAGATGCCGATGGTTGCACCTCCGATAAAAGCCCAGCCATCCAGTTTTCCGATGGCTGCAGCTGCTGCACTGGTGCCAGGGCAAAAGCCTCCGATGATAAATCCGGCTCCCATAATAATGCCTCCGGTAATGGCCGATGGCAGAAAGGTAGGATTCACGAAAATTATGGAAGTGTTGAGTAGTTCCAAATGTGCGAGCAGAACGACTCCGATCATTGCTGTGACGCCTGCTGTAAAGAATACCTTCAGTACTGTAAAGTCGTATCCGTAAAACAGTCCGACGAGTTTGCGAGTACTCGAAAAACCCGCCTGCTCCAGCGCAAAACCAAACCCGATTCCTACGATGAGTGCGATGAGGTAATTGTACTCGGGAGCTATAATATCAGGAATTAACGGTGCCATATTGATGTTTTTATCTTGTGATCCAAAGTTTTCTAAAGAAATAGGCCAGTGCATAAGCACCTCCAAAAATTGCCAGCATAGTAATGATGCCGCCAAAAGACATGACGGCCATACCGCTGAGGGCTGATCCGCTGGTGCAGCCACGTCCCAGCTGACTTCCAAATCCAAAAAGCATACCGCCGAAAATGGCGCCAATAACTCGTGTGGTATTGGTGACTCCCGGGCCTTTTTCAAGTTTTAATCCTAATCGACCGGAGAGGGCTCCACTAAAAAATGCACCAATCAGAACTCCTAGCATTTCAAAGACGAGCCATGATTGCATGGTGCCATCCGGATGATCTGCTTCATAATCCTGATAGTAGGTCGTAGATTCATAGTGCTCCGGGGCCGTAGCTTTTACGGCAGTTACGGCCACACTTTTCATGGCACCGCTGGCTCCCAGCCCTCTGCCGGTAATGTAAATGGTCGTCAACAATACAAATCCCAATAATACTCCTGCCAGGTAGGGATTCATGAATTTGTTTTTTCGGTCCATGTTAGTTTTGTTTAATGGATTCATCTTTTTCTGTCTCTTCCAGATCTTCGTAGCCGGTTAGCATGGCCCTGATATTCGAAGTGGGCGTGTGACCGGTAGTGGTCATGTAAACATGCACTATGGCAAACATGATAATCAGATAGGCCCCTAATGTATGTAGAAAGGCAATGACATCAAGTGGAATATCACTGACAATTACCATATCATTGGCATCGATGGTGCGATAAAACATATAAACGATACCGGTAATTACCAGTAGTGGAGCCATCACCAGTTTGAAACCCAGGTAGGTCAAAGCCTGTAGCGGGTTTAGCTTATTGCGTACAGTTTTACGGGTGGGATGGGGTTCGCCCTTAAATATTCCTAAAGTATAATAACGAATTTGTGCCTGTAGTTTTGAGAACGTAGGAATATATTGACGCCATTCTCCCGTGGTAAAATGCCAGAAGATGGAGAAAGAAATCAGTGCCAGAAGCATCCAGGCCGCAACCCGATGTGCGGCAACTGCTTCTTCATAGCCCAAAAAGGAGAAACTTCCATGTACTTCGAAGCCTGTAAGCGCAAGAAAAAAAATCAAGGCAGCTTGTGTCCAATGCCAGAAGCGTTCAAATTTTTTATAGATATATACTTTATGCATGGTATCCAATTTTGGTTATTGATTGTAATTGGTATTGATTTCTTCAGCGTCAATTTCTTTGTTGCGAATGGCAGCAACGATTCTGCCCAGTCCGTGCAGAATTACACCAGCAAGAGCAGCAATAATGAGTAGCTTCCCGAGTAAATCAAGCCCTGCATGGCTATCACGCCCCGGCATATAGAAATCATTGAGACCTGCCAGTCGACTGTCTTCCCGCTGGTGGCACTCTTCGCATGAGAGGGCCTCCTCTTTGGGAGCCACCATGTGGTTGACAGGCCAGTACATTTCCGTGTTTACAAATTCGTAGTTGCCACTATAGGGTAGTCCCACGCGCTTCATGCCGGCTTCGGCTGCCAATTGCCAGTCAAAATCCTTCCAATAGGCACTGTCCCCTTTTTCTGCAGCCCACAATTTTGGCTGGATGAGCAAATTGGTTTCAGGGTCGTAGATTTGATCACCACGATGGACTTTTACAGGATAGATCTTGGATCTTCTGTCATCGGCAGATCCCAGAAGGTTGTTTACCTGAACCGGGATACTGTCAACTTTATCCCCCAGAACGTAATGGGTAGCATGTCCATTAAACCAGAAGTATTCGGGCTTTACATCTTTTTCCCAACGAAATGAACCCTTGATAGAAAGATAAGTTTCTACCCCTGATGTATCTGTCTCATGGATGGGTTTCCCCTCAACCAGCCGGCCCGCTTCGGACCATCGCCATTCCATTTTTGTGGGGTTGACTTTGGCATAGGTGGGAATGTGGCACGTCTGGCAGGCCACACGGGCTGTATGAAGATCCAACATTCTGTCGGTATGTGGTGTCTCAGTATGGCAATGATCGCAGGTCAGACGATTTTCATCACTTGATGAGACTGAATAGAGTTTTCCTTTAATGTTGTGATTGTCTGCTGAATGGCAGTCTACACAGGTCATATTCATGCCGTTGGCAGCCATGTGGACATCAACCTCCCGGGTGGTAGATAGCAGTGCTTCTTCCAGATCACCATGTTTTACATTGTTGCCCCCTCCGCTATAGAAATGACATACCCCGCAATTCATTCTTTGAGGCCGGCCTACACTTTGAGCTACTTCGCTAAGATTCACCGAACGGTCGGGATATCCGGCCATAGCTGATCCTTTGTGATACTCTTCGCTATTGTCGTGACAAACCATACAGTCCACATTTCGGGCATTCTCAAAATCGAAACGGTCATTGGTCATTCCAAACCCTATGTGGCAGACCGCACAAGCTTGTTCATTGGAACTGGCACCGATACAGTAATTGTTAAGGACATTGCTTTTACCCATACTTGCAATTCCCCGGTCTTCTACGTACGATATGCGTTCCCAGTTCCAGTGGCTTGAAGCGATGACCTCCTTGTGTCGTTGGTTATGGCATTCGATGCAGGCTTCAGTGACTTCCTGCGGAGAATCAAAGTCCTTTTGAAGTTCTTCAAAAAGGCTGTGGTCTACGGAAGGAACAGGCTTGATAGCATATTCCTGTTTAAGTTTAAGCTCTCCCAGATTAGGCAGAGGAGGAGTATAAGCTATGTGTATTAAAACCAAAACTCCTATGGAGACCAAAATAATTGAAAAAACAACCTTTTTCATATTTAGCTGACTATTGGTTGGACGTATGTATTTTTTACGTAAAGTGTTAATAAAAGTTTATGCATTAAGCGGCGGTTGGATTAGAAAATAAGCCATTTATATGCCTTTGAGGTTTCTTTATTTCTGTTTTTGCAATTAGCGTTGAGATTTCGAATTTAGGGATGAATTAAGATATATAAAAATACAAATATCTGTAATTAGCAATTTGTAACAAGATTACTTCTAAATAAGCAAGAAATGTTGCGCGACATGCGAAATCAATGGATCAATTGTTTGGAATTGGATAGGTGGTTTTGTAGGTTTGCTTATATCGTTAATTAATAATGACTTAACGCTTATGAATCGGGTTCTTAATAAAAAGAGGGTCATTGCCCGAATAAGTGAATTTTTTTAGCCCTCTGTAAAACAGGTTTTAATATGAGTTTTAAAAAGCAATTTGTAAGTTTATTTCTAACAGGTTTTATTTTGATTGGCGGAACTGTTGCTGCCCAGAACCAAATGATGATGCAACAACAAGGACAACAGCCGCAAAAAAGTTATTCTGATGAGGAGGTTGATTTGTTTGCTGATGTTGTGGTGAAGGTAGTGCCGGTACAGCAGGAAGCTGAACAGAAAATGGTGAAAAAAATTGAAGAAGGAGGCATGAAGCTGGACAATTTTAACCAAATAGCTCGCAATATGCAGCAGGGACAACAGCCTGAAGGTGTAGAAGAAGCCGATATGAGAAAGTTTCAGAGCATCTCTCAGAAATTGCAGTCAATCCAGATGGAGACTCAGCAAAAAATGAATAAAATCATTTCTGATGCAGGAATCAGCCCCGCTTTGTATCAGGAGATGATTGCAGCTTACAGCACCAACCCTGACGTGAAGAAAAAGGTGGATGA
>DHQK01000137.1 GCA_002411085.1 Marinilabilia sp. UBA5340 | reverse complement strand
TAAATAGAGGAGAATTATGAAAAAACTTACAACATTAATAATGGCAATGGGGATGTTGATATTCGCCCCCGCTGTTTACGCTCAAACAAGTGAATTGAGTGTAGAAGAGAGTAAAATTGTTTGGACAGGCAAAAAAGTAGGTGGTTCACACACCGGTGAAATTCAGTTGCTCTCAGGTTATCTTGAGAAATCCGGAGATCAGTTTGTTTCAGGAAAATTTGTAGCAGATATGACTTCCATTTCCAATGATGATATCAAAGACGCAGATTCCAGAGCCAAGTTGGTCGGGCACCTCAAGTCAGATGACTTTTTTAGCGTAGATGAGCATCCTACTGCCACACTTGAAATTGACAATGGTGAAGAAGTGAGTCCTGGCACATACAAATTTACTGGTGAAATGACCATTAAAGGTCATACGAATGCAGTCTCATTCGAAGCAGATGTGGACGGAGAAACTTTTAGCGGTAAACTAACTGTAGATCGCTCCAAATATTATGTACGTTATGGGTCTGGTTCTTTCTTCGATAATCTGGGTGACAACCTGATTTATGATGAATTTGATTTGGAGTTTGAAGTTACTTTTGAAGAATAATTGAAACAAACTTAACATCTTTTCGGAAACCCTTTCCGGGAAATGAGACAGGGCCATGGAGGAGTAATTATAAAAAGGGCATTGCCATTGCGGCAATGCCCTTTTCGCTATTATTGACAGTAATACGGTATCTACTCAAGTGTTAAAGGAGCTCCGGTGTAAAAATCCAGAACTTTGGTGCGCAAAACATATTCATATTTTGACTGAAGAAAATCGGATTGTGCACGCAGATAGTCAGTCCGGGCAACGCTGTAATCCACCGGGCTTACCAGGCCTACTGCATATTTCTTTTCAGTGTATCGCAGCGATTCTTCGTAAGAGTCCACTGCAGTTTTCGCTGAGTTGTATTTCAGATAGGATGCCTGTGCATCGGCATAAGCCTGTTGTATCTCCTTTCTGAGCGTCTGTTTTTCTTTTTCCAGGTCGTGCTGGGCACTGCGAATACTTAGTTTGGTGTTTTTGACGTTGTTGCGGGCAGCAAGTCCGTTGAAAACAGGAATTCTTAACGTTAGTCCCACATATTGCGTGGCATTGTCACTGAAACGTTCGCCGAAGTCAAAATCAACAGTGCTTTCCGATTTGGAAACATTAGTGCTCCAGCCAGCATCCATGCTGATAGAGGGATAAAGTTGCCCTTGCGCTGCTTTTAAAGCAAAGCGGTCACTCTCCAGATTGAATTCTGAAGCTTCAATTTCGGGCATAATTTCCACTGCCTGGTTAAACAGATCTGAAGGTGCAGTAAGAGTGTTTTGCTGCAATTCCGGAATTTCCGGAATAACCACATCAAAGTTGTCTGGTTCCTCAAGGTCAAGCGCTTGTGCAAGATTCAATAAGGACATGGTCAGGTTGTTCTTCATCTGGGTTACGGTAAGCGCTTCCCTGGCTGCCTGTGATTTTATTTCGAGCAGGTTGCCTTCTGCCACACGCCCCGCATCCACCAACTTCTGGGTGTTTTCCACTTGTTCCTGAGCTACCTTGTATTGCTCCTCTGCAACAGTCAGCAGTTCCTGATCGAATAGCACCTGAAGATATAAGGAAGTGATATTCAGTGCCAGATCATTTTTTGCAGCTTCCAGTTCTTTGCGTGATGCCTGCCAGTTTGCTTTATCCCGGTTGATCTGGTTGTTTAGCGAAAATCCCTGAAAAAGAGGAACTGATGCACCTGCTGAAAAACGTCCAAACTGTGTAGTTTGGTTTACATACTGGTAGGTGGTTTCGTCAGGTACCCGTCCAAAACTCAATTGGTATCCCACACTACCATTAACGGAAGGAAGCCGGTCCAGCTTTTTTTGTTCATAGACATTTTGTTGATATTCCGTATTCAGGCTCTGTTGTTTTATGGACAGGTTATTGTCCTTTGCATAGTCGATGCAATCTTTCAGACTCCATTTCTCAGTTTGTTGAGCATGAGTCTCCGAAAAGGCGAGGAGCATCGGAAGCATCAGTATGACTGTTATGTTTCTCATGATTTGTGTATTTCGATTTTAATTTGCGGGTTCAGTGTTTTGTGTTTGGTGTCAAAGTGTGAAATTAAATGAATATTCTGTCAGCAAATATCAGTGAATTACCCCTTTGTCTGTCAGTTTTTACATCTGTCAACATGGCTTGACGGGTTTCTGAGTTTATCCGTTCTGGGAAATCCCCACTACTGACTAATTTCCTGAATTTTACGATTGAGGAACTTTTATTTCATCCTCCTCGGTCAGTCCTTCTTTTATTTCAATATTGATTCCGTCGGAGAGACCTGTTTTCACCAGACGTTTTTCGAATACCTGAGGTGCAGTCATTATTTCCACGTAAGTTGAATCATCATTGAAGGTAATCAGTTTTTCCTGAATAGACAGCACGCTGTCGCGACGATCAAGCACGATATCTGCGGTAGCACTGTATCCGGCCCTTACAAAACTTCCTTCCTGCAATTCCACGGCCGCTTTAATCTCAAACTGGATAGCACCATTTTCTTCCACACCCTTAGGGGAGATGAATTCGAGGTTAGCTTTAAATTCCTCCTCGTCCAGAGCACCGATGGTCAGCAACAGCTGCATGCCCTCTTTGATTTTTCCCACCTCGGTCTCGTCTACCATTCCTTCGAAAATCATTTCGCCCATGTCAGCGACCAACGCAATGGTGGTTCCATCGTTGAAAGTGTTGCTCTTGATTACGGAGTTACCTATTTCGATGGGTACATCCAGAACCATTCCCGAAGTGGTGGCACGAATGAGTGTGTTGGTCTGAGCTCCCGCTTTTTTGATGACACCTTCTTTAATCAGCTCCAGGTTGTTTTCGGCTGATTCCAGATCTTTTTCAAAAGTTTGAAAACTCAGTTTGTCTTCCAGAAATTGCGATTCGGGAATGACTTTATTGTTGTAGAGTTCCTCGGAGCGCTCAAATTCAATTTTGGCATTCTCGAAAGCCAGACGTGCTTTGGCCAGCCGGTTTTCTGCTTCATTGACCTGCAGCATTTCCGGGATAATCTGAATTTTGGCAAGCAAATCACCTTGTTCTACAAGATCTCCGGGCTGCACATAGATCTCGGTAATAATGCCGGATTCCTGGGGTTTAATCTGAATCTCCTTACGTGGAATAATAGAACCGGTAGCTACCGTTTTTTTGATGATATTGGTAACTTCGGGCTTTTTGGTTTCATAAACCACGGGCGATTTTTTAGCTTGATTGTAAAGGTAGAATACAACCCATCCTACGAGGGCTATCAAAACAACTACCATCAGGATTTTGAGAAACTTTTTCATTTTGATCAGGTTTTAGAGGCAGTGTTGCCTGTATTGTTTACTTATTTTTTTATTGATTCGTAATTTTAATTGGCAGAGTAGCTTTGCTATTCATGCCTGAGGGCTTCAATGGGCTTGATTCTTACGGCCTTCAGTGCAGGTATCAGTCCGGCAAAAAGACCAACCAGTATAAGCATCGCCAGTGATGCAATGGCCAATGGAAGCCCAACTTCCGGATTGGCAAAGAAGGTCATTTCGTCTTCTGATGCCTGGGCCTGAGAAGCCGTCAGTGCCACGTTCACCAGCTGCAATATCATGGTGCCAAAAGCCAGTCCCAGAAAACCTGCTACTGTTGTCAGAAAAACTGACTCGGTAAGGATTTGACCAACGACAACTGCGGGTTTGGCTCCGATGGCTCGTTGAACTCCTATCTCGCGGGTACGCTCTTTTACGATGACCAGCATAATGTTGCTGACGCCCACAGCTCCTGCTATCAGGGTTCCGATACCCACCACCCAAATGAGAATGTTGATTCCGAGGAAGGTATATTCCATGGTCTGTAATTCACTTTGTACATTGAATCCACCAATGGCTTCGTCGTCTTCAGGTGCAATTTTATGGTGTTTCTTGATGAGTGGTTTTATTTCGTCTACAACACTTTGCACGTTAACCCCCGGCTTGGCGGTAAATCCAAAAAAATGTACTTCATCGCCATAGTTAAAGGTTTGTTGCATGGTGGTAAACGGAAGGTAGATGGTTTCTTTTTTGTTGCTTCCGATGTTGATATTCGGGTTGTTGGATTTGAATACTCCCACCACCATAAAATAAACACCATTGACGCGTATGTATTTTCCCACGGGGTCTTCTCCTTCATCAAACATTACATCGTAAACATTTTCTCCAATGATGCATACTTTCCTCCTTTCACGAATGTCCTCATCGTTGATGTATCGTCCCCACGGCATGGTGCACGGGTCTATTTTGCGGTATTGCGGATAGTCGCCCATCACATTGAAAGCAGCTGCTTTCTCGCCACGCACCACGTTTTGTCCTTCTCTCAGGTTCCATCCCTGCAGTCGGGGCGAAATGACATCAATTTCCTTGATTTCGTTGCGAATTGATTCAATATCGTCGTTATTGATACTCCACCATCTGCCCCGGTCGTATCCCTGGTAGGCAACAGTGGTGCGGTTGGACCACATAAAGGCGCTGTTGGTGGCAAAATCTTTGAAGCCACTTGTGACTCCATTGATAAGCCCGTTACCGGCACCGGTCATCACAACCAGCATGAAAATTGCCCAGAACACACCGAAAGCAGTGAGTATGCTGCGAAATTTGTTTTGTTTTATGGCATTCAGAATTTCCTGCCAGCGGTCTAAGTCAAACACGGTCTTTTGGTTTTAATTTTTACAAAAAGATTTTTCCATTGGTTTATCATCCCGTCTCTGCTACTCATCGTGCAGTGCTTCGATCGGTTTGATGCCTGAGGCCCGGCGCGCGGGAACATAACCGGCAATCAATCCTGCTACTATCAGAACCACCAGTGCCGATACAGCAACCGAAACATTGGCCGAAGGATTGTAAAAGGTGCTTTCAATCCCGGGATTGCTTTGAGCCACATTTTGCAGTACCATGGCTACTGCAGCCATCAGGCCCATGCCGGCCACAAGTCCAAAGAAACCTGATAGTGTGGTGATAAATACCGATTCAGACAATACTAACCGGATGACTGACCAGGGAGTGGCTCCGATGGCCTTGCGAATTCCGATTTCTTTGGTGCGTTCCTTCACCAGAATAATCATGATATTACTTACCCCTACAATTCCGGCAATGATGGTCATGATCCCAATCACCCATACAAAGATGCGAATGCCGGTAAAAACACCCTGGGCTTGTTTGAAGTGTTCCAGGGTGTTCCAGATACCCAGGGCCTGCTTATCATCCGGAGCAATACGGTGTTTTTTCATAAGCGTGGTCCTGATGGCTTCTTCAACTCGTTTATTTTCTGCCACGGTAAGTGCATTGGTTGCAACTGCCAGTTCATTGAGTTTATTGCTCCCGTTGAACACGCGCTGGGCTGTTTTTACCGGGATGTATATTTGCTCATCATCACGTCGTTCGGGGTTGATGAATGTCCCTACTACCATAAATGGCACCTTGTCGATGTGAATGTATTTGCCGATGGGATCTTCTTCTTTAAAGAGGGCTTTTTTTACCGGGACAGATATGATGGCTACCTTTCTGAATTGCTGAATGTCCAGGTCGTTGATGTAGCGTCCCTGTTCTATGTCTACAATCTGGATGTTTTTAAACTCCGGCATAATGCCTTCCAGGTCGTAATCTCCATATTCATTTTTGTAAGTTACGGTTCCGGTACCCCACAGACGAAATCGTCCCGAGATATCAGAGATGTCATCATCGAAATGGTTGACCAACAGATCATAATCTTCATCAGTGAACTGAATCCGCCGGCCGGCCTGCAAACCGTCATGAGCCACCTGTGTCTGGCGACTCCAGATCCAAAGAGCATTTTTGGCGGTTCCACGGAAATTGTTTTCCATTCCATTCTGAAGACCGTTGCCCGATCCCAGAAGCAGAATCAGCATGAAGATACCCCATGCCACACTAAATCCGGTCATGATGGCCCGCAGCTTATTTTGTTTCAGGGTCGAAAATATTTCCTGCAGTGAATTAAACATAGTTTTTGGTTGTTGAGTGGTGGTGTTTAATTGGTGGTGAAAATTTCACTGGTAGTTACCGGTTGGTATTTGCCGTTCATTTCATTGCGCTCAATCAGCCCGTCGCGCAGCCGGATGATTCGCTGCGTACGATGTGCAATGTCATCTTCATGTGTCACGATGATAACGGTGATGCCCATCTGGTTCACCTCCTGAAGGATTTCCATTACTTCATAAGAGGTTTGGGTGTCCAGCGCTCCCGTGGGTTCATCGGCCAGGATTACTTTGGGATTAGAAATTAATGCGCGGGCAATGGCGATGCGTTGCTTTTGACCACCTGATAGCTCAGAAGGCAGATGGTTGGCCCACTCTTTGAGTCCAAGTCGATCCAGGTATTCGAGTGCCTGCATGTTTCTTTTCTTCCGGCTCACATTTTTGTAGTACAGCGGAAGCGCAACGTTTTCCATTGCATTCTTGAAGGAAATGAGGTTGAAGGACTGAAATATGAAACCAATGTAATTGTTGCGGTATCGCGCAGCTTTGGTTTCATTCATTCTTTCAATTTTTACATTGTCAAGATAGTAATCGCCACGATCATGGTTATCGAGAATGCCAAGAATGTTGAGTAAAGTGGATTTACCTGAGCCCGATGAACCCATAATACTTACCATTTCTCCGGCTTTGATGTCTAAATCGATACCTTTCAATACATGTAGGGCATTGTTTCCCATCCGGTATGATTTATGAAGGCCATCTACTTTAATAATGCTCTTGCTCATGGTATCTGGTTTTTGAGTGTTTCTGGGTTTTTTATCAATTGGCTTGCCAAACAAGTTAATGTTTTGGAAAGCAGGGATTTGATGTTTTTTAAGTTTTCTGGTCTATTAAAAAAAGTGTCTGATATCGGAACAGAGTTTGTCCGGAATCGAACACTTCCGTAATGAAATAATAGAAAAGCTTTCGTTTTTGTGACATTTTAATTGTAAAGTGATTCCTGTAGTAAGAGAACATAACCAGCGGTGAGACGCTTCTGGCATGTAATTCGTTACAGTAGGTGATGAAAAAAACAATATACGGCATGATCGTTTAGTTTGGCAATAGCCGGAATTCGTTAACTTTGCGATGATATGCCAACACAATCCTCATTGATAGATATTGAAGGTATCGGTCCAGTGCTCTTTAAAAGTGATGCGCGTTGCCGGAGGTTATCTATTCGCATAAAGCCATTCGACGGAGTCACGGTTCTTTTTCCTCCCGGTTATTCACCCCGCAAAGCATTGTCATTTGTCGAAGAGAAACGTGAGTGGATCCGGAAGAATCAAGCTATGATGGTGAGACATGAGCAGATGAAAACTATTTTTGATGAACAGACCGGATTTCGTAGCCGCACCTTCGAACTGAGGGTTGTTCGTCACAGGAACGATCAGGTTCGAATGACGCTGGAAAAAGGAATTCTTAAGGTTGCCTATCCCGAATTTCTGAATGTGACAGATGCTTTTGTTCAGGATGCTATTCGGTATGCTATTGAGGAGGCGTTGCGGAGGGAGGCTAAACTTCTTTTGCCCCCACGGGTGCATTATTTTGCAAAGATGTATGGCTTCCAGGTTAGAAAAGTGTTTATCAAAAACCTCAAGTCCAGATGGGGCAGTTGTTCAGCTGTTAATAATATCAATCTCAATTTACATCTGATGCGTTTGCCCGAACACCTGATGGATTATGTTGTTTTGCATGAACTGTGCCATACCCGGGAAAAAAACCATGGGCCTGGATTCTGGCGAATACTGGATGATGTAACCAACGGAAAGGCACGACAAATGGCTGCCGAAATGAAAAAATACCGTACCACTGTATATTGAATCTGCATTATGGACTGGAAAAAACTTTTATCAACAAAGCGCACCGGAGCATCAACGAGCCCTGATCACCATGACCGCACACAGTTTCAGCGTGACTACGATCGTTTGATTTTCTCCTCCCCATTCCGGCGAATGCAGGATAAGACACAGGTGTTTCCACTCCCGGGCAGTGTGTTTGTACACAATAGGTTAACGCATAGTCTGGAAGTAGCAAGTGTGGGAAGATCTCTGGGTAATAATATTTCACGTTTTCTTGCTGAAAAATATGGAGACAGCTTGCCTTTGTCGCAAGAAATCGGTGCAGTTGTTGGCGCCGCCTGTCTTGCACATGATATGGGAAATCCGCCTTTTGGACATTCGGGAGAGAAAGCGATTTCCGATTTCTTTAAACATGGTGACGGCACGTATTTGCAAAAGATGATCAATAGCTCTGAGGTGTGGAGTGATTTTGTGGATTTTGAAGGGAATGCCAATGCCTTAAGATTGCTGACACATAAATTTTCCGGACGCCGAACCGGAGGCTTTGCGCTTACTTATACCACTGTGGCTTCTATTGTCAAATATCCTTATGCTTCCGGAAAACCGGCATTAAAAAAATACGGGTTTTTCCAGAGTGAGAAAGAGATGTTTCTGAATGTCTCGCAGGAATTAGGTTTGAAAGAAACAGCTCCCGGAATTTTTGCCCGTCACCCGCTCGTTTATCTTGTAGAGGCTGCAGATGATATCTGTTACCAATTGATGGATATCGAAGATGCCCACAAGCTCGGGATTCTTTCTGCCAAAGAAACGCGTGATCTGTTTATGGGGTTCTATTCTCCCGATGAAGACAAGGCTCGTATTGAAAGAATAAATCAGGTTTGCCGGGAAGTAACAGATACCAATGAACAGATAGGATATCTCAGGGCAGGAGTGATCGGCAAACTGGTGGGAGCATGTACAGATATCTTTATTGAGTACCATGATCAGATCTTGGAAGGAGAATTTGAAGGTGCCCTGACCGACAGGCTGTCAGGCTCGATGAATACAGCAATGAAACGTTGTGCACAGGTTGGCTTTGAGCAAATCTACCGCCATCCTTCAGTGGTAGAGATTGAAATAGCCGGATTTAAAATTCTGGGAACTTTGCTGGATGAATTTATTAAAGCAGTGCTGGCTCCTGATCATTACTACTCCCGCTTATTGCTTCCTTTTATTCCCGGACAATACAAAGTTCCGGAGAATGCACCTGTTCATCTGCGTGTACAGACCGTGATTGATTTTATTTCAGGGATGACCGATGTATACGCATTGGATTTGTTCCGAAAAATTCAGGGTACAGGACTTTCAGGGAAAAGTTAACAAAAAAATACATTTTTGAAACCTTTGAAGGAACAGGTACGTAAAATCTGTTAAAGAAATGCATGATCTGACAGCTGATTCAACCGGAAAATACTGGTTGTTATTTTTTTGTGTTCAAAAGAGTTTTGCTAACTCCTAAACCCCTATAAATATGTTAAAGTCATTAAACTTTTCCCAACTCCTGTCCTTTGATTTATACGATCTTGCAAAAGTTACTCTTCAGATTTACGATCACTGTCCGGTGAATAAATGTGAATTCCAGTCATTCGTGGAAGATGTAAGAGAGAGTTTGGACAGTTATGAATTGACCTTTCAGCGCAGAGTTATTAGTTGTGTAATGGAGCGAAAAACCCTTCAGGCCAGTAAGCGTGATGAGGCTTATATTGCATTTTACAGGTTTGTGGAAGCTTCTTGTCACAGAGCATCTAAGCGACACAGTGTTTTGGGGGCCGAGTTACTCTCTGTGCTTCAGAAACATGCATGGCACACCAAAAGTGACGGGTATCAACGTCAATCAACCTGTCTGCCCATTCTGATCAGAGAATTGGAATTGCATCATATTGAATTAATTGAACAATTGGGTGCATCTGACTGGTTTGATGAATTGGCCAGGGCACAGAATGAGTTTGATGATTTAAGTGATGAGAAAAAAATTGGGGCTTTTAAAGAAATTTCCGTACGCGAAACAAGACCGCTACTTGAGAGTTCTTTGCGTTCTCTTTTTTGGATTACCGACCGGTTGTACCAATCGGCGCCCACAGAAGAACTGGGGTATGTGGTTCACAACCTGAACAATGTGGTCCGGAAACTTACCAACCGAGTGGAAAAGGAAGTCTGCACCGAAGTATTTACAGGAGTAGGATCGTAAACCTAACTGATTACAGGATGCTCAACATCCTGTTTTTTGATATTTGTCACCGGGTCAGATGATTTGCCCGGTGTTTTTTTTGGCTTTGGCAATTCGGGCATAAGTAGTTGCAGCAAATCTTTCACTCAGGTCATTGATAAGCTCACTATGCCGTTCCAGGATCAGCAGTCCTTCCCAGTTTTTTTCTTCTTCGAGCTGTTTCGAAAGGGCAGGAATAATCCTTTTGGATAAAGAGATGTCGAAAAGATCGATCAGATCCAGCTCTGTCAGAACTTCTGAAATGATCCGGTGGTCATCAAGGATCTCCAGATATTTTTGAGAGCTGATATTCTCTGCCGCAAGAATTTCGTGGCGTTTGGCAAGTTTTTCAAAAATCAGCTTTAGTTTTTTTATGCTGCTATCCTTCAGCCCGACAGGAATATAAGCTGTTCCTGAGTTTGGCTGGTTGTCGGCCGTTTCTTTTAGTTTTACAAAAGAGAATACAGAACCCTGGTGCCATGCATTCAGGGAATTGCAAAGCCGGCGGTTTTTCTCGATATGCCCAATTAATAGCGCTTTATTACTGACAATATCCACATTGTATTTGTCGTGTTCGTCGCTACGTGTTGCAGCCTTTCCGATAACAAATCCCGGGATGGTGTCTTCCGGAACTTTCTGGATGTCCTTGAGTTCAGCCCTTTTTATTCCTGCTGTTTTGTAAAGCTCTCCTTTTGCTTGCGGAGAGGTATTTCCTTTGTTTGATTGTGAGGCATTCTTTGTCGAACCTGAATTTTTGTTACTTTCACGTGTTCCGAAAAGGAGAATTGCGGCAGCCGAAATTGCTGTTCCTGCCAGTGAAAGTAAAACGGTATGTAATTTTTTCATCGGAGTCCGGATTTAGAAGTTGTTGATATGCAATATATAAAAAAAACTACACTTAATGAACGTTCTGTTTATCTGCTCTGCTAAAACCTGGGGAGGCAATGAAAAGTGGGTTTCCATTGCCATGTCGGGGCTCCAGTCCCGGCATCGTGTTTTCTTTCTGGGGAAAGGAGATTATTTAAAAGATCGGTTCCATAAGGATATACCATTTTTTTCAGCTCCATTTACTTCTGTTTGGGATATGCAGACCAGGAATGTTATTCATCATATCGTCACCAAATACGAGATGGATGTGGTTATTTCAACCAAGAAGAAAGAATATTTTCTGGCGGGTCTGGTGACCAGATCACTAGGTGTTAAGCATGTTCTGAGGTTGGGAATTGTCCGGAAAATGAAATGGCCCCTTTGGCACCGGTTGATCTATAAAGAGTTGAATGATGGTATTATTGTTAATGCTTACCGTATTAGAGAACAATTGATGCATTACCGTTGGATGAGGAATCATCCGGTGCAAGTGATTTACAATGGGATTCCGGATCTGGATAATGTTTGTTCCCGCTCTGTTCCTTCCGATAAATTTATTGTTGTTTCAACGGGTATGCTTACCAAGCGAAAAGGATTTCACTTTTTGATTGAGGCGGCAGGCCGCTTGCCAGATCAGCAAAAAGATCGGTTATCGGTTCATATTTTGGGGAAGGGGAGAGAGCAGACAGCTCTGGCAAAGCAAATCAGGATTAACGGTCTGGAAAACGTTGTTTTCCTGGAAGGATTTGATAAGCCAGGGCCATGGTTGAATAAAGCATCTCTTTTTTGTCTTTTCTCAGCAAATGAGGGAATTTCCAATGCTCTGGTGGAGGCTATGGCTGCCGGAGTACCGGTGTTGACAACAGATGCTGGTGGAGCGGGAGAGTTTATTTCGGAAGGGGAAAACGGATATTTGGTTCCCCGTGAGGTGATGGCCATTGAAGATAGCCTTTCTAAGTTGATGGACTTACCCCCGGAAGAACTTCAGAGGACTGGGCGAAATGGACAGGAAACCGTGGCTTCCCTGTTTTCTATGGAGAGGATGGTAATAGAGTTGGAAAGTTGTTTGCATAATTTTGCCTAACTTCGTGCTTTAAAATAAAAAAAGATGGACACTACACGTCAGAAAAAGATAGGCCGGCTCATTCAAAAGGATATGAGTGAGCTGTTTCAGCGGGAAGTGAAGGAGGTAACTGTGGGTGCACTCGTTTCGGTAACCGTTGTGAGGGTCACTCCCGATCTTGGCATTGCCCGGGTTTACCTTAGTATTTTTCCTACCGATCGTAAAGAAGAGGTTTATAAAACTATTGTAGAGCATACTTCACAAATACGTTTTGCGTTGGGGAAGCGTGCCGGGAAACAGTTACGGGTAATTCCAGAACTGGAGTTTTATATTGATGACAGTCTCGATTATATCGATAACATCGATCGTTTGCTGAAAGAATAACGGAACCTCAAATCACTTATATAAATTATGCAATACGATCCCATAAAACGTTCGCTGGGAAGGGTTTTTAATGCAACTCCCGGGTTTCGTGTCTTGTTCTACCGTTTATTAAATCTGTTGCTTTTACGTTCGTGGTATATTCGGCGTGAGCTTAAAAAATGGGCAGCCCGCCAGGGAAACAAGGCCCAAATTCTTGATGCCGGTTCCGGCTTTGGACAATATACCTGGTCGTTGTCCAGATTGGGCGCAGATTATCAGATTCTCGGGGTGGATGTAAAGGAAGAGCAGGTTGCTGATTGTAACCAATTCTTCGATACACTGGGCAAAGGGGACCGGGTGATGTTTCGCACTGCTGATCTCACGAAGTTCTCAGTTCCTGAAGCTTACAATCTAATCCTCTCGGTGGATGTGATGGAGCACATTGAAGAGGATCGGAAGGTTTTTCAGAATTTTTATGAAAGCATGGTTTCCGGTGGGATGTTGCTTATTTCCACTCCTTCTGACAAAGGCGGATCTGATGCGCATGAACATAGCAGTGACGAGGTATCCGGGTTTATTGATGAGCACGTGCGGGATGGTTATAATATGGGTGATATTCGTGAGAAACTTGAAAGCGCAGGCTTTACAGATATCGATTGCCGCTATTCTTATGGGAAACCAGGACATATATCCTGGTTGTTATCCATGAAATTCCCCATTATTATGCTGAATAAAAGCAAGCTGTTCTTTGCGTTATTGCCTTTTTACTATTTGATTTGCTGGCCATTGGCTTATGTGCTTAATCATTTAGATATTGCCGGACAGCATAAAGAGGGAACCGGGTTAATCGTAAAAGCATTCAAGCCTGAAGTTTAATTGTTGTTTCCATGAAACTAGCCCTTCAAATAGCACTTAGATATCTTTTTGCCAAAAAATCACAGAATGTCATTAATGTCATCTCCATGATTTCTGTGACGGGAGTTCTGGTGGGCTCTATGGCTTTGATCGTCGTGCTGTCGGTTTTTAATGGCTTGCATGGTCTTATTGGTTCTCTTTATGGGTCATTCGATCCTGAATTGAAAATATCTTCAGCAAAAGCAAAAGTTTTTAGTGTAGATTCCATTCCTTATCAGCAGATTCTTGAAGACGAGGGAGTAGCCGTGGTTTCGCAGGCGCTTGAAGGTCAGGCGTTGCTGCGTTCCGGAAGCAGACAGGTTCCTGCTGTCGTGATGGGCGTAGATGATCGTTTTTCCCGGGTTTCCGGAATTGATTCTATTCTGTTGGACGGCGATTTTAGTTTGTATGACAACGCTCAAAACCAAGGGGTAATTGGTTATGTGTTGGCTGACCAGCTGGGATTGCGGCTGAATTTCGTTAAACCTTTGGTGATGTTTGTACCTCGACGTACCGGCAGGATTAATATGATGCGTCCCGATCTGTCGTTTCGAAAGGAGTATATACATCCATCCGGAATCTTTGCTGTTCATCAGATGGATTACGATTCGCGCTACCTTATCGTTAGCATTGGTCAGTCCCGCAGCTTGTTTGAGTACGGTGACGATATGGTTTCGTCACTGGGATTATCTCTGAAAGAGGATGCTTCACTCAAAGAAGTAAAAATCCGGTTAAATGAGATTCTTGGTTCCGGTTATCTGGTTCAGGATCAGCATGAACAACATGCTACTTTTTACAAATTGATGAGGGTGGAGAAGTTAATGGCCTATTTGATTCTGCTTTTTATTTTGGTAATCGCCCTGTTTAATGTGATTGGGACTCTGTCACTTCTGATTTTTGAGAAGCGTCAGAGTATTGGAACCCTTCGCAGTATGGGTGCCAACCGGACATTGATCAACAGAGTTTTTCTCATTGAAGGCTGGCTCATTTCTTTAGCTGGGGTAACAGCCGGCGTTTTACTGGGAGCCTTTCTTATCTGGTTGCAGCAGCAGTTTGGACTTTTGCGTTTTGGCGGAGAGGGAGCCTTTGTGGTGGATGCCTATCCGGTGGCCTTACATTGGTCCGATATGTTGCTGGTTTATGTTAGCGTTTCTACCATTGGTTTGCTTGCTGCCTGGTATCCGGTGCGGGTCATCGTAAGACGCTATTATTCGGAACAAGGAGAGGAATGATCAGCCCATCGCTCAGCTATTTCATCCAGAATGGTGTTGAGTTCTTCGATGCTCTCGGTGCGTAGCATTTTTATCTTTAGTGGGCGAAAATGTTCAAGACCTTTGAATGTGACAGCCAGATGACGTCTGGAATGCAAGATTCCCCGTCTTTCGCCAAGCCACTCCACCGATTTGTTGACCTGTTCACGAATCATTTCCACATGTTCAGTAATGGTAGGAGCCGGGAGCAGCTCTCCCGTGTCCAGGAAATGCCGAATCTCTTTAAAAATCCATGGGCGCCCGATGGAGGGACGACCAACCATGAGCGCATCTACTCCGTAAGTGTCAAGGTATTTTCTGGCTTTTTGAGGTGAGGAGATGTCTCCGTTGCCTATAATGGGAATGTGCATTCTGGGATTGTTTTTTACCTCTCCGATAAGCGTCCAGTCAGCTTCTCCTGTGTACATCTGTGCACGTGTACGACCATGGATGGTTAGCGCTTTTATTCCTGTATCCTGAAGTCTTTCTGCTATTTCCACAATGTGTTTGGAAGAATCATCCCATCCCAAACGGGTTTTAACGGTAACAGGGGTGTTTACTGCTTTGACAATGGCTGTGGTCATGGCAATCATTTTTGGAATGTCTTTTAGCATTCCGGCTCCGGCACCCTTGGTGGCAATTTTCTTCACAGGACATCCAAAATTTATATCAATGATATCCGGTTTGGCTTCTTCTGCAATTTTAGCTGCCTCTGCCATAGCGTCTATCTCTTTGCCATAGAGTTGGATGCCCACCGGTCGCTCCTGCTCGTTCAACTCCATCTTCTGAAGTGTTTTGTTGACTTCACGCACCAACGCGTCTGATGAAACAAATTCGGTGTACATCAGATCTGCCCCATAACGTTTACATAGTTCGCGAAACATACGGTCTGTTACATCTTCCATTGGAGCCAGAAGCAATGGCTCGTCCCTCAATTCTAAGTTCCCTATCTTCACAAGTTTTCTTTTTAGCATGCAAAGATAACCCTTCATCAAAAATGGTGAAAGGGTTTGATCACCCAGATAAAAAAAATAGTATTTTGTTGGACATTAAGTTGAAAAATCCTCTAATTTACCAAGTTAAAATATTGCATGAATTGTCTTGTGGATCATGGTTCTTGAAAGGATTTGTTTGACTGTTTTTGTAAAATAGGTTTTTTGTAGATCCATGGAATTAATCCGGATAACGGGAATATTTCATTTTTCCACTGACAGACAGAGAAAACAAAGATTATGGGCAGAAGTAAGGGTTTGGTTTTTCTCCTATTACTAATATTGGTGGCGGTTTCTTGTGGTTCTCCGTCTGAAGGGGAACTGGCTCCGGTGCAGAAAGCGAAGAATCGTCTTCCGGGAACCGATTCACTGGTAGTGGAACAATTGATAGAAAAATCCTATAGTCACTATGGCCAGGGCGGTGTGCATATTGATATCAATGACAGCTATCTTGTGGAGGCGGAAGAGATAGCGCGTAAAAATGAGAATGTAAGCCAACTTGCAAAAATTTATAATCTGCTTGGACAGAGGTATCGAAATCGTGCTCAGTACGGAGAGGCCATGCATTACCACCAAAAAGCCCTGGATTTTGCTACCCGAAAAGGGAATAAACAGCTATTGGCCAATGTATACAATCAAATCGGTGTAGTATACCGCCGCATTGATGACAATCCGATGGCACTGGAAATGCATGTAAAGGCACTCGGGCTGGCCGAAGAATCCGGAGATTCTCTGACCATTAGTTCAGCAATCAACAGTATTGGGAATGTGAATTACAATCTGGGGCGTTATGTTTCTTCTATCGAGTATTTTAGAAGGTCACTGGCGATGTCGGAAGCCCGGGATAATAAGCTGGGACTTGCCATAAATCATAATAACCTGGGGGAATCATTGCTAAAACTAGGAGAAGTTGATTCAGCTATGAATCACTTTTTCACTTCGCTTCGGTACAATTATCAGATAGATAGCAAGGTGGGTCAGTCTATTTGCTTCAACAGCATAGGGGGAGCTTATCTTGCGCAGGATCGTCCACACAAAGCGCTGGAGTATTTGCAAAAAGGACTTCATTTGAATGAGGAATTGGGGGATTTAATGCAGGTTGCTATCAGTTATTCAAAAATAGGGCAGACCTATATGGATATGGGTGAACTGGAAGCGGCTGAAGACCATTTGCGCAAAGGAGTTCAGGTGGCTGACAGCATTGGTGTTCTTTATCAGATTGAGGAAGGTTCCCGGTTGTTGTCTCAGTTGTATGAGAAAAAGAAAAAATATGACGAAGCACTGAAATACTTTAAGCAGGCAGCTGCATATCGTGACAGTATAATTAATGTCAAGAACATTCATCATCTGGCAACACAGGAGGCTATTTTTGAGTCGGAAAGACAGCGTGAGCGAATCGATCAGTTGAATCAGGAAACGATGCGTCAGAAGTCTTTGCTGGACAGGCAGCGATTCTACCTGATTACTGTACTTATTTTGGTAATTACAGTGGCATTTGCTGTTGTAATGGTAGTGAGACAATTGCAGCTGAGGAGTCGCTACAGAAATGTACGTCATCAACAACGCTTGTTGAGGTCGCAGATGAACCCGCATTTTATTTTCAATGCACTCAGCGCCATTCATGTGTATATTTTGGAGCACGATATTGAGAAATCTTCCCGTTTTCTTACTGATTTTGCCCGTCTGATGCGTCAGGTATTGAGGAGTTCAACCCATGATTATATTTCGTTAAAGGAGGAAGCTCAGATTTTGAAATATTATCTGGAATTGCAACGGTTGAGATTTTCGGAGTCCTTCGAATATCAATTGAATGTTGATGAATCTTTGCCGGTTGAAAGTATTATGGTTCCGCCCATGCTTACCCAGCCTTTTATTGAAAATGCCATAGAGCATGGGATCAAACCCATTGAGAATGATGGACAGATTCAGGTGCATTTCAAAAAAGATCAGAATAGGGTGATTGTGGAAGTGGAGGACAACGGGATTGGTATCGATGCCTCGAAAAAAGCCAGTGAGAAAGAGAAGGGTCATGAGTCCATGGCCATTAAAATCACAAGAGAGCGTCTGGATATGCTGAGGCGCGATTCAGGAGGCCGCACCGATCTGTTTATTCTCGATAAAAAGAAAATTAATCCCTTTGACCGAGGTACTGTTGTTCGGATTATAATACCGATGGTACAGGTTAGTGAAAAGAGTAAAAAGGAAGATATATCAAAAAAGAAAATTCTGAAAACAGAAAAGGTGAACTAACAAATAAATTCACCGGACTTTGAAAAATAACTTTACAGAAAATGAAGAAAGTCCTGATTGTTGATGATGATCTGATGATTCAGAAAATTGTGGGAGATGTAGTCAAACATCACTTCCCGGAGTTTCATCTCTTAGGTGCAGTTTCATCAGTGATCAGGGCCCTGCAGATGATAAGGGAGGAGTCACCTGATCTCATCCTTCTCGATATTGCTTTATCGGATGGCACTGCTTTTGATTTATTGCGTGAAGTGGAATTCTATGACTTCAAGGTAGTCTTTATGTCGGGGCACGAGGATTATTTGCAGGAGACGATTCAGTTTTCGGCAGTGGGTTTCGTGACCAAGCCTATTGATTTGGGCGATTTGGTTCTGGCGATTGACAAAGCATGTGATGCGATTGACGAGAGTGATTACCATCGGAAGATTGAGATTCTTCTGTCGAATGCTAATTTGCCTGCAGTATCAAGGATGGTGATTTTTCCTACAGTGAGTGTGGATAAAGCTGTAAAACTGTCTTCCATTCTTTTCGGTGAGGCCGTAGCAGGGGGGTGTATTATTCATACTGAGAATGGGACAGACATTTATGTTCCCAGACCTTTGCGATATTATGAGCAGCTATTCGGCCATTTCGGGTTTGTCCGGTGTCACCCACTCTTTGTGGTGAATTTAAGACAAATTGAGAGTCTGGATGAAATGAATAATATCATTTACCTGCAGGGAGGGATGGAGATTCCAATGTCTCCTCATAAGTATGATACAATAAAAACAAGGTATTACGAGATCGTCCCGTAATACCTTGAAATTTCAATGTTCTATAAATATTAAAAAGGTTTAAAACCAATAATCTCTCTGACCTCTTTCAATGTTTTTGAAGCGCTAGCATGGGCTTTTTCACGGCCCATTTCTGCCACTTTCCTAAGGTATGCATCGTCGGCAGCGATAGCATTAATTTTTTCCCTGATAGGTGTCGTGAAAGCAATGATATCTTCGGCAAGCTTTTTCTTAAGATCTCCGTACCGGATGGTGCATTTAGCATAGTCCTCTTTAAACTGGGCAAGAATTTCTTTTTCAGACACTACTTCCATGAGGGTGAACAGATTCTGAATGGGTTCACTGACGGGGGAATCGGGTTCAGTGGGGCCACTGTCAGTAACAGCTTTCATAACTTTCTTACGAATGGAAGCGGGGTCCTCGGCCAGAAAAATGCCATTACCTTCTGATTTTCCCATTTTTCCTGAGCCGTCCAATCCCGGGATTTTTATGAGTGATTCTCCAAAATTAAAGGGTTGTGGTATGGTGAAATATTCCGTTTCGTAAATTCGGTTGAAGCGGTTGGCAAACTTACGGGTCATCTCGAGGTTTTGTTCCTGATCTTTTCCTACCGGAACTTTGGATGCCTGATGAATAATAATGTCTGAGGCCATCAATACCGGGTAGGTCAAAAGTCCGGCATTAACATTTTCCGGTTGTTTGCGGGCTTTGTCTTTAAAAGAAGTAGTTCGTTCCAGCTCCCCCAGGTATGCATTCATATTCATTAGCAAAGTTAACTCGGCCACTTCGGGGAGGTCACTCTGAATATAGATGGTTGCTTTTTCCGGATCAAGTCCGGCAGCAAGATACTCTGCCAGGATCTGGCGTACATTGCCATGCAGGTCGGCCGGATGTGGATGCGTGGTGAGAGAGTGGTAATCAGCAATAAAGAAGTAGCAGTTATAGTTTTCCTGCATTTTGAGGAAATTCTTTACTGCACCAAAATAATTGCCTAGGTGAAGATTTCCTGTGGGACGAATACCACTAACAACAGTTTCCATAGTTTAAATAGCTTATTTTTTGAGTCTGCAAAATTAGTAAAAATGGGGCAAAGTCATACCCGGGCGCCGGGGCTGTTAATTCATGAGGGCGGCCACTTGGCTTCTGATCTCTTCCCAGGTTGGATCTTCCATTTTTGGCCCTATCACTTCAATGACTTTTCCGGCGAGCAGAGACCCTATTTGGCCGCATTGCTCAATGGACAGTTCGTGAATCATGCCATAAAGAAAACCGGAGGCATATAAATCACCGGCTCCTGTTGTGTCCAGACTCTCAGCTTCGATGGAAGAAACTTTTACTACCTGGTCTTTGTGTTTTATGACAGACCCTTTTTTGCCCAGTTTTAAAACGGTAAGTTCACAAAAGTCAGAGATCTTATGTAGCGCCTCCTCCTCTTCGAGGCCGGTGAAGGCTTTGGCTTCTTCTTCATTGGCAAAAAGAATATCTACATATTTTTCTACCATTTCGTGCAAAAAATCCAGATTGTCTTCCACTACATTGAAACTTGCCAAATCCAGAGATATTTTAAGTCCTTTGGATTTTGCCAGCTGGAGTGCGTGACGTATCAATTCCCGGTTTTGGACAAGATATCCCTCAATATGCAAAATAGAATAGTCATCAAAAATATCATCAGGGATTTCGTGATGGGCCAGTTCCACTGCAGCCCCCAGGAAAGTGGCGAAAGTACGCTCCGAATCGGGACTGATGAGTGCGAATGCCCGGCCGGATTCACTATCGCTTTCGAGAAGCAGCGGCTTGATGTTTTTCTTCTCAAGGTCAGAACGGAAGAATTCGCCCCATGGGTCTTTACCTACTTTTCCAAAAAATCCGGTTTCTATTCCCAGATTGGCAAGACCGTGGATGGTGTTGGCAGCTGATCCTCCGGAAGCCTGATTTCGGGGGAAATCATTTGTAGCAAGCAATACATTGCCTACTTCGTTAGCATCCACCAACTGCATTGAACCTTTTGGGTACTTCAGATCCGAAAGTATGGTGTCATCTTCCAGACGTGTTAAAATATCTACCAGTGCATTGCCCATCCCAATAACCTTGCTCATAATCTATTCTCTTTTGGTTTTAAGTTTGCAAAGATGGGCATTTTTTTAGAAAGCGGGAATTTTTTCAAAAAAATGGATTGCGGGTGTTGCACAATTCAAATAAAGCACATACTTTTGCAACCGCAATGAAACAAAAGCAACGGCTGAACATTGCTCCATTTATTTCTCGCAATAGCTTTCCTGGATTTAGGGATAGCATATTGATCAAGTCCTATTTAAGCGTTGAAATAATAAATTGCACATATAATCCTCAGTAGCTCAGTTGGTTAGAGCGGCGGACTGTTAATCCGTAGGTCGTAGGTTCAAGTCCTACCTGGGGAGCTTAAAAAGACCATTTCGAAAGAAGTGGTCTTTTTTTATTTAAGCCTCCGGCTGTTGGGTTTCGGGTTATATCCCAAAGGGGTGTCTTTTCTGTTTTGGGTCAAAAAAATATGGGTGCATATTTAAAAATTGCATTTATTCAAATAATTCATTTCCAATATTTTCTAAGATATGCGACATCTCCCGATTCGATCTTATATATTCTGCAATCAGCTATAAATGCAGGAGCTCCAGAGGTTCTGTTTCCTCTATATATAAAAGCATGCCCCTGAATAAATTAAGTAACTGTTTAAGAATTGAATAAAAAGTTTTCTAACACAGAGAAATTATTGAGTTGCTTATTTCAAATGAATATAGGCTATGAGTGTCGATATTG
>DHQK01000146.1 GCA_002411085.1 Marinilabilia sp. UBA5340 | reverse complement strand
TTCCATCAGACCAATAACTTAGTTTAATTATATACTGATGAAAGAGTAATTATACATCTCTTGTGAATTTTTGCAGAAACTATAAGCTACATTTTACGTATCGATAGTTTTATTGCAGTAGTTGGTGTCCTAACCCGCCCTTAAGCTGATGATAATTGAAGATGGAGAAAAAATATTTTTTGGCACGAAAATTGAATTAAGAAATAAAAACAAAAATTAATATAAATAAACAATGGGCTTTGGCCAGGTTTAATTAAAACTCAGAAAACATGAAAAAGTTACTTTTTTTATTTGCGATAGCAGCCTTTTTAGGAGCATGTGAAAAAGACGATCCCCCGGCTGAATTTCAGGCCGATCCTTCTGCCGATGCAGGGAATATGCTAATTGTTAACAGCTCTAACAAACAATTGGTTTTGTATAAAGAGGGAGTGCCAATTAAAAAAATTCCTAACAGTTCTTCTGATTATTTGGTGAACATTAGTACGCAGGAAGGTCAGGCAGAAGAGTTCTCATTGTATGATTGGGAAGATGTAAAGGGAGATATTAACAATCCGTTGCCTGATGATGTATTCAAAAAATGGAGAGTTGCGCTGTCCACCAGTACTGTTGTAAGTGAACGTGTAACCTGGCATGTGAGTGCATCTACAGAGTATTCTAATATGGCCACTATTTACTTCAATTATTACGCAGGAACAGACTACAGTGTTGATGTATTTCTGAATGGTAGAACCGGTGCAAAATTGATGACTCTTTCTCCGGGACAACAGTATCGTAAGATTGGACTTGATTATGGAAACCATACACTTGCTTACAGATACTGGTATTCAGATCAGGGTAATGCTGATGGTGAGGAAGAGATAGGTTGGGTTGAGTCGCATACGATCAATGGAGAGGAAAATGATATCTGGTTGGTTTTGAATGAAAGCCGGAGTGATGTAACGATGATTGTGCCCCATAATGATGCTCAGGTAGGTGAACAGTTCCTCTATGGAAATCTTGAGGTGGAAAACAGAACCGGAGAGCCGGTGGTTATACATGCCAATTCACAATTGATTGAAAACATCATTTATTTCCCTGATGGAAATGCCAAGAACCTTTCAACGATTGATCATGCTGGCAAAGAAACTTATGTAATTCCAATCGTTCCTGCCAGTGAAGAAGTTGAAAATCAGGAAGGAGAAGAGCAGGCACCACAATCTGTTTCTATCAACCTTATGGCGAAGAATCTGAGTGGAGAAACTGTCAAAGAGGAAACACTCGAAATCACTGTGGGTGAAACAGTAAAATGGCTGTTGGAATAGAATTTATTAATTTCTTTTAGTGGTACTAATCCACCAGTTTAGATAGGTGGATTGTACCCCTTTTTCTCAAATGTTTCTTCTTATCTTCCAAATTTCACGCAACCTTTTATGCAATCACAGTCATTCTTATGGTTTGGTATAGTTTTGCTGACTTCCTTTTTATGGGGATGTCAAAGCGTAGAGGATGAGAAACTCGGATGTACCGACCCACGTTCTTTGAATTATGACCCGGATGCGGTATTCGATAGTGGTGAGTGTGATTACAGTGACAGTTATCGCTACTTTATGCCTGAATTTTGGAGTGAGGCGGATGAACGGGGTAACTTATTGATTGTGAATGAGACCGAATCTCCGTTGCACCTTTTTGAAGGTACTACACACCTTAAGGTAATTCCTCCGAAAGTCAATGATTTTCTGGTAAATGTTCCGGTAAGGCTGGATAAAACGCAGCTGGACTTGTATCGCGCGGAAGCGGTTGATCACATTGATGATCTTCCGGAGAAAAGTTTTAAGAGCTGGGTGGTTGTTTTAGGATCCACTGCATCTGTTGATGGCCCTGTTGGTTGGGTGGTGAGTGATTTGGTTACCGGCGAGGGTTCAGGTATTATTAATTTATCTTATCCCGAGTCTGACGATAACAACCGGCTTCCATGCAATGTGGATGTTTTTCTACACAGCAAAACAGGCGGACGCATCACTACAGTGGTGCCCGGAACGCTCGATAAAGAGGTCCGTATTGATTATGGTACTTACCGTTTGTGGTTCCATTACTGGGAGTCTGATCCATCTTCATCCGAAGGGTTCCAGACCGTGGGATGGAAAAGTACTGATGATATTGTGCTGAATGCCAATTATCCGTTCAGAGAAGAGGAAATCCCCGCTTTTGAAAAGGTTCCTGATGATGCCGCTGCTCTGATGGTGGTAAACCGGTATGGCGAAACCATCAATGTGAAATTGGGCGACCGATATATTGAAAATCATGTGGTGGGACGCGAGAATACACAGGCTATGTCCACTATCGCCGACAGAGATTCAATGCTATACCCCGTTGCGCCGGATAGTTACCTGCTCAACTTTGAGAAACTGACTGGCAGTTCACTGAACGATCGGTTCTATGTGGATCTCAACAAGTATTTCATGACCAGAATCGTTGCAGGAGAAAGCCGGCATGAAGTCATTGTGGACAATCAGACCGGAATGGCACTGTTTTTGGGTAAAGAGCACTACCTGGGCATAGAGGTTGCTGCATCTCAAACAGAGCAGGTAAGTATGCCCGAGGCACTTACAACGGTAAATGTCTTTAACCGCGATAGTACCTTTTTCAGAGAGATAGCCATCGAAAACAACACTTTGACAATAGCAGAAGAATGAAGAGACTTTTACTTGCCATAATGTTGTTGTCAGGTGTGATGTTCTCCACCTTCGGACAGTCGCGTATATCTCTTACTGCGGGATACGAGATGGGATTTATGAATCTCGGGCGCATAGGCACCGGTTACGAACAAAATATGAAGTCGACCCGGTATATGGGTGATCTCGCCTGGAGATACAACGGTGCCAATCATTTGGTAATCGAAGGAGGTTACAGGTATGATTCGTGTGCATTTGTCAATAATGTGGAATATCTCAATCCTGACGCTTCGGCATTCTTTAAGTACAATACCGAGGGAATGATAAAAATGAAATCAGCCCTTCTGGGAGTTGCTTACAGATTGGCTCTCAATGGAGAAACATTTGGTGTGAGCCTGCAGTCGGGTGTTGCCGGACAATATATTTACCAGGCTTCGCGTTATGCTTTACCCCACGAAGAATTTGAGTACCGGCTCTATGATGAGATTAACCCCGTTAATCTTTTGTGGCGCACCAAAATTGGGTTACGTTTGTCCGTATTCCATATCATGGTTGGGTATGAAGCGCCGTTTTTCGATACCATCAATCATGACGAGGTCTTAAAAACATTGCCGGGAGATCCTAAAAACAGATCGGCCGATTTGCGGGGCTTACGTCTCGATGCTGATGCCATATTTATTCAGTTTGCCATGCGGCTGACACTGGGCGAAGCCTACAAGGTTTTTAATAATCTGGCATCCGGCAAGAAAGGGAAAGATTAAAAAAAGAAATTGAATATTTGTTTAACACTAAAACCTTTTTTAAAATGAAAAAGTTGAATTTTGTTAGTTTAATGATCGCTGCCCTTTTTATGGGGTTGAGCTTTACCTCTTGTGAGGAAGATAGCAGCATTCTTGATGTTGATCCTGAAGACGAAAATGAAGAAACTGTTGAGCCGGAAATCACTATCACCGAAGGAGACAATACAGCTGCAACCACTATTTATGTGAGTGAACTGGAAGAAGGTGCTACAAGCGTTGACGTAACAGTGAAATTTTCTTCAACTGAGGAAACTATGAGGCGTTTGTACATGACCGAAAATATTGCCGGTGCCGGTGATGAGGTTTATGAGCTGGATATTGAAGGTCTCGATAAAAAGGGAGATGGCTCTGTTGATTTGCCAAGTGATGATGGAAATGAATTTACTTACAAAATCCCGTTCCCTGTTCTGTCTAACATGAGCGAAGGAACTGTTGTGTACTCACTTTGGACAACATCAGGCCGCGGTGACTATCGTGATGCTGAAAAGAGACTGGTTGCCGGTCCCGGAACCATTACCATCAATTATGGTGGACAGAATCCTGATGCAGTTGCTGTGAAGGAGTTTAGTGCAAAAATGTTAGCAGCGCCATTGGCAGATGGTTCTTCTGAAACCTTTATTTCGTTGGTTGACGGTGAGTTATATCGCATTGATCAAGGTGAAGAATTTGCCGCATATTGGGATTTTGGGTATTATTATGGTGCGTCTGGGGCAATAGAAAGCCATAAAGCTTCTTTAGCCTCTACTAGTGCGTATGAAGAATCATTCCAGGTAACTACTGGGACTAGCATTGTAGACGTTGATGGAATTGCTGGAACTTCAGAATTAAACAATTGTTTTTTTGCAATGTCTTCACTTGATTTTGATGCAGTATCAATATCTAGTGATCTTGATGGCATCTCACAACCTTCAAGTCAAAATATTACTGACCTAGCAGTTGGGGATGTTGTTGAATTTGTTGATAATTATGGGAAAAAGGGTCTTATAAAAGTTGCAGAGATTAAGGGAACTTATAATTCTGGTGACTATATCAAACTGGACATTAAAGTTCAGCCCTAATCAGAACGTACTTTAGATAAAATACCTAAAAGGGTGGCACTTCGGTGCTGCCCTTTTTTTTACTGCAAATTTCACATGTCTTCCATTGGATGTGTCACCCCTGCCGGGGCT
>DHQK01000067.1:3053-4677 GCA_002411085.1 Marinilabilia sp. UBA5340 | reverse complement strand
TCTCAGAAGTGGAACAAAAAAAGCTGTGACCGCTTTTTATTTGCAGCCACAGCTTTTTTTAGTTAAGCTAATTTAAATTAGCTTCTTTTTCTTCTTGTAATACCTGCAACACTGAGAAGTCCGAGGCCAAAAAGCATCAGGGTTGCGGGTTCAGGAACGGGTTTGATATCGATTATACCAACAACCATATCGTCAAAACTTGGAATTGGTTCACTTAATGATGGTTGAAGAAGGTCTTCAAAAGCAATAACAATATCAGAACCCAGAAGACCACTGGCACCATTATCACTAGTATCGAATGCCATAGCATGATCAGCACCATCAGCGTTTAGAACAGTTTGTGTATAGAACGTATTATTCTGTGGCGTTGAAATATAAAATCCAAAATGATCTGCACTAATGAAAGCTGAAGTTGTCCCCCCTCTCAGAGAAACAGTTCCTGCAGATACATCAAACTCAAGTGTCGCGCTGGAAATAGCGCTTGCAGATCCCTGAAAAATATCAAGCGTTTCTCCCAATGTAATATTACCTGATCCATCATCCGTATATCCATAAATACCGAAGATATTGTCATCTTTAAACCCTGCTATTTCTAAAAGTAAAAAAGCAGTAGCAGTATCACCAGTCAAATCCGTATCAATAAGAGAGAAGGCTTGATATCCTTGATCCGTTTCACCTTGTGTGCCGTCAATTCCTGTAATATCATACAAGTCTGACGGTAAGGCCGAAGCTACACTTGTTAACAAAAAAACAGATAAAAACGTTAATAATAGCACTTTAATCTTTTTCATTTTGAATTCTCCTTTTAATTAAAATAAACCTACGATCTCATTATGAGAAGCATTGGTTGTTAATTACCCAATATTGTTGCAATCAATATGCCAGCATAACCATATATAAAATTATCTTTATATTTCGGATAGATATAATTTTTCGGCATTAGTGTTGGAATAAATACTAACAAATTTTTTTATATACTATGAATAAAAATTCACAATTATATGTATTTATTTTCGTAGTCATTGGGGTAGTTCGGGGGTCTGATCAACGACAAATATTTTTTTCCTGCAACGACAATTAAAACTCCCGTTTCCCAATCTGTTTAACCTCTTAATTTCATTAAATAATGCTTGCAAAACCATTTCGTATATGTTTTTTAAGACCATCCTTCCGGAGGATAAGGCAATGCTGGAGAGCAACCTGAGCGCCGAGAAGGTGACCGAAGTATGAGAGGCCGTATTTTTCATGTACGGCCTTTCGCTTTTTGCTCTCATACTTTGGTCCATAATGCGCTAAACTCCGGGGGTTTGGGGGCTGGCCCCCATTATAATCGGGTAACAATCCTTTTAATCGCCTTCGTAATAGCCTGTTCTTCTATGAGTTAAACCGTTAAGTGACAGTATCCGTCCGATAGTACTTCCTGACGGCAACGGCTCAATATTCTCCGCTTCCATTTCTTTCCTGATAGCATCGGCACCACAGTGCAAGCCCCGATTGTATAAGTCCAGACGGACCATTTTAACAATCTCAACAATTTCCTGCCTGGTATATCTGGTCTCGATCATTATTCTGCCTCCATTTTAGCCTGTTCCATGCGATAGCTTTCCACATTCAATTCAAGGAT
>DHQK01000067.1:1808-2900 GCA_002411085.1 Marinilabilia sp. UBA5340 | reverse complement strand
CGATGGCTGCCGCCGTTGTCATGGGGTCCTTAAAAATCTGTTCCCACTTAGAGAAGGGAAGATTGCTGGTGATCATCAGGCTGCCCTGTTCATACCGGTCTGCCAAAAAGGTAAACAGCACTTCCATCTCTTCCCGACTTTGTTGGACGTAACCGATATCGTCTATAATCACAGCATCAAACCTGGAGAGGGACTTGAGTTTTTTGGTCAGCTCAAGCTCCCTTTTGGCGATCAGCAGATCCTGAACAAGCTGACTGCATGAGATAAATAAAACCTGCTTGCCTTTTGCAATCAGTTCATGGCCAACGGCACACAGCAGATGGGTTTTCCCGCTTCCCGGGTTACCAAAGGCCAATATGTTTTCACAGCGCTCTAAAAAAGAGCCGTTGACCAGAACACTTAAATGATTGGCAACCTTTGGGGGAAGACGCTTTTTATCAAAATTCTCAAATGTCTTGGATGGCGGTAGTTTGGATGCCCTAAGGTTCCGTGATATCCGGTTCTGCCAGCGCACTTCGCATTCGAGATTCAACAACTGTAAGAGGTACGTTTCATATCCCCATGACTCCGCCCTGGCCTGGTCTGCCACTTCTTCATAACTGCGGCGCATGGTCGGCATATGGAGACTTTTAAGATTGTTTTCTATCTGATCCCGGTCATCAATCATGCCGCCACCTCCTTGAGCAATTCGTCATAGCGGGTCAAATCAACTTCCTGGATATGAATATCATTAGGCCTGCTGGCAGGGGTGCTGGACTCGATAAGGTGTCTAACAGTCTCTCTGCTAATCGTCTGATTTTCGTTTATTAAAATCATCAAGGCGCTGTCTACTGCAACTTCACTGGTTTTTGCCGCCAGGCATAATACCTTCAGATATCTTGCTGCAGCACTCTTAGCGGTATAGCGCTTTTTTAAATTATCGTAGGCAATTCGGAACCGGCTGGTGGGGAACATGGCATCACGATAACGATAATTTTCAAATGCCCCCGGTTTTTTAACCAGGCTGTCAATAATATGCCGGTAATTGATTTTATATTTTCCCTCACCCCGCAGCCGTGGCAAAGTATCGACCTTTTTCTGGCCGTACCAGAT
>DHQK01000067.1:0-1569 GCA_002411085.1 Marinilabilia sp. UBA5340 | reverse complement strand
CCTTTTTCTGGCCGTACCAGATTTCAAGGCATTCCATATAAAGGCGGATCTGAACGTTTTCTCCTATGAGCCTGCTGTCTACGGAGTAAACATTGTGGTTGACCCGGATGGTACTGCTGGGACCAACTTTTAAATCCAGCTTTTTACATGCATCAAGTCTACGTTTAGGCAATCTGTGCAACACTTCCAGTTCTTGCGCGAACCGCTTCTTACGACCGGCATTGAGCTGTCCAAACAGTTTGGCAAGAAACCGGTCATATTCTTTCCGGTTATTAAAATTCCGATTTCCTCTCAGCATCAATGCCTGGTCAACCGCTTTTTTGAACCGGTAATTGCGCTGCTCCACATCTCCATTTTCATTGGGGCTGGCAGGGTTGGTTTTACAAGGCGTGACACCGTAATGGTCTACAAGATCCTGGTATCTGCTGGTGAATTCCTCAGGGTGAGTCACCTTGTTAACAGCAGAGGTCAGACAATCGGTACGATGTTGCTGCGGCACACCGCCAAGTTCCCATAGGGCATTTTGCAGGCCCTGGCTCAGGCTTTCGAAACTCTCGGAAAAACAGACAGTGCCGGTTTCCCAATTGGAATAGGTTAAAACGAAATGATAGATCAGATGGTCAAAAGGGGCACCGCCTATGGTGATACCCAGTTTGCCCATATGGGTGAAATCTGACTGGCATAACTCGCCAGGCTTATGAATTTGGGCAAAGAAGATTTCTTTGGGCGGTCCCTCCGTTGCCCTCCAATGCTTTATTCTCCGTTGCAGGGTCCGTAATTGACCATCGGCAAACCTGCCGGGGTATCTCCGCTGTAGATCTTCGAACAATGTCTTAGCCTCCAGACCCGGATTTATGGTTAACATGGTTTTGAGACCATCCCAGACATCCTCAAACGGGTCTTTGCGTGTGCGCCAGGTATGCTCCTGTTTAAGTTCACTTGGCAATTTCCCATGCTCACGGTACTTTCGAGCCGTTTTTTCATCCATCCCAGCCTTCATTGCTGCTATCCCGAAATTTTTCTCTGACTGAATCAACTTGAACAACCTCCTTACTTGCTGGTCCGTTACCATCCAAATCTCTCCTTCCATTCGATTTGGATGTTTTTACCATTTTTTTTGATTCTTAAATTTCGGGAATTTTAATTGTCGTTCGGCGGGAATTATAAATGACGCTGATCAAGGATGGTCAGTTTGTACCTAAAAAGGTCCCAATCTGTATCATAAGATGACATTATGTCATCTTGCGGGTGCTATTTTGTCATTCTCAAAGTGGAGCCTGATGCCCTGGATATTTTTTGATTAACAAAATTGATACTGGGGAACCATGAGACAGATTTCTGAAATGCAACGAAGAATAGTTTTGATCTGCTGTAAATGATCTTTGGTTTTCCAATATTTTATTCTCGGTAACCCCAAGGGTGATTTCTGGTTTGCATAGAATTTATTCTGGTATCCAAACACGCTTTTTGTTTTTCAAATGGACGCCCCCTGTCGGGAGCGTCATATTCCTCGAATTTTAATTCGAGAAATATGGATTTGAAAAACAAATGGGTGGCCGTCGTCTTCTC
>DHQK01000224.1 GCA_002411085.1 Marinilabilia sp. UBA5340 | reverse complement strand
ATCATCATAAGAATAAAGCCACATCCCAATGCCAGTGAAGCCATGCTGATTTCATGAAGATGGTGAGTCATAAAAGCAATAATCACCAACGAAAAAATAACCAGATTCTTTATAAAAAATGTCTTATCCCTGATGGATCTTGTTTCATCAAATGCATTTATTTTCCCGGTATCAATTTCTCCTTTAATCAACTGTTTATAATAAATCAGTTTCAAATAATAAAAGGTCATCACAGACACCAGCAAAACAAGGGGCAAATTATTAAGCATAAAATCCATGAAATTAAGGTGCGTAGCCCCTCCTATCATTATATTGGGAGGATCGCCAATAAGTGTTGCAGTCCCTCCAATATTGGAAAAAAGGATTTCTGAAATTAAAATGGGGAGTGGATTTATGTTGATATTATCGGCAACAGCCAATGTCAGCGGCACAATAATCAGCACGGTAGTTACATTGTCGAGAAAAGCTGAGAGCACCGCAGTAACAATAGAAAGAACCACGAGAATGCGCCAGGGATTCCCCCTGGTAATTTTAATCCCTTTGATGGCGATATACTCAAAAAGACCGGATTTGCGCATTATTGCCACCATAATCATCATGCCGCAAAGCAACCCGATAGTATCAAAATCAATATAACCGACCGCCTCATTTTGAGACAATATATGAAAAGCTACTACAAGAAATGCACCTACCATAGCAGCGATGGCATTGGGCAGTTTTTCTGTAGTGATAAATGTAAAAGTGAGAATAAATATCACCAAAACCACTACCTCGCCGGAAAAACCGGTTCCGTTGAGTATCGATAAAATCACAATTGTAAACTTGATCTATTCTTTCTGTTCTTTATCTTCATCCAAAACAATGGCCAGAATTTCAATCCGGGAAATCAGCCCAATAAGAGTCTTGCCTTCAACTACCGGAAGAATAGTCCCTTTCGACCGGTACAAAAGATCGGCAGCATGCGACATCGAATCATCAGGAGAAACTGACGGATATTTTTTGTCCAAAAACTTTTCGGCCTTCTCATCAAGCAAACCAGAAAGATTTGCGGTGATCTGATCCAGTCCTGCCAAAAAAGAAGTATCATAGATTGCTTTCATATACGCGGGAATTGCTGCATCAAGAATATCCTGCTCGTTGATACAACCAATATATTCACCCAACTGATTTACAACGGGAACAGCACTGGATCTGTGTAACTTCATTGTTCCGATAACCCTGCGCAGCGATGAATTCTCATTGACTGATGAGATATCCCTAAAAATGTAATCCCGCACTCTTTTCATTTTCCATTACGCTAAAGAAAAATTGTTGCCCTGATTTTAGTCTGCCTCTCAAAAAACAAATTTCAGTGTCCTACATCCCCCACAGGGCAGTACTAAAATTCAACCATTTCAACTTGAATCCTTAACAAATTTTTGTCAATCATTTTAATATTCTGGATCTCCTTATGCATGTTCTCCACATTTGTAAGTCCGGCCGCTGAAGCAAATTTCAAGATGTCTTTTTCCGATTTTCCCAGCAAAAAGGCATGAATAAATCCTGCCAGCCATGCATCACCATATCCCAACATATTGACTATATTCAATCCAGTGGGTCTGATAATATACCCTCTCTCCGGAGTTACAGCAACAACATTCTCAATACGGTGAGTAAAAATAACGTAATGCGTTTGGTGAGCCTCATTTAAGATAAATCTCCCAACTTCCAGAAATTGATCAATCCCATCCACCTCTTTTCCAAACAACTGATGTTTCGAACGCATATCAGGATTAATTACGAAAGGAGATTTCGCAACCAATAATTCCATTTTATCAGAAGAGGTATTCACAACCACTCCAATTCCTCTGCGATGAGCAACATCCAGCATTTCAGCCAAAATTTGATCGGATACGCCTAATGGAAGAGATCCTGCAATCACAATCAACTCTACCCTTGATATCATTTTTTCATAATTGTCGAGAAAAAAACGGACATCCTCGGCTGGAATATCCTGCCCAAAGTCATTAATCATGGTCAGTTGCTCCTTCGCACGATCAAGAATTGTGATATTTGTACGTGTTGATCCCCGGCTAAAAATAAAGTTTGTTGTTATTCCGGCCTGACGAATGGCATCGCAAAGAAGATGCCCGGCATGACCTCCGGCAAATCCTGAAGCAATAACGTCATTGCCCAATTTCTTAAGCGTATGAGCAATATTCACCCCTTTCCCACCAGCAGAAACCATACTAATTTCTCCTTCTGCAAGGCGATGTAGTTTATGCAATTCAAAAGAATCCAGAATAAGGATTTTATCTATGGCAGGATTTAATGTAACTGTCAGTACCATACTTCACGTCCCCTTATAGGTTACTACAGATAATTATTAAACAGAGTAAGGCCCAATAGAGCTACTGACTATCCAATATTCTTATGGTAGCAAACTAACGATGCCCTTTCTCTATTAAATGTACACCATTTATGCTGCCAGGTAAAGAAAAAATACCTAAACAACAGGAAATAATTGATAAACAGAAATACAACATCGACACATCCTAAAGATCCTTAAATGGCAGAAAGCAGAAATATCGTTTGCCAGTCCAGAAGTAAATCAAATACTTCATATTGATTACAAAAGACTTAAAGCATAGAAAAAATAACTCCATTAGCCTACCAGAAATCCTGTAATTCAGCAAATAGGTAAGCCAGTGGTAGTAAAAAGCATTAAAATTCCTCCCCCCCATTTCCAAACGAAGGGTTCATTCTCATAGTTTTGCGTTAAGAGATCCTCCCTCTATTGATTAAGTGATCCAAAAGAAGTCCCATCCTCTCTGTAATTTATTTGTTCAGTCAATGCGCGCTAGATGTACCACATGCATCTGAGGTTTGTCCAAAAAGTCCAAAGCACCAAACAAAGGGTCATGTTGAGTATAGTCGAAACATCTGTCTTTCAGA
>DHQK01000277.1:1655-4260 GCA_002411085.1 Marinilabilia sp. UBA5340 | reverse complement strand
TGTCTATTTATGTAGCGACTTTTTTTTGTTGCGACTTTTATCCCGCCCGATCCAGCCGGACCCCGCCCCCTATTTTTTAAATAGTACCCCGCCATTTCGTATAGACCGATCATAGATCTGAGGAGGTGCCAGGTCTATGAAAAAGAAAATACGACGGCGCAGGTGTAAGAACTGCCATGATCTATTTATTCCAGATCCCCGCAATTTAAAAAGACAAAAATTCTGCAGAAAACCAGCATGCAAATCAGCCAGCAAAAAGCACAGTCAGCAAAAATGGTTAAAAAAAGCCAAGAATCGAGACCATTTTTCCGGCCCGGAAAATGTCATCCGTGTTCAGCAGTGGCGCAAGCTAAATCCTGGTTATTGGAAGCGGAGAAAAGCTAAAAAAACGCCCTCGTTATCCAAAGATGCGTTACAAGATACGTTATCGTTGAAAATGGTCACTGGTAAAGGCTTTTCGAGTGTTTTAATTCAAAATGCGTTACAAGATTCCTTGTCGCCCGAAACCCTTGTCATTATTGGCTTTGACCCCCAGCTTAATGAAACTGCGTTACAAGATATCATTGATATCACCGACCAAGGGGCAATAAAATTGGTGCCGGATGTTCTTAAAAGATTGGTTGATCCTAAAAAAAGGGGGCAACATGGGCAAACGGTTCTCTTCCCAGGAACTTTATGAATTACGCAATTCAATCCCTATTGATGTTTTGATCGAAACACGATTGGGTCTTCCATCCAAAATCAGCGAAGGGGTCTTCCGTTTTCTGTGCCCCTTATGCAATGAGTTCCAGACCGCCGTTAATCCCAAGACGAACCTGAGCAGATGTTTTCGATGCGAAAAGAATTTTAACACTATCGATATGGTAATGATTTGCCACAACACCGATTTTGTCGACAGCGTAAAATATCTGCAGACCATTTTAAACTCAAGGAGATCCGGTCATGACGCCTGATCATCCACTGCCTGAAATCTGTGAGCGATATTTGGACCATTACAGTCATCAAGTCCGTGCCCAGGAAAATATCAGGGGAATGCATCGGATACTGACAAGCCTGGATATCTATCTTCAGGAATCAGGTGTTCCCCTGAATGAAATATCCATCCAGCGGGTTGATCAATTTTTAGCCCAGTACAACACCAATTATTCTATAGGGACCGCCAGGTCAAACCGATCATATCTGAGACAATTTTTGAAGTATCTTTATTTTAATAGATATATCAAAAATGATCTCTCCCCCTTGGTGGTAAGCCCTCCGGAGTTTGCACGGTCAAAACCGCCAAAATTTTTACGGTACCATGAGGTGCAGAAACTGTTTGACAGCCTGGACCTGTCAACTGCAAAAGACCTTCGCACAAATGCTGCCATGCACCTGGCGTATTACTTGGGGCTGAGGCCTGGAGAAATCAGTTCGTTAACCTTGGATGACATCTCATTTAGACAGAAAGAAATTTTCATCCGTTCAAGGAAAAACTTCAGTCCTGCCCATCTCCCCCTTCCAGATAATGTTGTAAAATCCATCACAGCTTATATCGTGGGCGGAAGGCCTCAAAGTAAACACAGAACTGTATTTTTACATCTTAACTCCCCGCACAAACCTGTAAGCAGGAGTAATATCCCCAGCTTAATCCGAGATTGTATGCGGGAAAACAACCTGCCTGCAAACACCTATTGGTTACGGCATTCATTTGCCCAGAATATGCTGGAGTCTGGTGCGTCCATCTATGAAATCAAGGAAATGATGGGCCATAAAAGCATCGACTCAACTAAAAAGTATCTGAGCATTCATATCAATCTTATGCGGGAGATTGTTTTGGATGAAACGCTTTAAAAGCTTTTTGGCAACGCCCATTGAGGACTTCATCCAATATCGTCTTCAGTTGGGATATTCAGATAAGATGTTGCTGTGCAGCCTTCGGGTGCTGGACCGGTATGTTGCTGACAAAAATGTAACCTGGGCATCATTTGATCCGTTGTTTTTCATCCGGCTCCGCTCAGATCTAAATTGTGAAAACCGCTCCATTAATACATTTTTTAGAACATTTAAAATGTTCTTCAAATATCTGATCCGCCGAGATTTAATCAGGGACAATCCAATACAAGAGATTGCTGAACTGCCGGAAAATCAGATTGTTCCCTTTATTTTTTCTCCGGATGAAACAGATCTTTTGCTGGAAGCTGTCATCAAATTGATGCGACGAACCGAGGAGTATTACCTGGCTGATTTTAGTGGCTATATCTCTTTTTTACTGATGGCCCGGTGTGGGTTGAGAATATCAGAAACCTTTAATTTACTGAAAAACAATTACAGGCATGAAGAACGAACAATCTATATTGAAAAGACAAAATTTAAAAAAGACAGACTGATCCCTGTACCCAAGGCGGTTGCTTGTGAAATTGATAATTTATTAAACATACGACGGCATTTTATTATTGCGAATGACCATCCTTTATTGTTGATCAAAAGGGATGGAAAAGGGTTGTCTCGTCCTTATATGGCTCGAAAATTTAAAAAAGCGATTTTAAACATAAACCTTGAACAGCCCAGAAGAATCATCGGTGCTACAAACTTCAGCAACCCGACACGACACTCACTTCGTCATTCA
>DHQK01000277.1:0-1423 GCA_002411085.1 Marinilabilia sp. UBA5340 | reverse complement strand
TACTTCGTCATTCATTTGCTGTAAATACATTGAAACGGATTAAACAACAGGGGAAGTCTCCACAGAATGCTTTGCCGGTGCTGGCAGCTTACATGGGGCACAGCGAGTATAAATACACGACCAAATATCTGAGGGTGCTGGATGCGGAACATCGCCGGCAAATGCTTGATTTTTCAATGTTACGAAGTGAGGATGTATGAGATTATCCACCTGCCTGCATCAATATTTTTACGAATACCTGCCCCGGATAAAAGGGACCAGTGAACAAAGCATTAAAACCTACCGGCAGACATTTTCTTTATTCCTGCATTTTTTAGCTGATTATCACTCGATCAAGATCAAGTCACTCATGATTGAACATTTAACGGCCAGGTCAGTACTGGCCTTCCTGTATCACTTGGAAACAGATCGTAAAAACACTGTTCAGACCCGAAATAACCGTCTGGCCGTGATCAAGTCACTGGCAAAGATGCTCCGGTTCATGCATCCGGATAAAAAACATATCGCTGAGGTCATCCTGACTATCCCACAGAAAAGAGCTCAAAAAAAACTGATGGGATTTTTATACCCTGAAGAGGTCATGAAGGTCTTCAAGGCGGTTGATTTGAAAAAGAAAGAAGGCATGAGGGATTTTACCATCCTCCACCTTCTTTATGACTCCGGTGCCAGGGCCAGTGAAATTGCCACCCTTGAGTTTGATTATTTTGATCCTGCAAACGAAACCATTGCGGTTTTGGGCAAAGGGAACCGTTACCGATTGATTAATCTGTGGCCGAAAACCGCCTCTTTGATATCGGATTACATTATCAATTACCGGATTGACCCCATCCGTTTATTTGCGCATCGGCTGTTTATCAACCAGCGGAAGCGGGAATTGACAAGACATGGAATAAATAGAATCTGCAGAAAATACCTGGCAGAAGCATTGCCGCCGAAACGTCTTAAAAACTTGAGTCCGGTGCATTGCTTCAGGCACTCCTGTGCAGTGAACATGCTGACATCGGGTTCGCCGGTGTCTGATATTAAAAATCGACTTGGCCATCAAAGCGTTGAATCAACCATGTTTTATCTGCAGCTTGATCTATCAAGAAAGCGTGATATCCAGAAAAAGTTTATTGAATATACTGAGTCTAAAATAAAGCCAGATAGTAAAGTCGATGAATTAATCGGCTGTTTAAACAGCGTGGAGACCCTTGACTGGCTTGATAGTTTATAAAAGAGAGGAACGGGATATGCCAGACACGGTGAACTACGTAGTAAAACAAAATATTATGTTGCGAGTTTTTTTTAAAAATCATAAAACCCCTCATAAGTCATTGAATTTAATGGAAATATCCATTTGCACAACCGATGGCTAAAATCTTTTTAAAAATCAGATAGTTAGGTCCACTCACAACATAAGTCTATGCTTGATCGCTGCGGC
>DHQK01000221.1 GCA_002411085.1 Marinilabilia sp. UBA5340 | reverse complement strand
GCATGGAAGCCCGTATTTTTGGTCGAAAGCGAAGCTTCAGCATTTTAGATATGTCGGCTGCTGCTTTGCTGCAGGGCGCAGGTCCCAATCCCTTCTACTTCAATGGTACTGTTGCCGGACGTTTCAGGGCGCTTGGAGGATTGATTTCGGGCCGTTGCCAGGTAGATTTCGAGATCGGGGACGAATGCCTCGTTGTAGGTGCAGGAAGTCCTTTTGGAGAAGAAATCATTGGTCAGCTCACTCCTTCGGATGGAGAATCGGATGTGAATGTTTTTGCTGCACCACAGGCCGTATTCAACATCCCGGTAAATACGCCTATGGAAATTGATGAACCCAATGGTAAAACTGCCTGGTACAGAGTAACCCTGGAAGATTTCTACATCACCAATGTGGATTCCGGGACCAAACTATCGGGCATAGAAGAGTTAAGTAACGACAACCGCACTTTTGCACTGGATCCTGAAGAACCATTCGAAAGTCACGCCAATTTCAAAGTATTCGCAAAAGTAGGATTTCAAAAGAAAAACAATGGATCCTGGGAAATAGTAAAAGATGCCAATGGCGACCCCCTGTATGAAAGTAAGGAAATAGCTTTCGAAAGCGGTGAGCGCCCCGATCATATCCTGCCTGAACATGTAAAATTCAGTTATCCCATCGACCGGCAATACAATTACTATCCCAAAGAATACGACAAGGGATATCTATTGCTTACAGAAAATTATCGCTATCTCTTCACCACAGAAAAACCGGAAGGGTTTGACCAGGAAGTGATGCTCTCCGATGCTTCAGGAAGCAGTCAGACGGTGCCTTTTAGTTGGAGCTCTATGTCAAGAAATGGCCTGCGCCTGGAAATTTCGTTCTCCACAGCCGATTTCAATTTCTCAAACAATGAGATATACAAACTGGCCATTGTCAATATCCCCCAAAAAAGAGCCGCGATCACCGACAACATTAAAACACAAAAACAAACCATGCAAGGCAATGATTCGCTGCAAGTGGAAAAACAGCATGCCGAGGGTAACCTGGCTATCCTGGATCTGAAGCAGATCGTGGCACTCGACTTCCGTACCAGCTCGTATGACACGTTTGCGGAAAAGATGGGAAAATTTGATATTCCAGGAACAGGTTGGATTGATTATACAGAACCCTTTGTCCATCAAATAAAAGCAAACCTCACTGAAAATGAATATTTTGACAAATTCGAGATGGGAGAAGCACAATCAAACATCAAACTTATTCACTTTAAAGCAAAGCTAAATCAAACCGACTGGTATAACAACTCAATTTATCTCACCATGTATGGTGATTGCCCTGTTAAAAGTATTCAAAACAAGCGTGAAAACAGGAGCAATCAATTCATGGAATATGGATATCCTCCAGAAAAACCGATTCGTATTTTTAATAGCAGAGGAACAAGAGGATTAAATGAAAGTGAATTAGAAACAAGAACGGCAACCCTAATGTATCCTAAAGGAACACTCATAAATTCAATTCCTTACTGGTGCTCAAGAGATTTAAGCTACCAAAAAACAGCTATTGGCATAAAAGTCGCACAAAAACAATCCTTGACATTCACAGAATATGCTGTTTTGCGACAAGAATACCCTCCTGAGGTTATTAAGGGACTATACCCTATGGAAGTAAGATATGAGCTACCAGGAAAGCATCTAACAACAACCACTTTGAATATAAACATGAAAAACTAACATAAAGCTTTGAATATGAAAACTACGAACAGCCTCATCTTTGCATTAACGATCATCTTATTAACACTACATGCATGCTCAAAAGATGACTCCGAACCAATGAATCACCAACCAGATTCTCCAACACTTATATCTCCTGCAAACGAGGAATCAGTAGAACCAACAAACCTGACTTTTCATTGGGAAGAAGGCAAAGACCCAGAAGGAGATAGTATACGTTATGATCTTTATCTGAGTGTAGATGGTCAAACATGGGACATATTCAGAAATATAAAACAGAACTCCTTCAAGATGGAAAACCAATTGGAACGAAGCAAAAAGTATTATTGGAAGCTAAAAGCTCAAAACTATTTCCCTGTTGGCGTTCAACCAGCAAATATTGAAAACAAAGAAGTATTTAGTGAAACATCTATTTTTTACTCCGCAAATGAGGGTATTTCACAATTAAAGACTACTGAGATCAAAGAACGTTCTCTCTCATTTTCCTGGGAAGAGCCGGAAGTTACTGATTATATCGAAATCACCATATCTTCTGACAAGAATGAAACGTCCCAAAAAGTAGAAAAAGGAACAAAGAGTATCACCTTTGACCAGTTAGAACCTAATCAGATTTATACTATTTCCTTCAAACTTTTTGATAACAAAGGCATTTACTCCTTAAAATCAATCAGAGAAATGCCATTAGACACCAGTAAGTTTGTAAGAGACCCCGATTTCAATATTTATGAACCAAGACAAATTGGAGATCAGATTTGGATCACAGAACCAATTATTTCACTCCATTATTGGGACGGAACGGAAATATCCAAAAATCGAAACAGAGAATATGGACATGAGTACCAACACTATACAATACAAAAACATGACATAGATTTTGTCCCTAAAGGTTTCAAAGCCGCTAACACTTTTGATTGGGAACAACTTGAGGTTTTTCTCGGAAAAAAAGAATCAAATCTTGACTATTGGCAGGGGGAAGAAACACAAATCGGAAAAAAATTAAAATCAAAGACCGGCTGGAAAAACAAACCTAATGGAGAATCGGGTAATGGTGAAGCATTATATGGATTTGACATAAAACCTATTGACGGCGAATATTGCTATATCATTCTCAAAAAACCTCATTGGACAGATAATAGGTGGCCTGTGGTTTTATTCTCATATGAACATGATGGAATTGCGGGAGGAAGCTCCACTGAAATGAGCCAAGGACTGGTTTTTTGTGTCAAGAACACAAATTAATCATTAACCGCCTCATCCAATCGGAAACAACATTTGTTTTTGAAATGAATAACATTAAAGTTTCTAAACCTTTGTACCATGCCCCCCTTTAAATCTATTCTATTAATAGTAATTCTGGTTGCCACTGGTTTGTCTGTTAAAGGGCAATCTAAAACCTATGTTGTTCATTCTGAACTTAGAGGTTATGATTCATATTTTATAAATCATAAAAATAATGCAGTTGTAGAGGTTAGAATTGAGATGAGTAACAATACAACTCAAACAATCTCACTTTCAAGCAATAACGAAAACGACATGCCCATTGTGTCATCCAGAGACTATACTTTTTCAAGTGAGGCAATTCCCACAAGAATTGAACTCTATACTAAATGGGATTATTTTGAAGGATATCCGATGTATAATGGAGGGGTCAGCGGTGGGGAAATAACATCTTCAGAAAACTATTCATTAGGTGATGATAAAAAATATATATCCACCGTATTAAATGCAAATGGATTTACAAATCATAGTCTTGTACAATATGAATTCGTTATTGACTGCCCTATTTTAATTGAAGATATTTCCTTTCTGGAAAGCCACAAAGACACCTTGACTACAAATGATGATTATGCCTGTAAAAAGGATATTCTTATCACCACCAGCCCATATTTTTCTGTTGGGGCAAGTCGTTCTTCCATATTATTATGGGGAGAGCAAGAACTTAGAAGTTCCTATTTTGAAATTGCGAGTCATATTGATCCTAACGGAGACACAATTATCATAAATTATGAAGATATCAAAGAAAATCTGATACGTGGACAACATCAAACACTGGTCTTTAAAACGCACAAACCCAGAGCCTATGGATCCGGTTCTGCACTTGAGATTGGTTACACCTCTACACTTTACTACTTTTCAATTTACAACGGGGAAGAGGTGCACATGGAAATAGATCCTGCGGAAATATCAAATTCTATATTAAAAATCCCTGCTACGAATGAGCATGATTTAAATGTCACCCTTTCAGATATAGCATCAGACCAAGGCACCAATATAGCCCCGGTTCAAAAGGATAATATTGAAAATGGTTTTTATGTTATTTCTTCATCCAACTTCAATAACAATATCTCTTTTCAAAAAACAACTTTTGGACTAAAAGTTGAACAACCACCAATGGAGGAATCCCTGACTTGCCCCTTGGAAACAAACATTAACCTTCCAGAAGTATCTTTTGAGTTCTATAGAGAATTACCAAACAAAACGATTCACATGCCACGATTGGGAGGTCAGGCAACAATCTATTTAAACTATGAAAATTGCATCAATGAACCTAATTCAGAGTGTTTCGAACTTAAAATAAACAATCAGGTGCTTGATAACAGCCAAATAAAATTCGATTTTTCTGAAAAGACAATTATCTCACCTGGGAATAATGGAGCCGAAGATACGGAGATAATTGTATATGATGGTTATCTTACTTTTTCCCTTGCTGCGGGCAACCATAATCTCGAAATACTATCAGATAAAAATGACGACTATTGCCTTCCGGTAAAAATCCCTCTTCAAATAAATGCTCCCGACCCTATTGTGGTTGGAGACACAATTATCAATACTATTCCGTGTAATAGTGAAAGTTATGAAGGAACTAAAACTGGTTCAGTAACTTTTTCAAAAATAACCGGTGGTCTGGGGGATTATTACTATTTGAAATCGGGCCCTGGAAATCCTACAAGATATCCTATAGAGGCTGATTCTGTAGCAATAGACAATCTTGAAAGAGATTACACCATTGTTCTTTTCGACAGCTACCAGAACGAAAATGATGAAACGGTTTATCCCAATTCAAAAGCACTACAGGTCAAAATGGAAGAGCCTTCACTGATTTCGGTGAATGAGAACCCACTTCCAACCTCATTGTCCTGTTCCAGTGATGGAAAAGTAACGTTAACACCAAGTGGAGGTACTGGAGAAAATTACTCTTACACTTTTAACGGAATTACCGAAAGCAACAATAACATAACCAATCTTCTCAAGGACACCTACACATACTCAGTTACGGATGCCAATAATTGTACAGTAAAAGGGGAAGTTACAGTCCCGGGGCCTGATGAATTGGTTATTGATACCGTTATTTTTAATGCACCTCCCAATAGTTGCTCAAATGGTACCATTGACATTCATACAGAAAATGTCCTAGGGGCTCTTTCTGCTGAAATAATTGACCCTAAAGATATTTTATCTATTAGCATTAAGAGTGATACCATAGTGCACATAGCTGGGCCAGCAAATAGTGAAGTTATAGACCTAAAAATTACCGATACACTCGGTTCTTTTCATTGTTCAAAAACAATAGAAGAAAATTACATAATCCCTGATTACAACAAAATTAATTTGAGTATTTCAAATTATCAAAATGTCAAAAATTTTGGAACAAATTCTGGTAACATAAATGTAAGCATTAATGAAACCGGATCCTGCAATTACATTTATCATCTGAGTTACCTTTCAGAAACACAAGATACTATTATTATCACTTCTAATTCAACTACTTCCAAAACGCACGAATTTACCCAATTAGATGGAACTATTGATGGAAAAACTTACAAACTCTGGGTTAGCTCAGGAGAATCTTATTCAGATACATTAGAGCAGGATATTAAATCTCCACCCTCAGAATTAGCAATTGAAGCTGTTGTTCTTGACACCATAAGCTGCCCCGGAAGTAATACCGGCCGAATCCAGATTAATGCTACGGGGGGATGGGGAAGTCCATATATGTTTAAAATAAATGAGGAAGCCTGGACCACTTCCAACCTTTTTGATGGATTATCAAAAGGAGCTTTCGTCTTCTCTGTCAAAGATTCTGGAGAGGGCTCTACTTCCACTGATACCATTCGGCTCAAAGAACCCAAAGTTGTATCAGGATCTGCATTAAAGAAAGATATAAGGTGCTTTGGTGAAGGCAACGGTGAGATACAACTAACGAATTTATCCGGAGGAAGTGGTTTCTATAAATGGCAGGTTCACAATATTGACACCTGGTATGGTGGCACAAAAAAAGAAAGTCTTTTTGCCTCTGACACCTATTACATCTACCTGAAAGACAGCTTACATGCAAACTGCGAGAAAGTTTTGATTGATACAGTAAAAATCAACGAGCCTGAATCTTTAACCATCCACATCAACGACATCATTGAGCCCACCTGCGAACTGGACAACGGATCCATTTCAGCCAGAGTGACCGGTGGGAACCTGATGTATAAATATGAGTGGAAGCTGAATGATGCCACCATCAGCAAAAGCAACACCTGCACCGAGGACAATGTTTTTGAACTGCTTGAAACATGTCAAAACGGGGGACAATACCAGCTCATTGTGGAAGATACCTTAGGTTGTCGAAGAGGAAGAAGATTCAATCTAAGGAGCTACACCAACCCCTCCATCTCCGGGGCAGTGCAGGATTCAGCAAGATGCTACAACGAACACAACGGCAGCATCGAAATAGAAGGCTTTAACAGCAGTACTTATGATGTTGATTCCCTCCTCTTATCCAACGAGGAGACCGCCTATGCCGATACCATCACCAACTGGAAGTCGGTCATGAAATTCAGCGGACTGGCAGCAGGACAATATGCCCTCACCATTAGCGACCAAGAGGGGTGTCACTCCAATACGCCATGGGTCATCAGTGTTTTTGAGCCCGACTCCCTCTACCTGCTTACCGATACCATAAGGCCCGTCATTGATAAGGGTGAAAGTTCCGGTATCATCCGGGGAAGAGTTTTCAATGGAAACCCGGGCCTCAAATATATGACTTTAATGCCGGATACCGCTCCGGGAACTGTTACAGACACACTTCGGGCCATTAATGAACGTCCCTATGCATTCCGAAATATAAATGCCGGAACTTACCTTATACAAACTGCCGATCACAAGGGATGTACTTTCATGTCATCTCCACTGGTGGTTACGGAGCCTGAAGAAGCACTTGACTTTAAAGTCATCAGTCGCCAGGATGCCCTATGCAAAGCCATGACCGGAAGTTTTGAAGTACAAGGCACCGGTGGATGGGGTGATTATGAGTACAAACGAATCATTGAAAATGCACCGGTGGACAATGAAGCCGGTTTTACCAACCTCCAAAGCTTCGACGGCCTGTCGGCCGGGAGCTATATAGTAACAGTAAAAGACGCACTGGGAGCCACCTTCAGGGATACCGTGTTGATTCTTTCACCCACCGAATTTCTGCACGCATCAACAGAAGACATCGTACATCCGTCCTGTGGCAATGACGGCCGTTTTAATGTGGCCATCGGAGGAGGAACCGCTCCCTACAATTTGTCTTTCATCAACTCGGCTGACACTATTCAAACCAATGGCGAAGCACCCGTTGAGTACACCAATCGCCCTGCAGGAGCTTATACGTTGATGATATCTGACGACATGGGTTGCCATTTCAATCTGGAAACAGAGTTGACCAACGACAGTCTGCTTACCATTGAACAACCGCTTCAAGCGGGTTATCCAACCGCTCCGGGGGGCCACGATGGCTGGTTGCAGGCCAATGCGACGGGAGGCCATCAGCCCTTGTCCTGGCAATGGAGCGATGCCAAAACGGGTCTTCCCATTGCTAATGGCAATTCCCCCATGCTCGAGGAAATTCCTTCCGGCTATTACGAAATAGCCGTGTCGGATGCCGGGAGTTGCAGTCAGACCGAAAGCTTCTATTTGTCAGATATCCACGATGGTGTCATGGAGATCCTCGAGATTCGTGGAGAAACCTCCTGGCAGGCCGCCGACGGGTTTGTCAGACTGCTGTCTCCTCTGTTACCCATAGACAGTATTGAGATTGTATCTCCTGATAAAACCACAGAGGTTTTGGAGTCCATGAATGAATTGCCTGCCGGGTATTCTCTGCAAAACGACACACTTTCCGTAGAAGGCATGATGCCTGGTGCCTGGCTTATCTCTGCATTTTATCCTGATGAGACCAAAGCGGTAGCTCAGTTCGATATCGATGCATACGAAGAACTCACCTTCTCAGATATTAAGGTGACTCACACCCTGGAATACGGAGATGCCAAAGGACGCATCGAAGCCAACATCAGCGGGGGGATAGGCCCGTTTGAATATCAGTGGGAAGGCCTCACGGGACATTTGAGACTTGCAGACATCAGTGATTTCTCCAACAAAAGCATTGCTGATCACTTGGTAGCCGGTTCTTATCTGCTGACCGTCACCGATCGGTACGACAATCAAATATCAAGAGAAATCACAGTCCTGGGCCCCGAAAAACCGCTAAAAATAGAGGTCGCAGAATACGAAAATGAAAACTGTAAAAATGCCCGAAATGCCTATGTACGCGTAAATGCCTCCGGTGGTTGGGGAGAATATCAGTATCGTCACGACGATGCCCAAACCTTCCAAAACGGATCTGCATGGATGGAATTATCCCCCAGAGAACATACTTTTTATCTGATTGACAAGAGAGGAGCAGAACGCGAAGTTTCCATCTTCATCACAGAACCCGACTCGCTGAGGGCTGCTGTGAGCCTTATCGACAGTGTAAAATGTTATGGCAATGCCAACGGAGCCATATCGTTTGACATATCCGGAGGAACTGCGCCTTACAAATTCATTACCGATAATCAGGAGGAACTCTGGACCACAGATACGACGGCAAATGATCTTACTGCCGGGACTTACACTTTTATTTTTTCTGATGCCAATAACTGCGTAGGTTACGACACGTTGACCACCACTGTGCATGAGCCCCAACCTTTGGAATTCAGCCACATCAATGTAATCCATACCACTTGCAACACCGACAATGGCGCCATGGCAGTCTCTATGCAGGGAGGAACAGCTCCATATTATTACGAATGGATGAATGCATCAGGAGTAGAAATCAGTACATCCGATTCCATTAGCGGACTTGCTCAAGGTGGATTTTATGCTGTGAACGTGAAAGATCAAAATGACTGCCCACAGTATCTGGAACAAACCATCAATCCGTCAACCAATCCGTCCATTACAGAAATTGAGACAACACCCGTGCTCTGCTATGGCGACAGCAACGGAAAAGCAAAGGTAATAAGTGTAGAGGCAGCCACACCGCAAGCTCCCTACGGATTCATCTGGTCTGATAATCAAGAGGGAGAGACAGCCAATGGCTTTGAAGCAGGAACGCATTATGTCACAGTGCGTGACACCAATCTTTGCGAGAGCACCCGCTATTTTGAAGTAAGTACACCCGACACCTTAGGGATCAATATTCTCGAGATAAGAAACGCCCACTGTTATGGTTACAGTGACGGCCTCATTCAACTGCAAGCCAAGGGGGGAGTGGGCCACTATGAATTCAGCTGGTCCAATGGAGACAGCACTGCCACAGCCTCCAATCTGGCCAAAGGGGGTTACTCGGTTCTCCTTAACGACTCCAACGACTGCGTTTTTGAGCAAGACTTCGTAATTGATGAACCCGAAATGGAAACGGTCGATATAGGAGAAGACATTCTGATGTGTCCCGGAAACGCCATCACCATCGATGGAAAAAATTTCGCCGCTCACCTGTGGACTGCTCAAGAAGACACGCTATCCAATGAACGCTATTTCACCGTTGACAGCGAAGGGGCCTTCTTCCTGAAGGTCACCAATTACCGGGGATGTTTTGCATACGATACCATCAATGTGGAAATAGGAAACGATGCACTGCAGGCTGATTTTCTGATGACTTCCGAAGCTTTCCTGAACGATACCCTGGAGATTTTTGAAATTTCTAATCTGCCACTTGACAGTATGACCTGGGAATATGAACCAGACGTATTTTCAGATCAAACCCCGGCCATCGCCGATGATTATGTGCTGCATCTGAAAGCTTTGCAAACGGGCATGTACAATGTTACCCTCTATGCCTATTCGGGTGGTTGTTTTTCCAACATGGCCAAACAAGTGGAAATCATAGAAGGGGATGGAAGTGAAATGGAGGACGAAATTATGGGTTATCAGGATCCGCTGATCAAATCGTTTATCGTTTCGCCCAATCCCAACCCGGGAAATTTCTCGGTGGATGTGGAACTTCGTGAAACGGCAGAAATCCATCTGGCTGTTTTCAGCGTAACCGAAGGAATTAAGATCAATGATAAAAGCAATACCGGTTTGGACGAATACCATGAACGTTTTACCCTAAACGGCATCAATACCGGTGTTTATGTTGTAGTTTTGACCGTTGAAGGAGAAAGAAGGCAAATCAAAATTGTGGTGGAATAATATAAGAAGTAATAAATGCGTAAAATCTTAACCATACTAACACTCCTGATTCAGTTGTTTGTGTCGTCCCTAACGGCACAAAACAACTACCCCATTTATGTCTCCCCCACTCTGATGCCGCCCTACACTTTGAAGTTAAGCGATTACAGTGCCATGGGATCGCAGAAACTCATGGTTACCGTTGTCGTCAACGATCTGGATGTGGCCAACCTGCCGGTAAAACTACGACTGAAGATGGAAACCGCAGGAGTCACCATCGAAAACCCGCCTACCCTCACCACAACTCCCATTTACCTGGACGGCGGAAGTACCACCCTGCTTTTTGGACAAGATCTCATCGACAATTTTAACATCAACAAGTTACTGTTTAAAGGATACAGCAAAAAAGCTTATCGCAGTTCGGGACAGCTACCCGAAGGGTTTTACCGGTTTACCGTTGAGGTATTGCATTTTCATACCAACAAAGTCATCTCCAATCAGGGAACCATTTCTGCCTGGATTACCATTGGGGAACCACCATTACTACAATCACCACGCAATGACGGACAGCTGGGTCAGTACATCGGCATGCCTGTTACTTTCTCCTGGCTCAGCAGTAAGGTGGGCAGTCCCATGGCCGCCGGAAATATTCAATACAAACTGGAGATGTGGGAAATGCGCACACCAGGAGTCAGTCCATACACGGTAGCGGCTTCCATTCCGGTGTTTCACGAATATTCCACCCACAGCACATTTTATTCGTTCGACCCGGCCAGCCTGATGCTTGAACCTGGAAT